>JAYSPI010000074.1:0-17938 GCA_043722215.1 Prosthecobacter sp.
GGGCGGGGTATTAGAAGAGGGAAATCTGGCGGTCTTCGTGTAGTTTGACGTACTCATTGCCTTGGTTCTTAACGTACTTTCCGATCATGTGCTCGTCTCAGCCACTTTTACAGAAAAAAATTTGCGCGGCCCATTTCAAGGGCCTCCCTCGCCGTGACATAGAGTCCCAGGGAGGTTTGTTTTTCCTTGGGTGGATTTGTAGTGGGATCAATCATGACTGGAATGGTAACGAGTTAAGTGCCCGCGGCCCTTGAGTGAGTGGACGCGGGCTATCGGGTGGATGGGCATGGATTAACCGAGCATGCCTCCGGAGGCCAGGGATGCCGCGACTGCGGGAAGTTTGGATTTGGTTCGCTTCGTCCATTCCTCCTCCAGAAGTTCGCGGGCGGCCTGTTCGAGGAATTGCGGCGCGGCCCACGTCTGCACATCAAAGTCATTCTTGATGTAGCCCTTCTTGAGCATGAAGTCCTTGCCAATCTCGACGGACACCAGGTTCTGCGGCGAGAGGTTGGGAACCATGTCGATGGGTTTGATGCCCTCATAGGTGTCTTCCACGTCCACATAGAACGTCTGCTTGTCGAGGATGGCGGCAGCAGCGTGCTTGTGCTCGTTAGACCAGCGCCCCACCTTGATCATGCCCTTGAGGAAGGTGACAACGAGTTCGGGGTGTTCCTTGGCCATCACGTCGGTGCAGGTGATGACGGCGGGGATGTTGGCCACTTGCAGCGTCCAATCCGGATACTTGGACAAATCCTCAATCGCCTTCATCTTGCCGGTCGCCTCCTGAAGGTGCTGGAATGGCCCGCTCTGGGTGTAGATCGCGTCAACTTTGCCCGTCAGAAGCGCGGTTTCCAGCGGACGGAAGGCAAGGTCGCGCTTGTGGTCGCGTTTGAGCCACAACTCGGACGCGTTGTCCATCGGATCGAGCATCTCGGCCTTGTCATACCAGTCGTCCGGATAGGGAAACTCGACGATCTCGACATCGTCCATGGTCATGCCGTTGACCCTGAGCATCAGTTCGATCTGCATGTGTTCCTGAATGCGCCACCAATCGTTCTTGATGGTGTTCAAGCTCTTGGAAAGGCCGATCTTCTTGCCTTTCAGTTCCGTGACCCGATAGATGTCATCGCGGGAACGCACCATCAGGCAGCCGCCTTCAGCCGGTGCGTGGGTCACGCCTAACAGCAATGTCCGGCGGAGGTCCGCCTGGACGTGGATGGGCGGGAACAGACCGCCGAAGCGGATCAGGTTGTCCATGTTGTGGATATAGTGCGGATACCAGTTGTTGCCGCGCTGCGAGCGGAGGAAGGCGTATTTCACGCCGATTTTTTTATATTCCTCACGGGTCCAGCCGAGTTCCTGATCGACGTTGCTCGCCGATACGAGGGGACAGTTAGTGTAATAAACTTCGCTCCAGTCCAGAGCGACGGTGTCTGATTTTTTTTGGGTGGCGTTCATGGTGGTGGGTGTTTGTTTGGAGAGGTCTTTGATTGAGCCGCCGCACACGAGGGTGACGCTTGTTGCTTCTTCACGGGCTGTCATGATTGTGTGTGTTTTGTTTTCCATCCCCGGACCGGCGGAGATGGAGGCTTGGTAAATCAGGCCCGGTCGCCTGGATCAGTGGTGTGGGGGGGTACTTTGCTGATCCCTTATCAAGGTGAGGACAATTAGTGGCAGTATCAGAAAAGTCGTCTACTGCCCTTTGGGGAAGGTGATGACTGTCATGACGGCCTTGCTGATGGCATCGAGGACCAGCGTGCCCGGATCGGTCTTGCGGAAAAAGCCCGCGCAACCCGACGCCAGCGCCTCCGCCCGCACTGCGGGATCATCGTGTGCAGTGATGAATACGACGGGCGTGTTGTCCTTGACCGCCGAGAGGCGCCGGCTCAGCTCCAGCCCTGACATCCCATCCAATTGAATATCCAGCACCAGGCAATCGAAGAGCGGGCGCTTGCTGTCCTCGAGAAACGCCTCAGCGGACAAGTAGGTGACGGGTTGGAATCCCGCCGCGCTGAGCAAGCGGCTGAATGACCGACCGACGCTCGCGTCGTCGTCCACCACCGCCACATAATTATTGCACCTGCTGTCCATCGAAGTGTGTGCTTTACCAAAGTATCCGACATTCCATCTACTGCCCTTTAGGGAAGGTTGCAGGGGACGGGTAGGTGGCAAGAAGCAGCTTGCCTATCATCAGGCGACGGGGGCTCCATGCACTAACTGTAAGGATTCGCTCGTCGTCTCAGCCGCGGTTGCTGTCCGTGAGGTTCAGAACTTGAAGGTGACTCCCAGCTGGGGTCCTTGCACGGTGGTGTCGACGGTGATCCGGTTCTGGTCGAATTTCTCTGTGAGGTAGCGATAGCCGAGGGTGCCAACGCACCAGTCAGTGAATTGATAGCCGACGCCGCCGTATAGATCCCACTGAGTGTTTTCACTGGCGCTGCCGCTCACCGTTCCGCGTGCCAGCAACTGCCATTGTGGGTTCAGGTCATAGCGCATATCGGTGCCCACTAACGGGCGCACCGTGGTCCCGCTGTTCCTGGATGAGTAGCCGGGCAGCAACCCGGCTTTCAATTCGAAGTCCGTAGAAATGTTCCAGAGACTCGCGCCCGCCAGCAGGTCCATGTGGAAGGCTCCCTCCAGAGGCAGTTCGTAGGAAAATCCGGCGGTTGAGTAAATGTAATCGGTTTTCACCTTTGCGCCGGAGTAGAGCAATCCCTGGCGGCTGGTCTCGGAGTCCATTTGCAGCCAGTTGAATTGTCCGAACGCACCAAACGAATGATAGTGGGCTTTGCCTTCCAGCATAAAGGCACCGGTGATTTTTCGGTCCAGGCTTTGCGCCGTATCAGGCAGTCCGGGACCCGCCCACGGCAGGCTTGCTTCTGTGTCCAACCACGCCAACCAGACATAGGGAGAGGCTTCAAACGACCATGCGTCCTGGGTGGCGGCTGGAGGAGGCACGACCATCGGCTGGGTCGAGGCGGAGCTGCCGGCGAACGAGCAAGGAGTCGAGACCAGAATGGCGGCGAGTGTCAAAAATTGCGGTTTCATGGTGATTATCAGATAATGTGGTGCGTTTTCAATCGGGTTGGCTGCGTGACGGTTTGACCGACAATTCGTCCAACGGGCCCACTTTTCCAAAGAAACCGCTGAGCCGTCTACTGCCCTTTAGGGAAGGTTTCAGGAATCCACGATCCGCGGCATTCACCACTGCAACGAACAACCGATGGCGAGGGTGTTGGTATCGGAGCCGGTTTTTTGATCGGTGCGGGTGCCGATATAGGCGATCTTGAAGCCGAAAACCCGGCTGGCCGGGATGCCCGCGCTAAGCCCCCAGCCGACATTCCCTTTCCGGTCATGAGCGGAGACACCATTGATGGTGGACGCTCCGCCATAACCGTATCCCAAGCTGGCCCCAAGCCAAAGACCCGGCATGAAAGTGTAGATCAGATGCCCCTGGCCGACAAGATAACAGTCATCCTCAAGCTGTTTGTCATGAAAAAAATCGTTGTTGTCGGTGTAGAAACTCGCCGAGCTGGAGAGTTCCCCCGACCATTTCCCACGGGTGTGAACCACCCCGAACTGGGGAGTGAACGTGTAGCGGTTCGATCCGAGGTTGATCAGTTTGTCCTCGAAATACTGGCCGGTTGGAGGCTGCATCACCAACCCAATGCCGACAATGGTCTCGCAATCCGTTTTGGCCCGGTAGTCGCGGAACTCCTGTCCTGCTAGCGGCGGAGCACCGTAAAGGTTCACAGCGAAGCGGAGATTGGTGTCCGCGAAGCCATCCCGCTCGACACTAGTGGGAACGCCATCAAGCAACCCGCTCCAGGTGCCGCTCTGGTAGGTCTGGGTCAGATCGACGCGGGCGGACTTGCCTAGCATCTCGAAGGCGTAGATGTATTTGAGGGCGGCCGAACTCAAATTGAATGTGCCATCCTCGATCCGCAGCACCGGATCGAAAGTAACATCGCCCTTGGTATAGGCATACGCCACACCGCTGAAACTGCTGCCAATCGGCAAATGGCTCCAGCGGCGGGGTTCAATGTCCTGGCAAAAACCCGGCAGCGTCGCCAGCAACCACACTAGGACAAAGGCCAGTTGCCCGAGCAAGGTGACCCGCCCAGCATGGGCCAAACTGCCCCGCCGTTCGATGACGAGGCTTGGATTGCTCCGTGCGGGTCTGTTGCTTGCTTTGCGCAACCGCATGGTTCCGTTCCTTCGAGAGATGCTGGATCGATATCTGTTAATCAGACAAGGCCTTCTTCATCTCGGTCTCGTGCGTGGCGGCAGTGGCCTGCGCCTTGACCGCTGCCCCTACGGGTTTCACATCGACGGTGACCTTGAGGATCTTGCCGGTGAAAGCGTTATCGCGTTCCTTATAGTCCGCCGTGACCGGCGTGGCGTCATCCACTCCGACGGCTGCCGTTTCGTCCGCCGAGAAGATTCCGAATTGCGTTTGTTCGATCCGAGCACTGGCGACCTTCTCACCGTTGACGAGGAGGGTGGCGGTTCCGCCCTTGCCGATGCCGCCGCCGTCGTAGTCGAAGTTCATGCGGATGGTGGCCTTGCCCGCCGCCACTGCGTTCGGGGCTGCGACTTTGTATTCATGCAGCCCGACGAAGTTATAGCAATAGGTCGGCTTGCCGTCCTTGAAATACAGGCTCCAGCCGCCGAACCGTCCGCCTTGAGCGAGGATCACGCCATTCGCACCACCTTCGGGTATCTCCACATCCGCAGTGATGGAGAGCGACCGGTTCTTGATGTTGATGAAAACGTTCTCGCTCATCGAGTCCATACCCGGTGCGAGCGTGAGCGAAGTGCGCTCACCCATCAGGTCGGGTCGTCCAGCCGATGACGCAACCATGCGTTCCATCAGGCGGTCATCAATGGGAAGAACGCGATACTTGCTCGCGTCCCTCATGAAGATGTCTTGTAGCTCCTTGAGCTTCGCCGGATTGGTCTTGGCCAGGTCGTTCACGAGGCTGAAGTCCTGGGTCGTATCGTAGAGTTCCCACGGATCATCCTGCAGCTTCTGCCGGGGCGTTTTCTCCCATGCTGCCCGGTGAACGGTGCCAGCAAACCAGCCTTCGTGATAGATAGCCCGATTGCCGAAGATCTCGAAATACTGTGTCGTGTGTGTGCTCTTCGCAGCGGGATTGTCGAAGCTGTAAACCATGCTCACGCCTTCGATGGGGGACTGAACGGTGCCGTTGACGCTCTTGGGCTCGGGCAGGGTCGCTGCTTCGAGCACAGTGGGGGCGACGTCAATGACGTGGTGCCACTGCGAGCGCACTTGGTTGGTTGCTTTGATGCCCTTGGGCCACGAGACGATCATGCCATTGCGCGTGCCTCCGTAGTTATTGGCCATCTGCTTGGTCCACATGAACGGGGTGTCGCCTGCGACGGCCCAGCCTGCGGCCATGTGCGGATAGGTGGAAGGCCCGCCCCACTCGTCGTAGTGCTTGAGCATGTCCTGCACGGTCTCGGTCACGCCATTGAAATAGGTCATCTCGCTGAACATGCCACTCATGCCGCCCTCGGCACTGCTACCGTTATCGCCGAGGATGTAAAAGATTAGGGTGTTGTCGAGCTGGCCGGTCGCGGCGACGGCATCGAACAGGCGGCCGATCTCATTGTCCGCGTATTCTCCGAAGGCGGAATAGACTTCCATCTGCCGGGCGAAGAGTTTCTTCTCGTCGGCACTTAGATTGTCCCAATCCTTGATCGCCTCGGGTTTGTTAGCCAGCTTCGTGCCCATTGGCACGACGCCCAGCGCGATCTGCCGCGCCAGTGTTTCCTCGCGCAGCTTGTCCCAGCCGCCGTCGAAGCGGCCCTTGTTTTTGGCGATCCATTCTGCGGGCACATGATGCGGCGCGTGGGTGGCACCCGGTGCGAAATACATGAAGAACGGCTTGCCCGGCGTGAGCGACTTCTGGAACTTCATCCAGGAAATCGCCTGATCGGTCATGTCGGTCATGAAATTGTAACCCGGGGTGTGCGGTGTGGGGATGCGAGTCATCCCATCATAGATCGTGGGATTCCACTGGTCGGTTTCGCCGCCGAAGAAACCGTAGAACTTGTCGAAGCCGGAGCGCGTCGGCCAGCGGTCGGTCGGGCCGGAGACGCTGACCTCCCACGGGGCCGTCTCATGGTTCTTGCCGAAGAATGAGGTGCTGTAGCCGTTAAGGCGCAGCATCTCGGCGAGCGGCGCGACGCTGTTAGGCCGCTGCCCGGTGTTGCCCGGAAACCCCGTGGAAGTTTCGGTGATGCTCCCCATGTTGTTCATGTGGTGGTTGCGGCCCGATAGTAGGGCGGTCCGCGTGGGTGAACAGACCGCAGTGGTGTGAAACTGGTTGTAGCGCAATCCATGGTCAGCGAGTCGGTCGGCTGACGGCATGCGCACCGGCCCGCCGAAAGTGCTCGGCATGCCGAAGCCCATGTCGTCCACCAGCACGATGAGCACGTTGGGTGCTCCCGCGGGTGCCTTGATCGCGAAGAGCGGCGGGGCCTTGGCGTCGCGGGCATCGAGTATCGTGCTTCGGGGGTAGTCCGGTTCCGGGATCGGCAGCACCGATCGGTCGAGTTTCAGACCCTCGGTCTGCGCCAGAGTCTGCGGCATGTAACCCGTGCCAAGCGTAAGGCTGAGGGCAGCAAATAGGGCGGTTGGTTTCATCGTGATTGTATTTTTGTAGTGACTCAAATGAATGGTTTTCGGTGCGATTCCCTGGCGCTCACGCGAGTAGCCAGGTACGCGCTTCCGCCTGATCCTCCGCGGCAAAAAACTCCACCGGCGAGGGGCGCAGACCCGCTCCGGTGAAAGCCTTGATCTCCGCCTCTTTGGTGCCAGCGCCGACGATGGCGATTTTGGCGATCTTCGCGCCGTGGGTGAACATGAAGTCGAGGTTGTTCCAATCCTCGCCGCGTTCCCAGCCGCCGAAGTTTTGGAGAATCACCAGCATGCGGGGGTGTGCGCCCGCCGAGATGCGCTCTGCCAGTTCGCTCTCGCAGGACGCGAACTCGGCGCGCTTCAGGGTTCCTCGGACGTGGAGTTCGCAGATTTGGTTATCGGGGTCGAAGTGGATGCTCGCGGACATGGTGGTTTATGGTTTTTCAATCAGCACGGCAAAGACTTCGGTGGCACGGATCACCACTTTTTCGCCGACCTTGCGCTTCGTCAGGTCCACGTCCTGACGGACGGTGACTTTTTTGGATGTGCCGTCGGCAAACTTGAGCGTGGCCTTGTGGTTCTTGGTGTCGATGGCCGTGACGGTGGCCGTTGTCTGATAGGTTCCGGCCGTCACCACGCCGGGTTTGGCACCGACCGGCGCGAGGCCGACGAAAGCGGTGCCACCATCCTGGTTTTTCTCGCCCGGCTTGGCCATGCGGATGACAAGTTGCTCGGTCAGCGTGATCTTGAGTTGGTCGCCGATGCGGATCTGATTGAAGTTCACTACTTCCGGGCCGGCAATGACCTTGAGTTTCTGGCCGTCTTGAGTGACCAGGGTGATTTTGCGCTTGGCGGTGTCGATGCCGGTGACGGTGGCCCTGATTTTGGTGGTTTGGACCACCTCTCCGCCAGGCACGCCTTGTTTGATTTTGGCGGAAGTGCTGGATTCGGTCTTGATAGTGGTGCAGCCAACGAGGGCGGTGATGGCGACGGGCAGGATGAGCAGTTGATGGAATTTCATGGTTATGTTCGTGGTGGGTTCGACAGGGTGGATGCTCCCACGAGTATCGACGTAGCGTCAACTGCCCTTTAGGGAAGGTTTTGGGGCAACGATCGATTCATGGCTGGAACCCGCCCGCGGCCTGGACCATGAGCGTCAGTTCGGCCACTGAGTGAACACCGAGTTTGGTGGTGAGATGGGTGCGGTGAAGTTTCACCGTGCGCTCATGGATGCCCAAATCGCCGGCGATCTGCTTGTTGAGCTTGCCCTGCACCACAAGCCGGAGGACTTCCCGCTCACGGTCGGTCAGCAACTCGAATGGCTGACGCAACGTCTGTAGCTGTTCCAGGTCGGCCTGTTCCTGTTGGTTGCGGGCCAGGGCGCGGTTGACAGCCGCAATCAGGTCAACTTTGGCCGCACGCTTGGTTAGAAAATCCACCGCGCCGCCCCGCATGGCTTGCACGGTGGTGGGAATGTCACCCTGACCGGTAAGGAAAACGAGTGGCAGGGGGCTGCCTGCTTTGCGCAGCGCCTCCTGCAAAGCCATTCCGTCCATGCCTGGCATCATGAGGTCGGTGATCACGCAGCCGTGCATTTCGGGCCGCAATTCCGCCAGGAACTCCGCCGCCGAGTTGTGGATGACCACATGGAAACCCGAGGCCCGCAGAAGTCGCGAGACGGCACGCAGGAAGGAAACGTCGTCATCCACAACGAAGACGGTGGCCTGGGACGGGTGATCGGGGGGTGAAGGGTTCATTTGCTGTCCCCCCTCTCGCCACTCGTCACCGTGCCTGCGCCGCTGGCCACCGGCACCGAAAAACAGAAACATGCCCCGCTTTGCGACCCATTCTCCGCCCAGAGTTTTCCCTTATGCGCCTCGATAATCGTCTTCGACACGGGCAGGCCCATACCCATACCATTGGACTTGGTGGTGAAAAACGGTTCAAACAAGCGTTCCTGGGATTCGCCGGGTATCCCCGGCCCGTTGTCGACCACCCGGACTTCAACGGTGGCAGGATCCACCTGGAGCATGGACACTTGAATGGTGCTCTGGTCTGGCGCATATCCCTCCAGCGCATCCATGGCATTGACGAGGAGATTGAGCATGACCTGCTGAAGATGAACGCGGTCGCCTGAGACCGTTGGCAGCCCCGGCATCGCGGAGAAAGTGATCTTCACCTGACGTGCGGCTGCGTCAGCTTGAACCAGCGCCAAGACTTCGGTGATCACGCTTGGCAATTCGATTGGCTGGGTGTCTACGCTCCGGCGCTTGAGCAATGACCGCAGCCGGTCGATCACCTGACCTGCCCTCGCGTCGTCGCTCAGGATGTCTTTGACGATGGCGCGCAGCTCTTCCAAATCCGGCGCAGACGATTGAAGTATGATGTCAGCGGCTTCGGCGTTGCGCAAAATGGCTCCGAGCGGCTGACTGAGTTCGTGAGCCAGCGCGGAGGCCAGTTGACCGAGCAAGGTGACCCGGCCAGCATGCGCCAAGTTGACGCGCAAGTCGCGGGCCTCCATTTCCGCGCTCCGCCGTGTGGTAATATCGCGCACCACCCCATACGTGCGGACCGCTTGTCCGGTGGCGTCACGCGCCTCAACCTTGGCTATATGGCGAATCCATTTCAACCCCTCGGTTGGATGCAGGTAGCGATACTCAATCGATATTCGGTCAATTCTCCCATTGTGCAACTTCTCGCGATCATCCAGGATCCATGGGCGGTCGTCGGGATGCAGACGTTCCATCCAAAACGCCAGTGCTTGAAGGCCTTGGTGATGGCCCGATGGAACACCGCAGATGGCGTAAAACCGGTCATCGACGAAGCTGGTGAGATTGGCGAAATCGATTTCGTAGCAGCCAAGGCCAGCTAACTCCGTTCCCGCGGCCAGACGTGCCTCGTTGGCGAGAAACTCTTTTTCGGCATGTTTTCGCTCGGTGATGTCAATCGCCGCACCCAGCATCCGGGCCGACGTCCCGTCCGCGTCTGTCCCCACGCGGCCTTGCACGGCGACCCAATGCTGCGTGCCGTCCGGCCAATCGAGGCGGAACTCACCCGCGTAGTCGGTTTGGTTCTCAACCGCGTACTGCACCTCGTGCTTTACGGTGTCTCGGTCGTCGGGATGGATTCTCTGGATAACCTTTTCAAAACGGATGACCTCCCCGGCTTCGAACCCGAACATTCGCTGCCAGCGGTCAGAGCCCCAGACAATGTCGCGGGTGACGCGCCACTCCCAAACGCCAAAATTCGCAGCTTCCGCCGCCAGGGTCATGCGCAACTCACTCTCGCGCAAGGCCTGGTCAGCCTGCTTGCGGGCCAATGCATTGGTGAATATTTGCGCCACGAGTTGCAATCGCTTCACCAGCGGGTCTGGCCATTTACGTGTTGCCCGCGTGGTATTGAGGCCCAAGATGCCAACTGGCTGCCCGCCCACCATGAGCGGGATGCACAGATTCGATTTGATTCCGAGTCGGCGGCAGTTTTCTCGGTCATAGTTAGCCTCTGCCGGCATGTCATCCAACGAGGCAATAGGCACGATGCGCCCCTCCAGCATCAGCTGTCGGAACCAAGGGAAATCCTCCTGGTGCAGGCGGATGGAAGGTTGCGGTCCGTCTTGCGCGCTGTAGTAGTGGGTGAGCATGAAAAACCCAGGAGAACCATCCGACCACTGCCAAATTGCTGAAATATCCAGGTCCAGAAACTCGCAAATGCGGCGTTCGGCATCCATGATCTCGCGGTCCACTTCACCGGCCGGGAGATTCACAAACTTGGACGAGATGTCGGCAATTAGCGTCGCTTCCGCCTCACCATGGCGGCGTTTGGCCCGATTCACCAGCAATCCAATCATCAAGGAGGCTTGAAGAAGGCAGAAGATGACCGCGCCGATGAGAGTCACGAGATCAAGCGGCTGCATGCCGCAACAACAACACACGCGAAGCTCGGCGCAAAGGGGAGTTTCACCGCCTGCTCCTAAATCTTCCGAAATCCTGCCGCCTCGCTGTTTTGTTGAACGACAGCGCCAGGGTCCACGATCTTCCAAGTTGTCCGCCCGCCTTTCCCCGCCCCAATCCCCCTCCTCAAAAGCCGTCTTTTTCTTCCAGCCTACCGGGATCACGTCCGCCCTTTCCTATGACGTCCAACCCACCGCCCAAGCGGTCTGCCACGATATGATGCCACAACACGACAGCCCCCCCCCCCGAGGACGCCTTTAGTATATCCTAACAGACGCGCGCCCGGTCTGATCTAAGATATCCCCGGATTGCGTATTTGCCTACACGCTACTGACCGGCGGTCATCACGGGTATGTTGTCTCCAAATGAACCCGAAGTTCAAAATTTGCCCCTGCCGCAGAATTTTTGGGTGAAATGTAGGTCGCGCAAATCTTTTTCTGTAAAAGCGGATGATGACTTTTTCTGAAGGTGGTTGGGCTCGTTTCCTTGGTTTCGCTGTCTTTCTAGACTCCCGAAACCTTCCGCGCCATAGCTAGGACACGGCTCCGTTTCGCGGGACCACTTCAGTCAGCGATGCGTCGGAGTTGCACGCCATGGGCGCTGCCAATTATGTAATAGGCGCCTGCCGCCGAGAAAGAATCCCTTGCGAGAGTCGCTCGAGCCGACCATACATCCGCTGTCGTTATGTCGATGGACTCCGTTGAATTTCGCATGAGAACCCGCTTCGTGGTGAAGTTGGGACGAGCATTGCATGAATGCGGCACGACCAGTCAGCGCGTCGAACGGCATCTCATGAATGTCACGCGTATGCTCGGTCTCAATGGCAGCGTCATGATCACTCCAACAACCTTCACGTGTGCGTTTTGGGAAGATGACGACCTCGACCAGTTCATTCACATCGAGCGGGTCGAGCCCGCAGAAATCAACCTCGGCCGACTTTGGGAAATCGACCGCCTAGTGGAAAGCATCGCCGACAAGCGAATCAGTTTCAGCGAGGGAATCGAGCAACTTGAACGAGTGAGCACCGCGCCATGGAATTATTCGTATTTGACCAATGCGTTGTCGTGGGCGCTTATCGGTGGTTCGTTCGCCGCGTTGCTCTCAGCGAATGCGCAGGACTGCATCGCTGCCAGCTTGCTTTCATTGATCTTATTTTTCATCACGGATCTGAGTGTGCGTCACGTCAGTTGGAAACCGGTAGTCACCATCCTCGCTCCATTTGTTTCCGGCGTGCTCGCCAGTGCGGTGACGGCGCTTGGCATCGGTATCAACGTGCCCTTTGTCATTCTCTCATCGATCATCATCTTCATTCCAGGACTTGCGCTAACGGTCGCCTTAACTGAAATCTCTGCCGGGCATTTGATTTCCGGCAGTTCCCGGTTGGTGGATGCGGCGATGTTGTTATTGAAGTTATTTTTTGGCGTGATCAGCGGAATGGCGGTGGCGAATTTCCTCTTCCGTGTGGATGGCGGTGCCGCTGCGCATTTGCCGCTGCTGCCGAATTGGAAAACCTGGCCTTCAGTCGCAGGACTATCCTTAGGTCTTGGCCTCGCCTTTAATATCCCAAAGCGAAAAATTCTGTGGGGGATTCTATCAGCCGCGCTTGCCTTCGGTGCTGCGAGTGCAGGGGAAGCATCGTTTGGCATGTATGCCGGAATGTTCATCGGCTCTCTGGCGGTCGGGCTATTCAGCAATTTATACTCGAGAGTCACCCGCGGTCCTGGTTCGATTTTAATGACACAGGGTATTGTGTTACTAGTGCCGGGGAGCAAGACCTACATGATTCTCAACCACTGGGTGTCAGGCGCAAACATTCTTCCTGGTGCCACCAGCGGCAATCAGGCGCTGATGGTGTTCATTGCGCTGATCGCCGGATTGCTGTTCTCCAACGCCCTGCTTCCGACCCAAAAGAGCCTCTAAAACCAGGGTTTTTCGATCACTCTGCGGGATGCTCACGCGCCAAAAAAAACCACGGTGCGGTGGAGTGCCGCGCCGTGGGTAAAAATGCATTTCCCGGTTAGGGATTGATGGCTCAGGGAGCCTTGCCGTAAACTTCCACTTCGATGTAGTGGTTCATTTCGTTGGAGGTATTGCCCATGCTATAGAGGCGGACATAGCGGCCCTTGGTGTTCTTGCCGTCGATGATTTTGCCGTAGCGCGATTCGACGTAGGGGAGGTCGCTGCCTTTGCCCATCTTGGAGGAATCATCATAGTCGTTATTGAACACCGTCGTCACGCCAGCCTCGAATTTTGGATCATCGGAGATTTGGACGATCACATCGTGATAGGCGCGTTTCTGCGAGTGGAAGTGCCACAACCAGATCGCGGAGATATCGGTGGATTTTTCCAAGTCGATTTGGATCCATTGTTTGCCGTCGAGCAATTCAACAAAATATCCCTCGCCCGCATCCTTGTCGCCGTCGGTGACGAGGTCGAGGCTGCCGATGATCGGATTCTCATCACTGCTAGTCACCTTCTTGCCTTTGGAGAGCAAAACGGTGCCCGCTGGCACAAAAAACTCAGGAGCGGCGGAGGGGGCCTGCACCAAGTTGGGCACATTCATCGGCTTGGGAGTCCCCTCGATGAGTTCAGGCGGCAGCGCGGATTCCAGTTTGACACCACCCGCAGCGCCACTGGCGGCGGTAGCGGTTGGGGCGGTGGCGGCCGACGCGGCGCTGCTCGACTCGGATTTTTTCTCGCAGGCGGAGAACACAAGCGCGGAAAATGCGCACAACGCGGGAACTATTAGTTTAGTTTTCATACGGAGAGTTGTTCGGGTGTAAATTGGATCGGTTGGTGACTGAGAGCGGATGGATTCACATAGTAAATCGGCGCTTCACTTAGGAATGCATGACGGGCGTCGCAATTGAGTTTGATCGCTCCTTGGCTGCGCACTGCAGCAAAGAAGTTTTCCAAGTGCGGTTGATGCGGTGGTTTCGGGCTGTTGCCGCTGGCCAGCTTGATCATCGGCAGGTCGCCGGGTAGTTCGAACCCTTCGGGCGGTTTCGATTCGTACGAGGCGATGGCACCCGATGTGGCGGCGGGTTTCGGTGGTGCGGCCTTTTTCTTGAGGAACCCACGTTCCACTAGAGGATCCCACGACGGGGCGCTGTCTTCACGGAACAACGACGTGTAGGCCGTCTGCTCGGACATCTTGATGTTGCCCTCGGTGCCCATGAAGCTTTCCCAGTAGCCGCCGCCCGCGCTGGTAGTGGTCAGCACTTGATAGAATGCGCGCACTCCGCCTTGCGGCGTATCATAGTCGAAGATCGCCATGACGTTGTCAAAATGCTCGCGCTTCTTGAAGAAATCATTGCCGCCAGATGCGTACACCGACTTCGGTGTGGCACCCAGGAACCAGTTATAGATATCGATCTGATGGGCGCCGAGGTCAGAGATCGGCCCACCGGATAGATCTCGATAGGTCCGCCAGTTCATGAACTGTTGCATGTTCTTGAACCCGTATTTATCGAGGATGTCCTGCTTGATGGTGAGTTTTGGGTTGAATGCAATATCCTGCGACGACGAGACGGCGCGATTCCACTGGCCGTTGATATTGACGATTTGGCCGCAGATTTTATTCCCGTTGATCAATTGATCGAGGACAAACTGATAGCGCGGGTTGCTGCGCCGTTGGTGGCCGATCTGGCAGAGTTTACCGGATTTTTCCATGGCTTTGACCATGGCGCGGGCGCCGTCGATGGTGTTAGACATCATCTTCTCGCAATAGACGTTGATGCCAGCTTCGAGGCATTTCACAGTGTGCGGGGAGTGCCAGAAATCGGGGGTGGCGACGATCACGGCGTCGAGGCCTTTCTCAGTGGCGAGCATTTCGTCGATATCCGAGTAGGATTTTGGGACATGCCCTTGGAGGGCCTTGACCTTAGCGACCCCGCCTTGGCGGTTGTAGTCCCAGATATCGCAGACCGCTTGGAAGTGGAGGCCGGGGATGTTGGACATCGCCTCGAACAGGACGCGTCCTTGCTTGCCCATGCCGCACAGGGCGACGTGGATCTTGTCGGACGAACCCGCCTCGGCGGCACGGAGAATCGTGGGCGCACCGAGGACCAAGCCGGCACCGACACCGGTGACGGTTTTGGAGAGGAAATCGCGGCGACTGAGTGAGAAGGGTACTTGATTCATGGGATTACCATTTCTTGAGGATGGCGAAGCGGTTGTGGTCGGCGAGCATAAGCGCCATGACGATGAGGACGAGGTGAACGCCAAGCCATGACACCCCATCATCCTGTTTGATGAGGATGAGTCCCCATGTGAGGCTGATGTAGAGCAGGCCCTGCAGGAACAACGAAGTGCGGGTGGCGATGCCTAACAGAAGCATTACACCTAACACTAACAAGGTTGGCCCCAGCACCACGTCGTAGATTTTAAGAGGATCCAAGGTGAAGCTGCCAATCGAGTAGCTGCGCATCAGCGGCTCGGCCTTGAATTTATCCATCAACCCGGCCGGCACGCCGTGGTAGTGGCTCCACGCGTATTCCTTGACCGAACTCGCAGCCGATAGGCCGTACGAGTTGGCGGCACCATCGATTTTCACCGGTTGGTCGGAAACCGAAGTGCCCGCAAATTTTTCAATACCGGTCTGGATGGCGCGCACAGCGAGCCAGAGGCGGAGGAGGAGCGCCCCGTAGGTGAGGCCGAGCTTGGTGGTTGAACAGCAGGATTCGGTTGCAGTGGACATGGTCAATTATTGTTAGACTAATGGTGACGGGGCACGATACGCGGCGCGCGGCTCACGTCTTTCACCAAAAACCCCGAATCGTCAAGCGCAGCGCCCGAGAATCGGCGGCGCAGCGCCTACGCTAGGGGTCACGACAACCAGCGTGCGAGCACCTCCGAGTGGAGGTGCCAGCCCAGCAGGCCAGCCAAGCCCATCAGCACGCCCAACGCCGTGGGCACTAGCGCAAACCAGTAGAGCCAGCGCTTGTGAGTCAGGGCGGTGAGCGCCAGCATCGAAATCGCCAGAGCCACTAGTGCGTCCGACAAATCGAATTGGTCGTCGTGGTAGTTGAGCGCGTCATAGGTTGCTTGATCGAGTTCGGCGAGGTGGCGGAGTTCGTCCTTTTTTTGACCCTGCTCGGCGACCAATTGCTGGTAGGAGGTGATGGCCTGTTGGTAGGGAGCTTGGGAGGCAGCGGGGGCGCTGGTTGCGGCAAGCGTGAGTTGAACGAGGGTCGCCTTGGCGACCTCTTCGCGGAGGTTGCGTGCCTGATAGAACGCCCAGTGGTCGATTTTATCGGCTTGAGCCTGTTGCATCGACTGGACGATGTTATCGTCCTTGACCTTGCACACGCCTAGAAAGGTCGCTAACAGAGCGACCGTGATGGCAACCCAGGAGCTCAGGCGACTGGCTGCCGAGTGGTCGCTGGCGGCGTCATTTGCGGATTCGATTGGGTCAATTTCCATGAGGATTACGGGCGATCGAGTGAGGTCGTGGCGGGCTTAGAACCGGCAGGATATGCCGAGGAATGGCTGACAAGCATCAGCCCCGGGAGTGACACCCAGGTTGACCCCGGAATCAAGTTGGCAATTTTTGCCCAGCATGAGCAACACACCCAGGTCAAGGGTTCCCACCCAGTTTCCGCTGGCCTGGGTCGGAATCGAGCTGAAAAACTCGACATACCCGGACCACGGACCGGCGATCGGGTGCGACAGTGAGAGCGAGTTGATGAGGTCGGCATGATAGACGTTCTGGTCGTTCACGCTGATGCCCAGCCCGTTGTTGATGCCGAGGTCAAAGTCCTCAGGCAGCTTCAGGCCGAGGAGAAAAACCATTCCGCCCTCCACTTGGCCATTGCTGAGATTGTGGCTGGCGGTGGGCGACTTGACCCATAGTGCCGCACCGCCGGCGGAGTCGCCGGTGTCGTTGCCCCACAGATTGCCCTTGAGGGTGGCGGTAAGATCGCCGACCCCGCAGGTGCGCTGGGTGTCATGCACGGCCACCTCGGTGACGCGGTTTGATTGATAGAGAGGCGCTTCTAACTGGACTTCCGCCCACTGGGTCAGCGCGACGCGCAGCGTGGTATCCGCCCATGTTTCATTCTGGGTGAGGACGCCGGAGCGCGTGGTGCGTGAGTAGGAGAATAATCCCGCCTCGACCTGGCAATGGCCGAAGTCCAGTGTGTGGGGACTGTTGGTTTTGTCGGGGCGATCGGTATCGAAGTCGCGGCGCGAGGCGGCGGGCAGCGGCGGGCCAAGCGAGTCGCTGGGAATGGGGCCGGAGAGACCGCAATGGGCGGCCAATAACAACACAGCAGCAAGGATCCGGGTGGTTTTCATAAAAAGGTCAGGGCGACCCGCCGAGGCTAGCAGTGATTCGCGGATGTGAAACGGATTTCTGCACGCCCAGCGGCGCTGACACGTGCTCTCGCTTCCGTCTTGCCAGCAGCCTGGCCATGGTCCATTGCTGGCGCCAGTCACCATCATGAACAAAGTTCTCATCATTGGAGCCGGCGGAGTCGGCAATGTCGTTGTCCACAAGTGCGCCATGGTGCCCGAGGTCTTCGGGGAAATCACCTTGGCGTCGCGCACACTGGCAAAGTGCCAGGCGATCGCCGCCGCCGTACTCGAACGGACCGGGCGCCACATCGCGACCGCCCAGGTGGACGCCGACAACCCAGCGGAAACCGCCGCACTGATTCGCGCGACCGGTGCCACCTTGCTGATCAACGTGGCGCTACCGTACCAGGATTTGCACCTCATGGATGCCTGCCTGGCGGCGGGATGCGACTACCTGGACACGGCGAATTACGAGCCCACGGACGTGGCGAAGTTCGAGTATTCATGGCAGTGGGATTACCAGGAGCGCTTTACGCAAGCCGGCCAATCGGCGCTGCTGGGGTCGGGGTTTGACCCCGGCGTGACCAATGTGTTCACCGCCTGGGCGCGCAAACACCATTTTGACGAAATCCACACACTCGACATCATCGACGTCAACGGCGGCAACCACGGCAAGGCGTTCGCCACGAATTTTAACCCGGAAATCAATATCCGCGAGGTCACCGCGCCATGCCGCCACTATGAAGACGGAGCGTTTGTCGAATCGCCCGCGATGTCACAGCACCAAGAGTTCTCATGCCCAGCCGACGTGGGAACCTATGAAATCTACCGCATGTACCACGAGGAACTCGAATCCCTGGTCAAACATTTCCCATCCATCCGCCGCGCCCAATTCTGGATGTCGTTCTCGCCTAACTACTTGAAGCACCTCGAAGTGCTCAGCAACGTGGGCATGACCCGGATTGATCCGGTCCTCTACAACGGGGTGGAAATCGTGCCGCTGCAGTTTCTCAAAGCGGTGCTG
>JAYSPI010000075.1:0-11043 GCA_043722215.1 Prosthecobacter sp.
CTGAGCGCCGTGCGTGTTCGTATTCCCTTGGATGCGCGCATGTTTCTCGGTCGCCTCGGCGATGCCAGTTGGTCGTTCAGCGATCGGCTGGATTCCACCTGGAGTGCCCGCATCGCCCAGGACCCGCTGGAGGACGACGGGCTCGCGCTGCCCGACATGTCACCCTGCGCGGTGATGTTGTTAGAGATTGGTCGTTAACCCTTCAGGTGCGGGTGGCTCTGGAACGCAGCGCGAAGAACACGATGAGTCCGGCGAAGATGAGCAGCCCGCAGGCCACTACGCCCAGGACCCTGAAAAACCTCTGGCTGGCCGAATCCACCTGCGGCTTGCCGATGACGTCGGCCGGAATTTCGCCGGGCACACGCGTCAAGACCAGCTTGCCATCTGCTAGACCGACGCGGGTGAGCTTGGCCATGGCGGGTCCCAGCACGGGGTCATTTAGGTAGCGCTCGCTGATGCGATAGGGTGACATTTGATCGATGAACTCCTGCGGCACCGATGCGCCGGTAACGCGTAAGGCGTCGATTTGCAAAACCACCTCGCGGTTCGATAGCACTGGGTGTGCGGTCACCTCGCCATTGAGATACCGCAGGTCCGAGGTGATCCATCCGCTTTCATCCTTGCGGGCCAGGCGAGGTTTGCCATTGAGCGGAAACGAGATCGCGAGGCGCAGGGTGTCGCCCTCTACTGCGACGACGCGCAAGGTGCCGCGAAAGTCCCGGAATGAATCATAGGCGGAGATCACCCAGTTCATCTCGGTGGGAGTCAGCGCCAACACGGCGGGCTCCTCGCCGGTGAGTTGCTGGCGGAATGATTCCATCCGCTCGGCCAGTCCGTTGAGTGCTTCGTCCTGGTTTTCCAGCGTGGCTACCTCGACGGGCGCCGGTCGCCCAGCCGTGAACTTGGCGATCTCGTTGAATTGGCGGAACAAAGTGACCGTGGAAAACACGATCAGGAATGCCATGACGAACAACGCGGCAATGAGGATGGCGCAGCCTGCAAATGGCGAGCGGGCGCTGGCGTCAACGGTGACCTTGGGGCGATTCATGAGTCTAACGTAATCTAGGAGTCTCCTCAGTGATCGGCATCGCGGGGGCGAGGCGTCACGTCTTCCGCTGCGGGTGCGGCGGGCGGCGTGTGCGTAGGTAGCTCTGGATGGTCGTGGAACTCCTGCTGCGGGAATGCTTGGCCACTCCAGCCGTCATCCTCTGCGGGTGCCACCGGTGCTTGCAGGTGGAGTGGCGCGGCGGCTGGGGGAACGTCCCGGCGCGCGTCGAGCTCAGCGGTTTCGCGGGCCAATTGCTCCTCAAGGCGGCGGTTTTTCCGGCGCTCAAACCACGCCAGCCAAATGCAGATTTCATAGAGGACGATCATGGGTGCCGCCATGACGCATTGGGTCGGGATGTCTGGGGTGGGAGTCAACACGGCGGCCGCTACGAAGATGGCCACGATGGCGTAGGACCGAGTCTTGGACATGGTTTCGTAGCCTAGCAGGCCGAGTTTCACAAAGACCATGACGACCACCGGCAGCTCGAACGCCGCGCCGAAGAGCAGGGTGAATTGGGTGGCAAATGAAATATATTCGCCAATTCTCCAATCATTGGAGATCCCCATGTCGCCGCTCCATTGATAGAAAAATAACAGCGTCCGCGGTAAAACCAGAAAATAGGCAAACATCGTACCACACAGAAAGAGGCCGAATCCCACCGCCATCGCCGGCCATAGGACCTTCTTCTCATTGCTGTGGAGACCCGGCAGAACAAATTGTAAAATATATAACAATAACAGCGGGAATGACACTACGATGCCTGCTACAAACGACAGCTTCATCGACAGCATGAATCCTTCCGTCGGCTTGAGTGCCGACATCATTCGCAGGTTGCCCTTGGTGTCGCTGTCGGCAGCCGGCTTGGTCCGGAGCAGGGCTTTGACCTGCAGTTTGAAGTCGTCGTCATCTGCCAGTGCGTTGACGAACGCGTCGCGGGTGTTCTCCGGAAGCGCGAGCGCCGCTCGATAGAGGCTGACCGAGCGGGCCTGGAAGGCGAGCGCCTCGTTGCCGAGTGACTGATAGAAAAGCGTGCGTTGTGGGGTGGTGAGGTTCATCGCCGCGTGTTCGACGGTGCGTGCGCGCTCCCACAGGTCGACATCGACGGGGCGTGGGGCATCGGTGGGCAGGGTGGCCAGCGTTTGGGTCCGCAGCACCTCATCGACCGGGTGCCGGAAAAACTGCATGATTTTATTGTTGAAGCCGAAGCAAACGATCATCGAGATCACTAGGGTGATGACGACGCGCATGATCATGGTACGCAGATCCTCGAGGTGTTCGAGGAACGGTTTTTCATGATCCGGGTGCGAGTGCTCACGGAGCTCGATGATTTTTTTTAGCAGATTCATGGCAGAGGCCGGGATTCAAGCGACCCCGGGCCGATCCGGCAAGGGCGGATGTAGCGCTTACCCGGCACCCAGAATATACGCGGCTTTGCCGTGGGCTAGGCACCACGCGTCATAGTCGGTGCGGGTCATTACTCCGAACGACCAAGCACCGAGCGCGCAGGAGTCGCCGTCGCTGTCGTCGAGCTTGGTTCGCCATTTGCCATCGAAGGCCAAGCCAACGGTAGCGGCCGAGGAGCCAGCAATCAGCCGCGACCAACAGCGGTTAGAGATCACCGCCACCGCCGCGGCGTTCAGGCCGCAAGGACCATTGAGTTCAAACGCAACGTCTGCATTGAGAAATCGCCCGCTGTCTGGCGGGCACATCGCTTGCTCGGCGGCGTGCCGGGCACCCGTCGCGAGCGAGAACCGCACTTTGTTGCTGGGATCACGGGTGACGATGACCCGACACTTGCCACTGCCCGACGCGGTGCGGACAGTTCCACCCCAGGTGCCAGCCGCAGGTGCAGCGGTGGCCTGGACGCTGAGATCGAGGGTGAAATCGCTGTGAGTGGCCCAGCCAGTGAAGACCCGCGGCGCATTGAGTTCCAGCACCGCTTCCAAGCGCCACTGGTGCGATGGGTCGCGATCCACAGCCGCAACCCACGAGTGAACCATCACGCTGGAATCACCGACCGCATCAAACGGATCTTGTAGGCACACTAGCAGCCAATCCTCGCCCCCCGCCCCCATCCGCCGGCGGGCGGGCGAATGCTTTGCAAGGGAGGCAGGTTGGGTCATCGTGGGGTGTGAACGGCTCATCGATTGATGCATATGACAAAAATGCGGGTGCCGGTCGAGATGGAAATCGACTGTTGCACAGGGGTAAAGCGCCCACCTATCGATCTTTGCGATTGCCAAGCGTTCGGGGCTTTGTTCCTTTCACCCCGTCATGGCCAACCCGACCAACGTGCTCTCCAGCGGAATCGAAATCACAGGTTCCATCCGCTTCTCCAATGATATGATTATCGACGGTAAAATCGAAGGTGAAATCACCTCCGATAAGGGCCGCGTCACCATCGGCGAAAACGCCGTCATCAAAGGCGACGTGACCGCCGGTGAGGTGAAAGTTTACGGCAAAGTGGAAGGAAAAATCACCTCCGCACGCTGCGAACTCAAGGACAAGTCCAAGATCAACGGCGATATCAAATCCAAGGTTTTTTCCATGGAAGAAGGAGCTCAGCTATCCGGCCGCACCGAGATCGGTGGCTGATCGCCCGCCGCTCACCGAATGGCACCGCAATCAGGCGGGGCCTTTTTTTCGAGAGTTGGCGGTGAGACGACTGCCGTGATGGGATCCGTCTCGCACGCCGGGATTCACCATTCGATGCCGACGCCCTCCTCAGGGATGAGGATTTGGTCGCGGATGCCGAGGCGCTCGGCTTCTGCGAGCAGGCGGGCGACCGGTTCATCATGTGGCTCGTTGCCTAACGGAAATGTGGCGTAGTGCATCGGGATCAGGAGTTTGGCTCCGAGATCGATGAATGCGCGGACGGCTTCCTCCGGGTTCATGTGGACGTCGCGACCGCTCGGACTGTCGTAGGCCCCGATGGGCATCAGTGCGATGTCGATGGCGTGCCGGCGACCCATTTCTTGGAAGCCGTCGAAGTAGGCGCTATCGCCGCAGTGGAAGACGGATTTGCCATTGGCGCGTACGATGTAGCCGCCGAAATCGCGGTGGGTGTCATGGAGGAAGCGTGCGCCCCAGTGGTGTGACGGGGTGTGGATGATTTCTAGGTTGCCGAAGCGCAGTGCGTCCCAAACCCTCATTTCGTAGGTGGCGGGGAACCCTAGGCGCTTGACGAGCGAGGCGCTGCCTTGAGGGACGACGATCCCTTGGCGCGCGCGGAGGATGCGTAAGCTCGGTTTGTGGAGGTGATCAAAGTGCGCGTGGGTGACAAGCACCAAATCGACTTCGGGCACATCGAGCAGGTTGAGGCCGGGTTGGCGTCGGCGTTTGACCGGGCCATGCCAGTGAGCCCAGTTGGGATCGACGAGCACCGAGTGGCCGGCAAATTGGAGGAAGAACGAGGAGTGGCCGATCCAGGTGACGCGGACGCGATCGGGCTCGGGCGGGGTCAGCACCGGTTCGAGGGTGTCGCCGGCGGCGCGGCGGAACATTCCGGGCACGATGCGGTGGCGGAGGAAGCGCAGATTGCGAGCCGGCCAGCCTTTGTGGGGCAGGATGCCGGAGTAGCGGGCGGCAAGCCGGACGTGCGGTGGTGGCAGATCGGGTTTCAACGGGCAGGATCGTAGGCGATGTACGAGTGGCATGCTCTCAAACTCGGCGCATTGCAAGGGATTCTAGTCATTCTGGAGCATGGTCTTCGGGTTGGAGGCGGGGCGGGCGGGGGTTATTTGGCGGTTGGCGCGAGGATCTTGATGTTGCGGAAAAACACCTGATTCCCATGATCCTGCAGCAGGATGTGGCCTTCCGGTAATTCACCGAAGTTCGGCCACCTCTTGTATTTGCTCGCCGCCACGGCGTCGTGCCAGGCTTTGGACCCGCGGTCGAACTCGACGGTCATCACCCCATTGAGGCGGAACTCGACATGGTGGCCCTTGGAGATGATGTGGGCGTGGTTCCACTCGCCGGGTGGGTTCACCTTTTTATCCGTCGGCGCGGCGATCAGATCGTAGAGTGAGCCGATCGTCCGGTTCCCCTTGATCCCCAGCTTGGCATCGGGGTGGCGGGCGTCGTCGAGAATTTGAAATTCCGGGCCGATGGCGGATCCTGCGCCCAGGTTGAGATCCGGATCGACGAAGATCTTGATGCCACTATTCGCGCCGGGAGTGATTTTAAAATCCACCTGCAACTCGAAATCGGCAAATTTTTCGCGGGTGATGATGTCGCCTGCGGTCGCAGCCTCTTGGCCGCCGGAATCATGAATCCAGAGGACGCCGTCGGTGATTTTCCAGCCGCTGGTGGGGAACTCCTGGGCGTGGGCGCTGCGCCAACCGGTCGAGGATTTGCCGTCCCATAGCAGCCGCCAACCGGCGGCTTGTTCCGCTGCGCTTAGGGTGTTGGGGATCGCTTGGGTCTCGGGCGTGCCGTTTGGCATCATGGCCGTGGTGGCGAGCTCGTCGGCGTTGATCGCTGCACTGCTGGTCGCTGCTAGAATCACGAGCGCGCGCCCTAGCTTTCTTAGATGGGGAAACATGGGCGTGGATTACGGGTGTCGGTGGCTTGGGCTGTCAGATGATTCTGCAAATCCCCCAATCCCGTGAGCGGCGAGATCCTCGACCTCTGCCACCGACGTGACGTGGCAGAGTCGCTGCCGCAGCGCCTTGGCACCGGGAAACCCCTTGCAGTAGGCCATCAAGCGCGAGCGCATTGAGGTCAGCGTTTGGAGTTCGCTGCCGTAGCGACCGCTGGCAACGGCCAGCCGACAATGGCGCAAAACCAGAGCCCACCGGTCATCAATGGCCACCGCCGGAGCCTCGCTGCCGTGGATCAAAAAGTATTTGGCTTCTTGAAATATCCACGGGTGGTGCATGGCTGCGCGGCCAATCATCACCCCGGCCACCGGGTATTGGTGGTGGTGGCGGGCGACATCTTGGCCGCAGGTGATGTCGCCGTTGCCGATGACCGGGATGGTCACGGCCTGCGCGACGTCACCGATCACATCCCAATCCGCCTCGCCGCCATACCCCTGAGCACGCGTCCGCCCATGCACCGCCAGCGCCTGAATCCCGCAATTCTCCAATAATTTAGCTACGGTCACGGCGTTCACCGAGTGGGCGTCCCAACCGGTGCGGATTTTGGCGGTGACGGGGACTTGTCCCCCGACGGCGTGCACGACGCCCTCGGCGACGGTTCTGAGCAGCGGGCAATCCTTGAGTAGCGAGGACCCACCATTTTTGGCGACCACCTTGTTGACCGGACACCCAAAATTCAGGTCGATGAAATCCGGGCGCTGCCAATCGATGATTTTTTTGGCGGCCTCGCCCATCCTCGGGCCGTCCGCGCCGAACAACTGGACGCCTAATGGCCGCTGCGCATCGCGGAAGTCGGTGTATTTGCGCGTCCGGTCGTCGCGGTGCAATATCCCCTCCGCCGAGACAAACTCGGTGACCATCACATCCGCGCCCAAGTCCTTGCAGAGATCACGGAAAATCATGTCCGTGACCCCCGCCATCGGCGCGAGATACAACGGAAACCGGCCATCAGCAAACCATGGGAGCACGCGCCACCCTAGAACCGCGCGCCATCATGCGTCCATCACCGATCTTGGCGGTAAATGCGCTTGGATTATTCGGTGGCATTGCATAAGGCTCCTCCCCCATGACGAAACAGGCACTCGGAAAAGGACTCGGCGCACTCATCCGCAAGAGCGTGCCCGTGCCCTTGCCCGATGGCCTAGAGGGCGGAAACGATTTCAAACGGGTCCGCGATGTGCCGATCTCCGACGTCGTCCCTAGCCCCCTCCAACCGCGGATGCAGTTCGGCGAGTCACCACTCGACGATCTAGTCGAATCGATCCGCCAGCACGGCGTGATTCAACCGCTGATCGTGCGCGCCGTGAATGGCAAACTTGAGTTGATCGCCGGCGAACGCCGCTGGCGAGCCTCCGGAAAACTCGGCCTGACCACCGTGCCGGTGATCGAGCGCGAAGCGTCCGACCGCGACGTTTTGGAGATGGCGCTGATTGAGAACCTCCAGCGCGAGGATCTCAATCCGATGGAAGAAGCCGCCGGATACATCCGCCTGGCCAAGGAGTTTTCGCTCAAGCAGGATGAAATCGCCACCTGCGTCGGCAAATCCCGCGCCAGCATCGCCAACGCGATGCGCCTCCTCGACTTGCACCCCGACGTCCAATTGCACGTCGCTTGTGGTCGGCTCACCGTGGGTCACGCCAAGGTCATTCTTTCCATCAAGGATCGCGACAACCAGCTCCTCGCCGCCGACCAAGTGATTCGCCGCCTGCTCACCGTGCGCGCCGCCGAAAAATTGGCGCAGACGTTTCTAGCCGACGCGGCGGGTGATCCCGGCGGGCTGAAGAAACCGGTGGTGACCCGCGAGGTGGATATCCAGATTCGGGCAATCACCAACCGCCTCCGCGAACACCTTGCTACCCACGTCGCCGTCCAGCATTCCTCCAAAAAGGGCAAAATCGAAATCGAATATTACGGCGATGACGACCTCCAGCGCTTGCTCGACTTAATCGGCTTGCGAGCATCCGAGTGAGAGGCATCGCCCAGTGCAGGGCCGCCGCCAACTGTGGCCTGACGAGCGAAGTTTCAGCGCCCAACATGTGACAAGCACTTGCTCAAGTGCCCATCAGGAGATAACAAGCTCTATCCAACGACGTTCTTTCAGTTTTCTTTTGGCCCGGCGGTATCTCAATCCCCGCCGTGCCTTGCTATCTTCGTTCACCTTGATCTCATTGGTCGGAGTGCTGTTAGGCGTGCTGGTGCTCGTCGTAGTCATGGCGGTTTACGCTGGCCTCGAGCGCGACGTGAAAAGCCGCCTGCTAGGCTTCACCCCGCACATTTTATTGCGCCACCAGACCGCCGGTCTGGGCGACGGCCCACTCGACGATTGGCGCGCGGCGGCCGCTAAGGCAAGCCAACTGCCGCGCGTTGAGGCCGCCACTGCCTTTGTCTCGGACAACGTGATCATCGACGTCCAGTCCGCCCAGCGACCGGTCATGTTCCGCGGAATCGATACCTCGGACCCCGCCCAGGTCCAGGGGATCTCAAAAATGCTCGACCTCGCCAACCACCCGGATTCCTCCGCTGACCTCGGAATCGACGACCGCGCGGTGGTCTCGTCGATCCTAGCGGACCAACTGGCCATCCGCGTCGGCGATATCATCCGGCTGTATTCAACCCGCAACTTCGAGGCCGTCATGCGCGCCTACAAAGCCACCGAAAAACCGCCGCTGCGCGTCGCGTGGGGCGATGTCTGGACCCGCTCGACCACAGCGCTGACCGCCGCCTGGCACCCAGCAGGCAGCGATTTCACCCTGGGGATCGACACGCTGGCTGGAATCTATCAGGATCTCGACAGCTTACGCGTCGAAGCGCTGCGCGAGCCCGAGCGGGACTTGCTAGATGCGCTGCTCGTCGCGCTAGAAGCAGGAGACAAGGAAGAGTCCGCCAAGGTCTATCGGTTCACTGCCGCAGCCAGGGACGCCGTCAACCTAGCGATTTCTGGGCTCAACGCCACTGACCCGGAGAAAATGGATGGGGAAACACTCAAAGGTCTCAAAACCATCGTGTTGCCCAAGGAGGTCAAGGTGATTGGTGTCTATCAGGCATCGCAGATGGCCGTGACGCCTGATCTCTTTGTGCCGCTGCCGCTTGCCCAAAACCTCGCTGGCCTGGGTGAAGCGGTGCAAGGGATCGCCCTGCGCCTCGAGGACGCCTATGCCGCTGAACCGGTGGCGGCGCAGGCGCGCCAGATGTTAGGGGCGGATTGGTCGCTGCTGACGTGGGGTGATCAATACCAGACATTCTTCGCGCTCATCAACCAACAACGGGTGATGATGTATTTCGCGTTATCATTCATCGTGCTGGTGTCTGCGTTTTCGATGATGGCCGTGATGTTCACTGTAACCATCCAGAAGCGGCGCGAAATCGGCGTGATGAAAGCACTGGGCGCGGCACCCGGCCAAATTGTGCGGGTGTTTCTCTATCAGGGGATACTGCTTGGATTGTTAGGAGCGGTGCTGGGCGTCGGTCTCGGACGACTCGTGATTCATTTTCGCGGGCCGATACAAGTGGTGTTTCGCTCGCTTGGGTTTGACCCATTTGCAGCTTCATTCACCGGCTTCGGGGTGTTGCCCGCGTATAACAACCCGGTCGAGCAGGCAATCATCGGTCTGATGGCGTTGATCCTGTGCTCGCTGGCGGCGCTGGTGCCGGCATTTTTTGCGGCCCGCAGCGATGCCGCCAAATCCCTGCGCAACCTCTAAGCCATGGACCTCTGGATCATTCAAAATGGCGAGAAAATCGGCCCCATCCACGACTTCGAAGTCCGCAGGCAAATCGAACGGGGTGATTTGCTAGCCACCACGCCTGCCTGGCACGAGGGTCTGTCGGCCTGGAAGGCGCTGATCGAAATCGATCTTTTCACACGCGAATTCGCACGGGGTGGCGGCGCGCAGGAGTCTGCGGCGGCACCGGTAAGTTTGGAGCCGCCGGCCCTGCCCGTGCCGGCGTTTTTGCTCCGGCGGTTTTGGGCGCGGTGGTTTGATCTATCATTGTTTGCGGGGGGGTGGTGGATTGTTCTGTGGGCATGCGGGTGCGACATTGAAGCGACGCTGATGCATCCGTGGGTGATGCTCTTCCACTATGTTCCGTGGTTCGTGCTAGAATCCCTCCTCTTGCACCGCTTCGCTACCACCCCCGGTAAATGGCTGCTAGGCATCCACGTCCTCAACGACAACGGCTCGTTGCTCACCCTCGCCGATTCGAGTCGGCGGGCGGCGCGCGTGTTGATCATCGGCTTGGGTTTTGGCTGGAGTCCGCTGTCACTGTTTTGCCAGTTGCTGGCGTGGTTCAATGCCAAACGCCTTGGCCGACCATTCTGGGATCACGTTGGCGGCCACCGGGTGACGGTGGTGCCGCTAGATCCGCTGCGTCTCATGGCGTACGTTGCCCTGTTCTTTACCGCTCTCCAACTGCAGATGATCGTGGTGGCACCCTACGTGCTCGACGCCGCTAGCAAAACCTTCCCCTCGCTCAAGGAGCAGTTCGAGCAAAACCCGCCGTGGCACCTGCCGAAGAACTCGCCACGTGACGGCGGGCAGTAGATTCTAGCAACATCAGCGACCGCAGGGCGTTCACTCACGCGACCAGCGGCGGACGACGAAGTCGGGGAAGGATGCCACCACCACCGATTGCGGGAAGGTGGAGTGGAACTCGGGAAAGCAGGTGTCGCCCGCGTGAGGCGCGATGACATGACTGACTAACAAATCCGCAGTGATTGGCAGAAAGGCGGCGTAGATTTCCGCGCCGCCAATGATGAACACCTGTCCTTCTAGGCCGGGCAGCGCCAGCAACTCGTCGGGCTGGTGAATCACCTCCACTCCCGGCGCAGACCATGACCGGCTGCGCGTCAGCACGATGTTGCGGCGCTTGGGCAGCGGTCGCCCGATCGAGTCATAGGTCTTGCGGCCCATCACCACCGGATGGCCCGTGGTGACCTGCTTAAAAAACGCGAGATCTGCTGGCAACCGCCAGGGCAGGGAGCCTGCTCGACCGATCACCCGATTGGAGGCCATAGCGACGATAGCGGTGAGATGCGGGTTCAAGTTGGCGCTCGTTGTAGTGACCGCCGGTGACCGCCGCAAGCATTCACTCACTGGTGTCACTTGAGTTCGAAATGAAACCGGTGGAGCAGTCGGTGGGCGAAGGGGGCGACCACCAGTGAGGCAATCCCGATGAATGCCAGGCCGGAAAACAAGGCATAACAGGAGGCAAAGATTTTAGCGGTCACTGATTGCAGCGGGTCCACCGGCCCCATGCCACCCAATATCATCGAGGCATTCAGCAGCGAGTCCACCCAGCTGAGGCCGCCAAGCGTGTGATAACCAAGCACGCCCAGCCCTAGCCCGAGAGATAGTGCCAACAGTGCTAGGCTAAGGTGATAGGTCACCCGCCGGA
>JAYSPI010000076.1:0-3889 GCA_043722215.1 Prosthecobacter sp.
ACGGGGATATACCACGGACCACCGTCGCCATAGGCGGCCGTCGCTACAAAGCGACCGCACCCGATCTGCTGTGCGCGCAGTTGGTACTCCACGAAAGATTCGGCGGGGAGGTGCAGCAGAGTGACGTCGTTGACGTGCAGCGCGCTTAGTACAATCGGAGTGCCTTCGGTGACGCGTTGCATCCAGCTCAGCTTCATGGCGGGAAGGATGCGATCGACCGGTATGTTCAGCTTGTTGGCCATCTTGGCGTTGAGCTCGCCGGAGTTGAAGAGGGGATTGACCGGTGGAAGGATTCCGTGAGTCCGCCAAAGCACCCTGTTAATCCGCAAACGCTTCATCGATTTTTCGGAGGTGACAATGCCATCATAGATCCGTTGGGTCAGTTGGATTTTGGCTTCGTCCGAACCATCGTTGTATTTTCCCGCTGCGATATTGCCGGCTGCCCCTGTGAAATAGATATGCGTGCAATTTGGCTCATCCTGCTGGCGTCGTTTGCGGGCGAGGCCGACGAAATCGCTGCTCACATGACCGCTGCCGTAATGGCTCATGGGATGTGTGGCGTAATAATGGCAGGCCAGGATCTTTTTTCTACCGTCGTAAAACGCGATGGTTTTGAGCTGTGGATCAATCAAGCCCTCCGGCATGGCGACCAGGTCGGCGTCTTTGCAGGAGCTGCCGCGCATTCTCTTAACCTTGCCGTCCGGTCCAATTTCCACGCGCCGATTGGAGGCCACTTTTTCCACCTTGGCTTCGCCCGTGGAGATATGGGTGACGCGACGGGATTTTGGCAGAGCCGCCTTAACCGTCGCGCGGGCGCGATCCAGGCATTGGTTGAAAAATTCCACCCCTACAACATGTAGACCTCCCTGAGGTTCAGCGACGAACTTTTCGGCCTGCAGGCAAACGAAAGGAGCATCGTGCTGATGCACACATTGCACGGCCACGCGATCGGGTGTGGTGCCAGCCGCTTCGGCTAAGGCGGTGCGCCAGGCAACGTGGGCTCCATTGAGAATACCGGTCCAATCCACCGCGCAAACCACAATGGGCTGACCCGCGCCAAGCAGCACATAACCAATGGCCTCGAGCCCGTCCTCACAATCGACAACCGGCGTAATCCAACCTCCGCACAAAGGGTGTCCAACCGGCGGGGTCACATCGAAGCGAAATGGGGCGATCCTTAACCGGGGTGTTTTCTCCGCTGCGTGAGTCATCACCGGCAGGGCGCTGGCCAGCAATGCTGACCTGATAAAAGAACGCCGGGTAATCGGGGGAGTGCGGTTGATGTTCATGTGAGTGGGGTTAGTGCGCGGCGGATCGTTAGTGGGCGAGGTATTCCAGCAGGTCGGCCATATCCTGAGGGTTAAGCCCGGTCTCAATCCCTTCGGGCATCAGTGACAAGCCCTGACTTTGGATCCTCTTGATCTGTGGCCGCAGGATGACCGTTTCTTTGCCGAAGGGTTGCCTGAGTGTGACGCTGGTTGATGTCTCGCTGGAGACCAAGCCAAGCAAGCTATCGCCTGTGGTCGTTTCAATTTCAAAGGCCCGGAAATTGGGGGCTACTTCGGCATTGGGATCAAGGATGTTGATCAGCATCTTTTCCTTGCCGGCGTTCTTCACGGTCACCAAATCAGGACCTACCGCGTAGCCGTCCTTGTCCAAGCGATGGCAGGAGGAGCATCGATCCAGATAGAGCTTTTTCCCGTGTTCCAGATTGCCGACCAGAGTCAATGCGGGTTGGTAGGATTTGATGACGTCCTGGCGTTTGCTGGCGCTTGCGGTGGGGAATAGTTTGGCCGCGCGGGTGCGAACAGCCTCCGAACCATTCTTCTTGAGCAAGGAGATCTGGGCGGTGGTCAGATCCGATGTGCGAAGCTCGCCCTGCTCGATGGCTTGAAGCAGCACTGTTGCCCGCTCCGGCCGAGCCAATAACGCGGCGAGTGTCTCACTGCGGACCTGCGGCGTTTGTGTGCTCCAGTTTTGGATCAAGGTTGGACCCACCTCAGGGTTGTTGAAACGACCGACTGCCGAAATCGCCGCCAGTTGAATGGCCGGTGATTGGCCGGGGTTGAGCAGCTTTTGCAGAGTGGTGCCCGACTCGGCATAACTGGTCATGGCCAATAGGGGTATCGCCTGAAGACGGGCTGTCTCCTCAAGGTGATCATCCGCCGCCGTTTGGAGTGCCTGGGTAAAGAACGGTTTCATATCACCGGCCTTCGTCAGCGAACTCCCGGCGCGCTGCAGGCCATCGCCCAAGGCGCGGACAAGCGCGAAGGAGAGAGCACGGTTTTGCGTGGAACCCAGAAGGGTCATTACTTGTGCGACTTCCTTTGGGTCGTTCTTAGCCCCGATCAGCATGACCAACTGGCGCAGAAATTCCACTCGGCTTGCGCCGGGTTGGGAATTATCGGACCCGGTTAGCAAAGCAAGCATGGGCCCAGCCCCGTTCGCGAGCGAGGACAACACTGCTGCCCGCATCCAATAGTCGTCCATGTCCCGCTCAATGATTCTGCGAAGGACGCCGATTTTGTTTTCCTGCTTGGACTCCCCGACGGTGAATGCGAGTTGGAAACGGACGTTGACGGAAGGATCCTGGGTCAGGGCGTCGTATTGCGCCCACAGCTTTTCTGAGGCCACGGGTTGGCGTAGAAAACTCTCGGACAACTTGATGGCATGTGTGCGCACGACGCCGTCCGTATCCTTCATGGCGGAGAGGAGTTCATCCTCACCTAGTGCGGCCAGGCCTTCCAGGCTGTGGAGTGCGTGCATCCTTCCGAGGGATGACTTGGAGTGAGTGGCGAGTTGTTTGAGCGGGCCGATGGCTTTCCTGTCCTGGCGTTGGAAGAGCAAGCGCGCTGCCGTATCGCGATCCCAGCCGTTGGAGTTTTTCAGAGTGGCGACCAGTTGCTCGGTGGAAGCATTCGCGAGGTGAGGCAAACGGGGTTGGGCGAACGTCTCGGGGAGAATGCGGTAGATGCGCCCGCGATCATTGCCGCTGTTCAGGTCCAGATGCTTTTTGATCTGCTCCGGCAACGACCAGGGGTGTTCGATGACCTCCCGGTACATATCGATCACGTAGAGGGAACCGTCCGGGGCGTTGGCAAACTGGACCGGACGAAACCAGGTGTCGGTTGAAGCGAGCAACTCGACTTTTTGTTCGTCGGCCGGACGCTGCGCCTTGAGGGCGACTCCGTCGTGGGAGATGATTTTGCGGTGAACCAGATTTCCGCCCACATCGCCGGTAAAGGCATTGTCACGGAAGTCCTCCGGGAAGGCATTGCCGCGATAGATGGTCACGCCACTCGCGCCGGTAAAGTATCCGGCTGAACGGCCGCCGCCTTCGATCATGCCTTCGGATACACCGGAGACCCGCCATTTGGTGCGGATCACCCTCCAGGGTTCCTCCGGGCTGATGCGATATACCTCGGCCGCGCCTCCATCCACTGCGATGGACGCCAGTGGGTTTGGCATGGCGAACAGGGGATTGCGTTCGGCGTAATGGCCATCGTAGATGAAGGCCATCAGATGCTCGCTATTGCTGCAAACATACTTGCGACCGTGACTGTCGAAACTCATGCCGTACTGCCCGCCGCCGCTCTCGGCCCGCATCTTCATCGTGCGCGGATCGAAGGAGAAATTCCGGCCGTTCAAGTCGAGGGGCTTTTCCGAGGGAGCTGCCAGATTGCTGACCGTGCCGCCGTTGGGCGCGGTGCTGCCGTGGATTCGATTGTCCATGCCCCAGTTGAAGCTATTGAACAGCGCCTGCACGTTCAGCTTGTCGGTGGCGTTGCCGAACCCGCTGAAGACAATCTTGCGGACATCGGCCTTGTTGTCGCCGTCCGTGTCCTTGAAATAGATAATGTCGGGCGTAGCCGCGACAAAGATTCCGCCG
>JAYSPI010000077.1:0-19754 GCA_043722215.1 Prosthecobacter sp.
TGAGACCATTATCTTCGAGTTGGAGGATTTCTAGGGAGTTGCCGATTTGCGGCGGGGCGGTGATGACAAACGGCACCGTGCCGCTAAACAAAGCGTCGCCCGCAGGCTCAGACTCCGGCCCTAGCAATGCCAGGTTCGCCTCGTAATCCACCGCGATCACCTTGGCTGCGGCAAACCGCGTGCCGTCCGCTGATTCAAATTCCAGATAGGTGGCATCCGACACCAAATCGGAGGTGGTGAGCACGCGCTGCGGAGCGACGATGGCCGCCAGCGCACGACACTGGCGCGGTGGTTTTTTTTCCCACGGTTGCCGTGGATTCCACGATTGCTGCGTCGAGTTGATCCTCACCACCGAGGATTTCACCCTGGTGCGAATCAACTCGCCGGCCGCTGTTGCCGCCGGCTGGACGGTGGAACTCGCGCACGCCGCCTCGCACGCCGGTCGGCGGCAGCCAGTGACCGCTAGGGTCACCGCTAGGGTCACCGCTAGGGCGAACAGCGAGCGCATGAGCCGTTGGGGTCGCGCTCCCATGTTAGCGGCCGGCTTGTTTGCCCCACGAATCGCGCAGTGCCACGGTGCGGTTAAAGATCGGTTTTACGCCCGGTTGGTGGTCGATGTGGTCGGCCACGAAATACCCAATGCGTTCAAACTGGCAGGCAAACCCTGCGGGTGCGGCGGCCAGAGCGGGTTCAATCTTGGCGGCGATCGTGGTGAGGGAGGCCGGGTTGAGCACGCTGGTGAAACCGCCGAGTGCGGCGTCCGGGTCCTCAACGCTGAACAGGCGGTCGTAGAGGCGCACCTCCGCGTCCGCGCCGGTGGCCACGTCCACCCAGTGGATGGCAGCGCGGCACTCGACGCCTGCAGGGGCGTCCGCGCCGACGGACCCCTCAAGGATTTCCGCGCGAATCTGGGTGACCGTGCCTGCCGCGTCCTTATCGTGCGACACGTAGCGGATGATGTGACCGCCACGCAGGCGCACATGGCGCCCCGGCCCTAAGCGATAGAACTTCTTCGGTGGTTCCTCCATGAAGTCATCGCGTTCGATCCAAACCTCACCGGAGATGAGGACATCGCGATCGCCTGCGGTTGGGTCCTGCGGGTGGTTAGCCACCCGGATCTGGTCCAACGAATCGGCCGCCCAATTGGTGAGCACCACCATGACTGGGTCGAGCACGGCCATCCGGCGCGGCGACGCATGATTGAGGAAATCGCGGACCTCAAACTCTAGCAGTGCCACGTCGGTGGTGCTATTAAACTTGGTCAAGCCGATGCGTTTACAGAAATCGCGGATCGCGGCGGCCGGGTAGCCGCGCCGCCGCAGCCCGGAGAGTGTCGGCAGGCGCGGATCATCCCACCCGCCGACGTGGCCTTCCTGGACGAGCTGCAGCAGTTTGCGCTTGCTCATCACGGTGTATGTTAGATTGAGCCGTGCGAATTCAATCTGACGTGGTTGACTCGGCACCGGGCAGTGTTCGATGAACCAATCGTAAAGCGGGCGGTGGTTTTCAAACTCGAGCGTACACAGCGAGTGGGTGATGTGTTCGAGGGCGTCCTCCAGCGGGTGGGCGAAATCATACATCGGATAGATACACCACGCGTCGCCGGTATTGTGGTGATGGGCGTGCATGATCCGATAGAGCACCGGATCGCGCAGATTCATGTTAGATGACGCCATGTCGATTTTGGCGCGCAGCACGCACTCGCCATCCTGGAACTCACCCGCTCGCATCCGGTCAAACAACGCCAGGTTTTCGGCCACCGGGCGCTCGCGATAGGGTGAGTGCGTGCCGGGCGTCGTCAGATTGCCGCGTTTGACGCGCATTTCCTCGGCGCTGTCCTGTTCGATGTACGCCTTTCCGTCGTGGATGAGGCGCACCGCGCAGTCGTAGAAAAATTGGAAGTAATGACTGGCGAAATACAAGTGGTCGCCCCATTCGAACCCGAGCCATTGGACGTCGGCCTTGATGCTTTCGACGTATTCGAGTTCTTCTTTGGCTGGGTTCGTATCGTCGAAGCGCAGGTGGCATCGGGCGTTGACCCCGGGGTTTTCCTCGGCGATACCAAAGTTCAGGCAGATCGACTTGGCATGGCCGATGTGCAGGTACCCGTTAGGCTCCGGCGGAAACCGGGTGATAACCGTCGCGTGCGTGCCGGCAGCTAGGTCGGTGGCGATGATCTCGCGGATAAAGTCGTGCTTGGCGGGTGTGGGAACGGAGTCGGACATGGGAAATGGATTATCTAGCTAACTCTTTGAGCAACGCCTGGTTGAGCCGGATGCCTGCTTCAAAGTTGGCGACCGGAAAATTTTCGTTTGGGGCGTGGATTTGAGCATCGGAGAGCGCCAAGCCTAACAACAACGTGTCGGCACCGAGGATCTCACGGAACGTTTGCACGATTGGTACACTGCCGCCCTCGCGGATGAGCACCGGCTCGGCGTCGAAGGCAGTGCGCAGCGCCGCCTGGGCGGCCAAACCAAACTCGGAGTTAGGGTCGGTTCGATACGGCTTACCCTCGTGGCCGGAATGGATTTCCATGGTGACGCCCGGTGGGCAATGGGCTTCGAGGTGGCGTTTGACCTTGGCCATGATGTCCAGCGGGTCCTGATCGGGCACCAGGCGGAATGAGAGTTTCACGAAAGCCTCGGCAGGAATCACGGTTTTTGAGCCTTCTCCCTGATAGCCGCCACCCACGCCATTGACCTCCGCCGTCGGCCGCGCCCATACCCGCTCCACCGCGGAATACCCGGCTTCACCGACCAAGCTGGGCGAGCCGGTCACACGCAGGAAATCCGACTCACTTACCCCCGGCAGCTGAGACCACATCGTCCGCTCCCAATCGGCTAACGGCTGCACTGCGTCGTGAAATCCATCCACTGCGACCAACCCTTCTGCCGTATGCAGGCTCGCAATCAAGCGAGCGACTGCCGTGGCCGGGTTTGCCACTGCGCCGCCGAAGAGGCCCGAGTGGAGATCTCCAGCGGGGCCGCGCAGGATGACCTCGCAGCAGGTGATGCCACGCAACCCGTAGCCGAGAGTAGGCACACCGGGGGCGACCATGCCGGTGTCGGAAACGGCGACGACGTCGCAGCGGAGGCGATCGCGCTCGCGGAGTAGGAAGGCGGCCAGGTTGGGACTACCGATTTCCTCCTCGCCCTCGAACAAGAAGATCAGGTTCACCGGGAGTTCGCCGTGCTCGCGCAGGGTTTGCTCCACACCTAACACATGCGCCATCATTTGACCCTTGTTATCGGCAGCTCCGCGTGCCCAGATCCGCCCGTCGCGGATGACCGGATCAAACGGCTCGCTCGTCCACAATGACAGCGGGTCCACCGGTTGCACGTCGTAGTGGCCGTATATGAGCACCGTGCGCCGACCGGCCACCTGCGCATTGCGGGCGACCACCACCGGGTGCTTCGGGGTTTCGTGAAGTTCCGTGCTCAGTCCCATGCCGGTGAGCTTGGCCAGCAACCACTCCGCGCACGCGCGCACGTCTCCCGCATGGCGCGAGTCCGTCGAGATGCTTGGAAATCGCAAAAACGAAAATAAATCTTCAAGTTGTTGAGTCACGGGCGTGATCGTGCCAGCGGGGTGGTCCCTCCCGCAAGGCGAATTGCGCGCAGCTTTGGGGCAGCGAGTGGTGTGGGTCCGTCGATTCGAGATTCGACCCCACCCGCGCGATTTCCTCCGCGTGAATCATCCAACGTCCGAGGCGCAAAACCGCCCGGGTTGGAGCGGCCGGGCACAGCCCACCGCAGCAAAATCAGGCGGTGGCACCGACGGCGCCGGGGATCGGGCCATCGTCGGTGGGGCGATTTTCGCTGGTCGCTTGGGCGACGGGCTTTTTCTGGAACTCATCGGGCACGGGTGGCGGCTTGGGCATCGACGGAGGATTTTTCATTTCGCCGAACTCGATGATGTCGCGCAGGTGGCTGGCATCGAGAGTTTCGTATTCTAACAAGGCCTTGGCGATGATGGCCACGGTGTCTCGGCCTTCGGTGAGAACGCGGGTTGCAATCGCGTAGGCGTCGTCGATGAAGCGCTTGATTTCGGCATCGATGACTCGGGCGGTTTCATCGGAATAGTTGCGTGGGCGGGCCATTTCGCGGGCGAGGAAGACGGGCCCGTCGCCATCGCCATACTCGACCATGCCGAGTTGTTCACTCATTCCCCATTCGCAGACCATGTGGCGAGCGAGGGCGGTGGCCTGGCGGATATCGCCGGACGCGCCATTGGACACGTCCTGGCTATGGAATCCTTCGGCGATGCGACCGCCCATGGTAACGATCAAATTGGCGAGAGCCTCCTTTTTCTGAGTTGAGTACTTATCGCCCTCGGGCAGGTACATCGTGGCTCCAAGGTAAGGACCGCGCGGGATGATAGTCACCTTGTGCAGAGGATTGGTGTCGGGCAAAACCATATTGAGGTAGGCGTGACCCGCCTCATGCCAAGCGGTGCCGGTTTTCTCCTTATCGGACATCGCGAGGCTACGGCGTTCGCGGCCCCAGCGAACCTTGTCTCGGGCCTCCTCCATCTCGTCGAGAGTCACCGCGACCAGCCCGCGGCGCGCCGCCAACAATGCCGATTCATTGACCAAGTTGGCCAACTCCGCCCCAGAAAACCCCGGCGTGCCACGCGCAATTTTGGAAAGGTCCACCGCCGCCGCCAACTTGATTTTTTTGACGTGGACGCGCAAAATTTCTTCGCGGCCGTTGACGTCGGGCAGGTTGATAGTGACTTGGCGGTCGAAGCGACCGGGCCGAAGCAATGCGGGATCGAGGACATCCGGGCGGTTGGTCGCGGCGATGATGATGACGCCCTCCTGGGTGTCGAAGCCGTCCATTTCGACGAGCAATTGGTTGAGTGTTTGCTCGCGTTCGTCGTGGCCGCCGCCCATGCCATGGCCGCGGTGGCGGCCGACGGCGTCGATTTCATCGATGAAGATCAAGCAGGGCGCATGTTTTTTCCCTTGTTCGAACATATCGCGGACGCGCGACGCGCCGACACCGACGAACATTTCGACAAAATCGGAGCCGGAGATCGAGAAGAACGGGACATCGGCCTCGCCAGCGATGGCTCGGGCCAAGAGCGTCTTGCCGGTACCGGGTGCGCCCACCATCAGCACGCCCTTGGGGATCGAGCCGCCGAGTTTTTGAAACTTCCGAGGGTCACGCAGAAAATCGACGATTTCAAACAACTCCTCCTTGGCTTCCTGGATCCCAGCGACGTCCTTGAAGGTCACCTTGTTGCGGTCCATGGTGAGCAGGCGCGCTTTACTCTTACCAAATGACATCGCACCGCGACCCGCCGATTTCATCTGCTGGCGGAATAGAAAAAACAAGATCCCAATGATCAGTAAAAACGGCAAAAACGTGAACAACGCGCTTTTTAAATAGTCCGTAGTCCGGTCATACCCGGCCTTGGTTTGCACCAACTTCTTCAGGTCGTCTGCCAAAATCGGGATCGAAACGGTGACGCTGAATGGCGCGGCCTCAAGGGGTTTACCGGTGGGATCCTTCTTGGCGACTAGGTTGGCAACCACTTCTCGCGTACCCGTGATGACGGCATCCCGCGATCCCGGAGTCGTCATCACTCGCAGCGGGTTGAGCGAGTCGAGCATCTTGATTTGCCCTAGAGCATTGGCCTTGCGGAATTCTGCCAGCGACAGCGTTTCCACGTCACCGACGGGCGGGCTGGCGACCGACGCGGCGATTTGCTCCATCCGGATGTCGTCACCCAACATGTCGCGAAGTTGCTCGCCCTGCAAATCCAGATTGACCAAGACCCGGAAGGTGCTGCGCCTCCTTTGAGCATCGGCCGGCTCCACCATGGCGGGCACCTCCCAGCCGCTGATCGTGGCATCATAAGCGGTATCGCTCGTCATCACCTTGAGCGGACGCTTCGGGTCCTCGGTGACGATCCGACCTTGATCCCACGCCTGACGAAACTGCGAATAGCTCAGCGAATTGACCGTCTTGTTGAGATTGGGGTAAAAAATCACCACTCCTAGAAAAACCGATACGACTGCAAATAATACCAGCAATCGCCAATTGAAGCCATTGGGTTCGCCGGCGGGTCGGTTTGGATTGCTCGGAGGCGGTAGAGAATTCGGTGAGTCGGACATGGTGGAAGAAAACGTACTGAACGGCTGCGGACGAGGCGGCGCGGAACCAAACCGCCAGCGCATCCGGGAGTAATGGAGGATAGCCAAGCGATGGGAAAAGCAAACCCCTTTTTTGCACGGGTCTTGCGGGAGGTGTCCGCGTCTGCCTAGAACTCACACGTGGAACCGCTCGCTCCCAGCAAAGACCTGCTCCCGCCACCGCTCGGGCGGAACCGCCTGCTGCGCTGGTTGCGCGCCATTCCGGGCGTTGGCCGACTGCGAGCACTGCGCCCCGGAGCCGACGCTCACGTTGGGGTGCTCATCGACGCCTTCGCTGCCTTCGCCATCCTTGACGGCGAACTCAGCCCGCTGGAGGCCGATTTGATCCTTGATATGCTGCGCAGCGCGTTTCCAGAGGCCGACCACGGGTGGCTGGGCCGCCGGTTACAACGCGCGGTGAGCAATCCCCGCCCCTTGCAGAGTCTAGCCATCGAGTTAAAAAGCACCTACGACGACTCTGGCAAACTCGCCCTCGGCCTGCAGTTGTTCACTCTAGTGGATGCCGCCGGCCGTTCAGAGCGGAACCGGGCGAGTTTTGAGATTTTCATGCGCCGCATGGGTCACCCTGAGTTTGGCACCGCGATCTTACGGGAAATGCGTGGTGACGAGGAGATTCCGCACCATGAGGCGCTGCCATTCGAACGGCTGATTTTCGGGCGCGACGGAGCGAATGTGATGTTGCCACCTGCGGCGGTGGACCATGAATTTCGCGTTTATCGCGCGGGCGATTTGATCCTGGTGCGCAATACCGGCAACGCCCCGCTCTGGATTCGTGGCAAATCGGTGGCAACGGGGTCATTTTTGCGGATGCGCGAACGCCAACCGCTGGTCGTGCCGGGATGGACGCTGAGTTACGAGGATCTGATGTTTTTTCTCGACGTCAAGCGCACCGGCAACGCCCCGGCCATCTACCTGGAGGCCGGCGATACCGGCCTGACCGCCGAACGCACCCTCAGCCGTCAAAGTGCGCTACGGGTGCGCTTTGGTTTGGACGCGGTCGTTGAGGCCTTACTGGACACCGATCTGCATGCGGGCAGCCACGGCCCCTTGCGCAAGGGTGATGTCGTCCACTGCCGAAACCATGAACGCCTCGGCGATGAGTCTGGCTTCAGCCTCTCGATCAACGAACTCCGGCGCAAAGCCACCCAATCCGGTCGCCGTTTCCGCCTCGCCGGGGATCGCCAAGAATACCTGGTCTCCAACGATGCGGCTGCCCTGACGCGGGGCGACCTACTGCTAGGTCCCAAGCTTTCGCCCAAAACCGTCCTCTTCATCCGCTATGACTCGCAGCGCGCCGAGGGTGAACTGCAGATTCGCGAGAGCAACGGCCCGATCCTCGTTGATGGAGTGCCGGTCCGGGGCGCGGCCAGTCTCAAAGATGGCTCCCTCATCCGCCTTTCCGGCAGTCAATCGGTGCGCTGTCGCTTCAGCGAAGGCTTTCTCGATGAAGAACTCACACTCATCGAATCACTGTGCGTCGAAAATTTGATTCATGATTTCGGGGCCGAATCCCGCGCCTTGGATCACATCAACTTCGAGGTCAAACGCGGCGAGATGCTCTGCATCATCGGTCCCAGCGGCAGCGGCAAAAGCACCCTGCTCGCCGTGCTCTCCGGCCAGCGCGAACCCACCCGAGGCCAGGTCACCCTCAACGGCATTTCTCTCTACGAACGCTGCGAACAACTCGTCCCGTTCATCGCCTACATGCCCCAAGAGGAGGCACTCAACCCGCAACTCACGGTGCGCGAGCACCTGCGCCACGCCGTGACCATCCGCCGCCCCGCCCTGTCGCTCGCGGAACACGAACGCCGGGTTGACAGCATCCTAGCCGAACTCGGGTTGCAAGCCATCTCCCGCCGCCAGGTGGGCGCTCCCGGCGACAAAACCCTCTCCAGCGGCGAACGTAGCCGCCTCAATCTCGGCGTGGATCTAGGCAGCCGGGCCGAGGTTTTCCTCTTCGATGAGCCGATCTCTGGCCTCTCGTCCAAGGACTCCGAACACGTCGCCGAAACCCTCCGCTCGCTCGCCCGCGAAAAAATCGTCATCGCCTCGTTGCACCGCCCCGGTGCGCCGGTGCTGCGCTTGTTCGACAAGGTGCTGCTGCTCGATAGCGGGGGTCGCCTCGCCTACTTCGGTACCCCAGCGGGCATGGTCGGGTATTTCCGCGATGCCTGCGAGGAACTGGCCATCCCCCACCCGTCGATCAGCGCCAAATCGCCGCTGGGTGCGGACTTCGTCTTTGATGTGTTAGAGACGCCGCTCAGCGTGATTGGCGGGGGCTCCAACAGTGGGGCCGCCCGCCGCTTCCCACCATCCTTCTGGCAGGAACGCTATGAAAGCGCAGACCTGATGCGCTCGTTGCAGTCCGGCGGTAGCCCGATTTCCCGCTTGATCGAACCCAAAGAGCACCTCCCCCTACCGCCCAAACCCGCGCGCCGACTGCATGCCGTCATCGCCGTGTTCGCCACCCATTTCCTGCGCGCGTTGCTCTCAAAAATGCGCACCCGTGGCACCCTCTACAGCACCTGCCTGGAAGCCCCCCTACTGGCCGCCTTAATCGCCAACACACTGCGCTCGTCCCCCCACGGGGCCTACGAGTTCGGGACCGCCCTGCACATCCCAGCCTATTTGTTTTTGAGCACCACCGTGGCAATGTTCCTCGGCCTGACCAACTCCGCCACCGAAGTGCTACGCGACCGCCCGATCCTGCGCCGCGAACGCAATTGCCAACCGGGTGCCGCCTCATATGTGATGGCTAAATTCTCCGCCCTCGGGCTGGTCGCCGCAGTCCAGTGCCTCACCTATCTGATCGTCGGCAACTACTTCCTGGAAATCGAAGGGATGCTTTTCTATCACTGGCTGTGGCTCACCCTCACCGCTTGGACCGGCACCGCCATGGCGCTGGTGATTTCCTCGCTCGTAAAAACCGAGCGGGCCGCGCTGACCTCGGTGCCGCTGTTGCTCGTTCCCCAAATGCTGCTGGCCGGCGCACTCGTCCCGTACCGGGAAATGAACCGCGGCTTGTTCCAAAACGCCACCGACATCCGCGAGCGCGGTGGCGTACCCGTGCCCGCCGCCGTCATGCCCCTGCGCTACGCCTACGAAGCGATTTTGGTCGCCCAAGCCGTACATAACCCATTCGAGGTCGAACGCCTCCGCCTCCAGCACCGCATCGACCGCGTCCGCCACCTCGACCAACCGATGGACGCCGAGACCAAGGACCGCTTTGAACTCGCCAAGGAAGGACTGCGGCGCTTGCTGGCTGCCGGCGCGTCCACCAAGGAAGAGGCGGCCGAACTCGTGGCGCGCATCCGCCGCATCGCCACCTCGGGCACGCGGATTGAGGTGGAAACGATGAAAGTTTGGCCGGATGACGATCCCAACGCGCAGCCAGCATCAGGGTTTTTCGTCAATGAACGCATCGATCTGCTCGTGCGCGAGGCCGAAACTTTCCGCAACGACTACCGCAATAAGGAACGTAAAATCATCTTCCACGCGCTCCAACAACCGCTGCCATGGGCCGCTGAATCCACCACGACCCATGGTACCTTCGCCGAGCCGGACCATGATATCGGTACCGAGCAGTTCTGCGGGTTCATCCTCGCAGGAATCATCGTCAGCTGCGGGATCGCCTCCACCCTGATCATCTCCCGCCAAAATCGCCTCACCCACTAGGTGGGCGACATGCGCAGGCCAGCCCGCCAGAGCAACATTTTGCTCGGCGGCGGGCGGCCTGCCGGTATGTTGCGCGCATGCAAGGACGCTTCACAATTGATCTAGCCGGACTGCCGGAGGACGGGAAAAGCTTCACCGGCGAGTTGCCCAAGGAAATTTTTGATCTACCCGAGGGAGACGCGCAAGCCGTGGGGCCACTGGAATACGATTTATGGGTGCAGCGTTTTGGCACGGAGTTGCTGTTGACCGGAGTGCTGAGTGCACCCTTCGAATTTACCTGCGTCCGGACGCTCCACCCGTTCATTCAAACGATCGGCTTGGAGGCCGCTGCCATGGCCATTGAAATCACCCACGAGGGCGTGATTGACGCCACCGAAACCCTACGGGAAGAGGTCTTACTCAATTTCCCAGTGGACCCACGGTGCGAGGACGGAGACGTCCCGCAGACGTGCGAAATCGATCCCCGATATTTATCAGTGGACAAACCACCTGTAGATGGGCTACCCACTCCGCCCCGCGCCGAGGGTGATGACCGCTGGTCAGCCCTCGACAATCTCCAGGACCTCAAGGACCAACTCTAAACCAAACCAAGACCATGGCCGTACCAAAGCGCCGCCAATCCAAAAGCCGTCAGAAAATGCGCCGTGGTGCAAACCGTTGGCGTGCACCCATTTTCAAAAACTGCCCAGAATGCGGCAGTAAAGTTCCATCGCACATCGCCTGCCCCGCTTGCGGTTCGTATCGCGACCGGCAAGTGTTCGAGGTGGGAGCTCTCTGAAGCCGCCTTGCGTGAGGTGTGGCCAATCGGCGGGCGGGGAATTCCCCGGGCGCCGATGAGTCGCATTTCAGAAGTCGCGTTTTATTTCTCACTGACGCACCTGCGCCAGCTATGATACAAGCCACATGAAAGTCGCCCTGGACGCCATGGGAGGAGACCACGCTCCCGCCGTTAACATCGGTGGAGCGATCGATGCTCTACGGCATTACCCGAAACTGCGACATCTCTATTTGGTGGGAGATCAATCCCTGCTGACCGCAGAATGCGCCAAACAAGGCCTCGACCTCACCAATCCTAGGGTCAGCATTATCCATGCCCCCGAGGTCATCGGAATGGCCGAACCCGGCGCTAAAACCGTGCGCCGCAAAAAACTCTCATCCATCAACGTGGCCATGGAAATGGTCAAGGAGGGTCGCGCCGATGCGTTTGTTTCCGCCGGCAACACCGGCGGCGCGGTGGCTTCCGCCACCTTGAAACTCCGCACCCTCCTCGGCGTGGATCGCGCTGGCATCGCCACTGCCATCCCCAACGAGTACGGACTCTGCCATATTCTCGACGCCGGCGCCAACCCCGAGGCCAAGCCCGAACACCTCGTGGCCTACGCCGTGATGGGCACCGCATTTGCGCGCAACGTGCTGGGCGTCCCACACCCCAAAGTCGGACTGATGTCGAATGGCGAGGAAGACGAAAAGGGCACCACCTTCACCAAGGAAACCTTTAAGCGACTCAAGCAAACCCCCGGCATCGATTTCGTCGGCAATGTCGAAGGCCGCGATTTGTTTGAAAGCGAACTCGACGTCATCCTCTGTGACGGATTCGTCGGCAATATCATGCTTAAAACCGTGGAGGCCACTGCCAAGGCCACCGCCAAATGGCTGAAAACCGAAATCCAGGGCAATCCGCTGCGCCTGTGCGGGGCGATGCTCGCCCAGGGCGCATTCAAGGCGCTCAAGAAAAAGTACAATTATGAGAATTACGGTGGCAGTCCGCTGCTTGGTGTGAACGGCGTGGTGATTATTGCCCACGGCTCATCGTCTGCCTTGGCCGTGCGCAACGCCATCCGCGTCGGTATGGAAACCGCCGAAAAACGCGTCAACTCGCACATCGAGGCGGCTCTCGCCGGTCTCACGACGGACGCCGCTCACAGCGAGTGAGCACGACCCCAACGCCCGAGCACCCAGCCCTCGGCGCAGGCAGCGACAAAACCCAATGGGCTTGCAATTCAAGCATCCGTGCATCATGGCTCCGGGCGTGAAAACCATCCTCTGGACATGGCTTGGCGGCGGGTTGCTGGCGCTGGCGTGGGCGGCCCCCCTCCAAGTGGCGGCCCTGCACCCGTTGTTGGCGGATTTAGCGCGACAGGTCGGGGGTGAGCGGGTGGAGGTGTTTAATTTGGTGGGTGAGGGTGGCAACCTTCATCGATTTGAGCCGCGCCCGGCAGACATGCAGCGGATGCAAGCGTCAGACATCGTGTTGGCTTCAGGCAAAAACCTCGAACCTTACCTCGGCCGCATGCAGTCAGCATTGGCGGGCGTTACGGTCGTCGAAGTCGGCCGCACCATCCCCTCACTCACGGTGCTCAAGGAGGAACTCGACCCCCACCCGGATGAGCACGCCGCACCCACCGAGGGGTCGCTCGATCCTCACTGGTGGCACAGCGTGGACAATATGCGTCGAGCCGCGCGCATCGTCGCCCAGGCCATGGCCGAGAAAGACCCGGGCGGACAAGCGTATTTCAATGACCGCGCCGCCAACTACGGCCAGCGACTCGATGATCTCAAACACTGGGCCAGCCGAGAACTTGCTAAAATCCCAAGCAACCAACGAAAATTGGTCACTGCCCACAATGCCTTCGGGTATTTTGCCCATGAGTTTGGTTATCAGGTGATTGCGGTGGCAGGCTTGAATCAGGAGCAAAACACCACCCCCCGCCAACAAGCGGAGACCATCGCCGCTGTCCAACATGCCGGCGTGCGCGCCGTCTTCCCCGAAAAAAATACCAGCGGAAAAATCCTCGATTTAATCGCCTCGACCACGGGGGCTCGGGTGGGCACTCCCTTGATCGCCGATGGCAATGGCATCGGCCAGGACGCAGGCTTCGAGGCCATGATCCGCCACAACGTGTCCGCCATCACCCAAGCCCTCACCGCACCATGAATCGCCCACGCTGGCTCGCATCCCCCTTGAGCGGAACGGTCGCCGTCCTCGTCGGATTGTCCCTGCTGGCCATCCCGCTGCGCCATCTCACCTCCGCACCGCGCCACCTCGCCGCGCCACCCAGCACGGCACCCCCAGGCACTCTCCATACCGTACTGCGCCTCCGCTTGCTCGCACCGGCCAATCGCCTCACGGTGACTACGACGACGGGGGTGACCCTATTGGACCAGCGCAACCTCCCGGCCGGAGAATCCGAGCACGATGCGATGATCCCCTGGGATGCGACCGCCATCGACCTCACCCTGATGGCGGAATTTCCTACCACCTGCGCGACCACGGCCGTCTTTCTCACCCTCATGCCAGATGGCTATGAGGATCAAACCCGCTATGGAATCGGCCACCCCCACATCGACGAATCCTTACGCTACGCGTGGCTCACCCACTGACCGGCAACCCATGACTCACTCGATACACGACTCGTGCGCCCACTGCGGCCACCACCACGAACTGAAAGTGGAAAACCTGCGCGTTTGCTACCGCGAGGTGGACGCGTTGCGCGAGGTTTCCTTCGCGACGTCCTGTGGTGCCTGCGTGGCACTCATCGGGCCCAATGGTGCCGGTAAAAGCACCTTACTCAAGGCGGTCGCCGGTTTACTGCCGATCGCGGCGGGCCACGTCTCGTGGCGCGGCACGACCGTCGCCAAATGGAGCCGGGAAATCGCCTACCTGCCACAACGCGAAAATGTGGACTGGCAGTTTCCCATCACTGTACGCGGCGTCGTTCGCATGGGACGCTACCCTCAAGCCGGGTGGTGGCGACCCTTTTCCCAGGCCGACGTGACCGCCATCGATCGTGCCATCGAGTTGATGGGCCTAGCCGACCTAGCCGACCGGCAAATCAGCCAATTGAGCGGCGGCCAACAACAACGGGTTTTCCTTGCCCGCGCCCTCGCCCAGGAAGCCCACGTGCTCCTCCTCGACGAACCATTTACCGGCCTCGACCGCAACTCGAAATCCGCTCTGGCGTCCACCCTGCGCGACCTAACCGAACAAGGGCGACTCGTCATCGCCTCGCATCACGACATGGAAACCGTACGCGATATCTACGACGAAGTCCTCCTTCTCAATCGCCGTGCCATCGCCTTCGGCTCCGTCGCCTCGGTTTTCACCGAGGACGGCCTGGCCGCCACCTTCGGCACCCCCGCCGCACCCCGAAAGGAGGTCGCATGAACCACTGGCTGCTGGAACCCTTCCAACATCCGTTCAACCAGCGCGCGGTGGTCGCCGCCCTCCTGATTGGCTTCACCAACGGCTATGCCAGCGCCTTCGTGGTTCTCCGGAAGTCCGCCCTCAAAGTCGGCTCGCTATCCCACGCGCTACTGCCGGGCATTGCGGTGGCGATCTTGGTGGCTGGCTTGAATGACTGGAGCGTGTTCCTGGGGAGTTTGGTCGCAGCCCTGCTCATCGGGCTCGGGTCGCTGGCGGTTTCTCGCGGCTCACGGCTGGACCAAGATTCCGCGCTGGCGATTCTCTACACCGCAGCGTTCAGTGGCGGGATCATCCTATTGCGCCGCATCGGCGTGGCCCAAGAAATGGAGGGCTGGCTCTTCGGCAATATCATGGGCCTGCGCGACAGCGACCTGTGGGGGAACTTCTGGATCTCCTGCGCAGCCCTCGGCACCCTGACCGCCCTGCACCGCCCGCTGCTCATGACCCTATTCGATTCCGAGGTAGCCGCCACCCTTGGGGTACCGGTCCGAGCGCTCAACTATTTGCTCCTTGCGGTGCTCATCGTCGTCTTGATCTCTTCACTCCAGGCAGTTGGCTGCATGCTCGCGCTGGGACTACTCGTCACCCCGGCGGCGACGATCTACCTACTCACAGACTCGACCAACGCGCTATTTTGGGGAGGTTCGTTGTTAGGTGGGCTGGCATCGGCGTTTGCGGTGCTCGCCGGATGGTGGCTCAACATCGAACAGGGCCCCGCAATCGTGCTGGTGCTTGGCATTCTGTTCCTGATGGCCTTCCTGTTTAGCCCAAAATACGGCTTGCTGCGTGGCCCCCGCCCCGCCACCCCCGACTAGATCATCACCCCGCCATTGGCCAAATTGTGGACATTCCGCCACGGGTTTGCTACTTCAGCGCGCCATGATTGAGCCGCCGCACCATCACCCCACCCTGGACGAGGGCCACCGCCCGGTTTCAGCAGCCACCCACCCGGATTGGGTGCCCGCCGGCTTGGAACACGATCCGCGATTTGCATGTCGCGTGATGTCCGGGGTACAGCCAGGAGCCACAGGCAGGCATCACAAACCCGCCAAACGCCGAAAACTCACACTCGACGGCTACGAGCAGGGCGTGCTCGCCGCGGACATCGGAGTGCTCTCGCAAGCCATCACGCTGGTGGAAAGTAACCACCCGGCTCACGAAGCATTGGCGCAGGAGCTTCTCACGCGCCTGCTCCCGCACACCGGCCAGTCGGTCCGGGTGGGCATCACCGGCGTGCCGGGCGTTGGCAAAAGCACCCTGATTGAATCCCTCGGGTGCCAACTCTGTGCCATGGGCCACCGGGTGGCGATCCTCGCAGTGGACCCAAGCAGCAGTGTCACCGGCGGCAGCATTTTGGGTGACAAGACACGCATGGAGAACTTGGTGCGCGAGCCGAATGCCTATATTCGCCCGTCGCCGTCGAGCGGCTCGCTGGGTGGAGTTGGCCGCAAGAGTCGTGAAACACTCTTGCTGTGCGAAGCGGCTGGCTACGACGTCATCCTCGTCGAAACCGTCGGTGTCGGCCAAAACGAAATCACCGTGCGCTCAATGGTCGATTTCTTTCTGCTCATCATGCTCGCCGGGGCTGGCGACGAACTCCAGGGGATGAAAAAAGGCGTCATCGAAATCGCCGACCTGCTGGCAGTCAATAAGGCGGATGGCGACAACGTCCGCCGCACCCAAGTGGCCAGCGCCGAATACAATCGCGTCCTCGACATCCTCCAACCGGCGACACCCGGTTGGCAAACCCGCTGCACCACGTGTTCTGCGTTGGTTCCCGCCACGCTCTCCGCACTCTGGGAGACCATCGAATCCTTCGTCACCATGACCCGCGAATCGGGGGCGTTCGCCGCACGCCGCCGCCACCAATCGATCGAATGGATGCACGCGATGATCGGCGAGGAACTCCGCAATCGATTCTTCCGCAATCCGCGCATCAAACACCACCTCCCGGCTATCGAGCAGCAAGTGGCCAACCAAACACTACCTGCCGCCACGGCCGTGCGACGGATCATGGAGCGCTTCGAGGGGTGATCACGGACGCTCAAACCGCAAGCGCAGCATCCGCCGAAATGGATCGCCCGTGGTGAGTGGGTCGCGGGCACGCACGGTTTCGGTCGGCCCGGACAACAAAATCTCCAGCGGAATCGGCGACCAATGCGTCAGATCATCCGAGGATTCCGCACCGTAGCTCACATCCAACAGGTTGGCGGGACGAGTGAAGGTGATCGATAACCCGCTCGCATCGCGCGTCACGACCAACGGCGGAGAAAAACCTCGCGGGTCAAGCCCAAGCGCATATTCAGCCAGGTTCGATAGTCCGTCGCCATCTGGGTCAGCCAGGTCCGCCGAGAGCCCCGCACTTTGCTCGGCCGCCGAAAAATGTTGGTTGCGCCACGTCACGAGGTCCATCAAAGCACTGCTGATGACAAGCGTGGCGCTAGCACTCCCGAAGTAATTCGACGCGAGGACCGTCGCCACCACCGTGTAATAACCGACGGCTGTGGGTGCCACCGGGGAACCATCGTAGGTGAGATCCACCATCAAATCGATCGGGGATGTGGTGGCACTCACGGGCTTCGCCGCGCCGTCGTAGGTTTGTGATAGCGCGCTCAATACGACTGTAGCCATGGCTTTTTCAATCACCAGCGTGCCCGAGGTTGTCCCCTGATAGTTCAGATGGTTGATCGTGGCAACCACCGCATAACTCCCGGCGGCCGTGGGAGCCGTTGAAGAACCGTTATAAGTTAGATCCACGGCGAGCCCGATCGGCATGGTAGTGGCCGTGGCAAATTGCGGAGATCCGTCGTACGTCGTTACGAGATTCGCGAGACTCACGGTGGCCGCCACCTTCGCGAAGCTGCCCGTGACCTGCACATCATCGACACACACGCCATAGCCACCCTTGGCATTGCCCTCAAACGCGATGTAATAACTGCTACCAGGATTCGGAAGGGTAATCGTCTGCTGGGTCCACGCCGTGACACTGCTTGAATAGCTGGCTAACAACTTCCACGAGTCGTTCAATGAGGTTTTGTAGTAAACCTTGAGCAGGTCCTGAATCGTGTATTTCAGTGGCATGCACATCCAAAACTTCAACGTCGGGTTCAGCGTGTTAAATCCAAAGTTGATGACCGGCGTCACCAGCTTGGTGACGTGACTCGCTTTGTATGTGCTATAAAGCAGTGCATTGGAGCTACCGCCATGAGCAAGAGCCGGGTGACTACTGAGACTGCCGCTGCGGAAAATCCAACTCGTGGCACCGGCCCCATATTCTTGAGACCAGCCCGTGGGGATGCCCCCGCTATTTTCAAACCCCTCGGAAAATGGAACCGTGAGAACCGGAGGCATCAAGGCATTGATCAAGGAGGATCCGGCCGGGGTACCCCAACCGGTGCATAGGTCATAGCCGACCGCGCTGGCGAACTTGGTGGGACTGGTGGCGCTGAAGTTGTTGCCCACCGTCGTATCCCGAAAGCCATTCGTATAGTTGGCGCTGTTGCCAATGGCATAGATCGCGGGATTGATAAACCCGACAGTGGCGCGCCCGGCGGCGACGGCCTGTTGGTTGATCAGCGCGGCAAATCCGGCCCACAAAGGAGCCGCACAACTGGTGCCACCGAAGGCGCCGGTACTACCATTGTTGTAGGTGACATAAATATTGTCGCCAACCATCGCCACATCAGGAATATTGCGCATGCTGGTGGAACCTTGGTTGGCGGCCATGCTGGTGCTAGCCTGCCAACTAGGGATGCTATAGTAGGTACTGCTGCCGCCACTACTACCCACGTACGAGGTCCCAACCAACCCCCAGTTCCAGACTTTTTCTGAAACATAGCCCCCCCCGGCACCGGTCGTCGTCAATGTGGTGGCCCCGACTTCGGTGATATTCGGGCTTTCCGACGGAAATGGAATCGCACCAGTCAACGCGTCCGCATCCCCGGTGGCGTTGAAGAACGACTGGCCCTGGCTTGCCATCTGTTGGAATATCACCTCAGCGGAGGCATTTGCGCTGCCGCCGCCCCACGAGCAGCTGAGTTGCTTGGCTACGTTGTCATTGGCCATCCGGCTCAGCAGCGGCACAAAGTTGCTGGTTAGATTGGGCGCTTGATAGACATAGATGCTCGCAACCCCGGGGGCCATCGATAAAACCATCTCAATATCTAGGCAAACCTCTCCATTGCCCGCTCCCGGCGTGGAAACCCCTCCATTGACCAGCACGTTGATGAGCGGCACGTCCGGTAATCCAAACTGCGTCTTGTAGGCCGCGATGTCATTGGCGTAGTAGCTGTCAAACTGGAGCAGCCCGACCGATTGGCCCGCACCGGTGAGCGTCGTCCCCGGCACATAGGCCGCCCGGAAATCCCCCCCCCCAAACGAGCCACCCGGTGCCGAGCCCGCCTTGGGGGCAGCGACCGCCGCATTGGCCGTGGCGAGCGGGCGGATTTTTGAATTGGGGCGCGGGATCCAGTAGTTATCGAGGCCGCTGATGGAGAGAACCGGGACGGCGAGGTCGAGTGACGGCTCGCTGTCCGGCGCGTAGAATGCCCGATCTTCGTGCGGGTGCCGGTAGTTGCGCAGCGTCACATGCAACGATTTCTCGATGTCAGCGATCGCACCAACGACCTCCAGCACCAGCCGATTCGGATGAGTCGCCGTGACCGTCAAGTGGTTGGCCGCCGCAAAATCCACCACCGCCTGGTAGTCGTGCTCGCTCGGACCAAATTGTGCGGTGAACTCCGCCGGGGTCAGGTAGTGGCGATAGTTCGGACTGGCCGGATCATAGAGCTCATCGATCAGACGCTTCAACTCGGCGGGGTTGCGCGCCGGCAACCCGATCGCAAGGTGCAGGCGCTGCCCGACTGGAGGACGATCCAGCGACCGCCGTGTGGCCACTGCCGCAGGCACATGACCGTGCAGTTGTTGGCCAGCAACGGCGACCACCGGGGTCATCGCGACCCAACTGCACAGGACCGCAGCCACAACCCGCCCGACCCGCTCAAGAGCCCGGAACCTTTCGGTGATGGAAGTGATCGAGCACATGAGAACCCGGCCATACTAAGGTATAGTTGGACAAGGGTCAAATCGTTCTACCTGCCACGGCTGGCCATCAGCCAAGGGATTTCCTGGCGTCAGATCAATCTTCCACTTCGACGATCAAGTTGATTTCGACGGCGACATTAAGTGGCAGAGCCGCCACGCCGAGGGCAGTGCGCGAGTGTTTCCCTTTATCGCCGAAGATCTCAACGAGCAACTCGGACGCGCCATTGACCACTTGCGGGTGACCGTAGAAATCCGGCGCGGAATTCACAAATCCATTGAGAGTGACGATTTGGCGGACTTTATCGAGCGAGCCAATGGCATCGCGGATCACGGCCAGGCGGTTGAGGGCAATCATGCGGGCCCCTTGCTGGGCGTCCTCAATGGAAACCTCCGTGGGCACCTTGCCGATGATTTGGGTGGTGCCGTCGATGGGTAACCCGCCTGAAAGAAAGAGCAGATTACCGGTGCGCACGCAATTGACGTAGGCGGCCAAGGGTGTGGGAACGGTCGGCAGGGTCAGGCCGAGGGAGGTGAGTTTCGCGAGGATGCTATCGGTCATAGGTGGTGGTGGTGAGTTATGGTTTGGCCGTCAGTTCCAGCCCCTTGCCAACCGGAAAATCATCGGTGATCAGGGCGACGAGTTGCTTGCCGGATGACGTCAGCGTCGCGTGA
>JAYSPI010000078.1:0-9309 GCA_043722215.1 Prosthecobacter sp.
GGCCTGGGCCTTGAACTCGGTGGTGTAGCGCTTGCGTGGTTTCTGACTCATCTGGTGTGTATTGTAGAGGTTGATGGTCCAGAAATCTAGAGCGCCTCATAGGTCTTCGACGATCCCGCTGGAATAGAGCTTCCCTGCGATGAAGTAGTGCATCAGGAGATCCTCGTGAGCCCTGAGCGTATTGACGTATTTCTTCATGGGATCGAGTTTGCTGCGCATGGCCCGGGTGCACCATTTTTTGAGGAACCAATGTGGCCAGTATGGACTGTAATATTGCCAGAACCCATCGAATGCCTCTTTGAGCAAGTCCTTGAGTTTCGTGTGTTGCCGGGCAGCATCCGGGCGATGACGTTGATGTAGTGCTTCCACATGTCGGAGCAAACGACTTTGATCCTGGCGCAGCGCTCGGGGCCAAAACTCCCGAAGAAGCTGGCCAGAGATTGGATGTCGCGATTCATGATCACCACGAGCAGGCGCTTGCGGCCCGGGTTGATTTGATAGACGAGGGGGCATGTATGGGTGGCCTTTGCTGCAGGAGACTTCATCGACGCCGATCGCGGTGATGTCGTCCAAGTCCCGGTGTTTCAGACCGAAGTCGACGACCCATTGCACCGATCGGCAGACGGTGTCCCAAGAGGTGTGGAAGCAGGATGCGGTCTCCGTCCAACTGAGCCCTGAGGCTCCATCGTGTGAGGAAAAGGCGGAAGAAATGCCAGGAAGCGTGCTTGCCATGCGCCCACGGTACGGTTTCGGTCTTGATGTCGCAGGTCGGGCAATTGCCCCGGCGCATGGTGTAGGAAAGAGTCACAGGAATCTTCCAGATGGGAATAAATTTGAAGGTTCTGGGCAGAGGCATGCGATCCAAACTGGGACGTAGTTTTCCACATCCGGAGCATCTGGGCTTCCTGTTGGTCCGCGGCCGGGCCTCGGCGACAATGCGTGGCGAGCACCCCTCGATGAATCGTGCCACAGAATGGTACACGAAGCTCATGAGCGGTTGGACGTTTTTGAGTAGGGCCTTGATTGTGATCGGCGGCCTCCTGGTTGGCTGGTTTTTAGCAGACGAAGTCTGCCAGAGGTCGCCGATCCATCAATTTCTAACCCATCATTTTCACTGGCAACGCCTGACCATGGGGCTGCCGCCCCCAATCCTGCCAAGCTGAGGCAGTTTGACCGCATTGATTCTGCGGAAGTGGCGAAAAGTGCTGCCGGTCGTTGCCGCGAGCGGAGTAGTTTAGCCGGTCGTCTTGGCGCGTTGGTTTCACTTGGGGCTTCTCAACTCGGTGGGATCCGCTCATGTTGTGGGCATGCCGGAACCTGCTGCTTCATGGGTCGTGATTTTGTTATCCTGCGGGCTGGCGTTGCTCGGCGTGCTGCTAGTGCCGCTGATTGGGATTTTCCGCTGCTTGGCGCGCATCGAGCGGCGCTTGGCGGCCGATGAGCGGCACGCGTCGGCGAGTCATCCGGCCGCGGGGGACTCGGCATCGGGCGGGGCGTTCGAGACGTTTCTCAACGAGGAGCCGGGCTGCCGGATGTTGGCCAAGAGCGAGCAATTTGCCGCATACCGGCGGTGGCGCCAGCAGCACGGACTCAATTGGTCAAATCCTTGACCTGCAAATCGGTTGCCCGATCCATCGCGTAATTCCTCACTTTTCTTTCTTTTTTTGCTTTTTCCATTGCAAGACCGCGCTGTCTTTCCATCCTACGCAGACTTCGGCGCGCGCATGACGACCTCGGAGCAATTTTTGAATTGATTTACTCGACCACCCTTCTACCCGCACTGCATCGCCCTTGCCATGGCAAATATTTTTCCCCGCTGGTCCAATTTATTGCCACTCAAGATCGTTTTCTGCGCTGGCTCGGTGGCGGCGGGACTGGCGCTCGCATTCACGTATTATGCGACCCCAAAAACCCTGGTCGTCGGCTATCAGCCCGCCCAACCGATCCCGTTTTCGCATAAAATCCACGTCGATCAGGTCGGAATGGATTGCCGGTACTGTCACTCGTTTGTCGATGTGAGCGGGCACTCGAACGTGCCGACCGGTGGCACGTGTTGGAACTGTCACCAGCACGTACTGCCGCAAAGCCCGAAACTCGCGCCGCTGCACCAGTCGATGGACCCGACGTATCCGGGCTATGATGGGAAGCCGGTCGAGTGGGTGCGCGTTCACAAAGCCCCGGATTACGTATATTTCAACCATTCGGCGCACGTGAACCGAGGAGTTTCCTGCCAGAGTTGCCACGGCAACGTCAATACGATGGAAGTCGTAGCCCAGGAGCAGCCGCTATCGATGGCTTGGTGTTTGGACTGTCATCGCGCGCCGGAAAATTTCCTGCGCCCGCTTGAAGAAGTTTACAACCTGAACTACACGCCGGAATCCTATCTGGCCAGTCACCCACAGCCAGGCGTGACGACGCCGCTGGAGTTGGGACTCAAGCTCAAGGACCAGTTCAAGGTGAAGCCGAAGGTGAGTTGCACGACCTGCCACCGCTAACACGTCGCCCCGTTTTCGAAGACCTACAATTTCCGCAGTCAACCATAGCAAGCGCATTTGGAATCACCCCGCAGTGCCCACCGACGAATCCACCGTCGCGTGGCGCAGCGCGGGCCAACTCGAAGAGACGCCAGCCTTCCGCGAGTGGCTCGACCGCGAGTTTCCATCGGCCGCTGCCGAGATGGCCGACGAGGCCGATCTGGAAACCAGCCGTCGGTCGTTTCTCAAAATCATGGGCGCGTCCAGCGCCTTGGCGGGCTTCGGCATGGTCGCCTGTCGGCGGCCGGAGAGTTATATCGTTCCCTACACCAAGGCTCCCGAATGGGTGATCCCCGGCAAGGCGACTTACTACGCGTCAGCAATGCCACGCGCGCACGGTGCCACCCCGTTGGTGGTGACGACCTTCGAGGGCCGCCCGACCAAAGTAGCACCTAACCGACTTCACCCGGATTCCGGCGGCACAGATGCCTTTGCGCAAGCGTCGGTGCTCGATCTCTATTCCCAATCGCGGTCGCGCGCCGTCCTCAAGTCCGGCCAACCCGCGACCCGCGCCGATCTCAATGCCGCCATCGCCGCCCTCGCCACCGACCCGGCCGCCAAGATCGGTTTTCTGTTTGGATCCGACGATTGCCCGACCCGCTCACGCCTGGCAATCGAACTCGCGACCAAGTTTGAATCGGCTAGATTCTATCAATACGAAGCGCTCACCGGCGAGGCAGCTCGGGCCTATGTGCCCGGCCAGCAAGGGATTGTGGATTTCTCCAAGGCCGACCGGATTGTCGCGCTGGATTGTGATTTCGCAGGGGTTGACACATGCGGTCCGGTGACTGGTTTTTTTGACCGTCGCAAGCCCGAGTCAGCCGACTACAGTGCGCCGCCGGATGCGGCGATCATGAACCGCCTCTACGCGGTAGAGGCCGCCTATTCGCTAACCGGGGGCATGGCCGATCACCGCTTGCGCGTCGCTCCCAGCCAGGTGTTGTTAGTCGCAGGTCAGATCGCCCGCGAGCTCGGACTGTCTCAGGCCAATGGCGTGGAGGTCATCACCGATGCCCGGCAGCTTTCCTGGATTCATCCGTTAGTCGCGGATCTCAAGGCTCACGCCGGTCAGTCGATGGTGCTGGTCGGCACGCGTCAACCCGCCGCAGTCCATCACCTGGCACTGGCGATTAATCTAGCGCTGGGCAACTTGGGCGCGGGCAAACCGCTTGCCACGGTGGTGCGGACGAGTGCGCGCACCCCGGGGACGCTCGGTGCGCTCCAGGCGGATATCCTCGCCGGCAAGGTCGAAACCTTGGTGCTGCTCACTCCGGCGAACCCAGTGTACGACGCCCCAGCGGACCTCAAAATCGCCGCAGCGTTCAGTCAACTCAAATCCCTTATTCACCTCGGCGAACGTACCGATGCCACCGCTCATGCGGCCACCTGGCACATTCCAGCAACCCATTACTTGGAGTCCTGGGCGGATGCCCGCAGCTCGCGCGGCACCCACACGGTGGTCCAGCCGATGATTCTACCGCTCTATCAAGACTGCATCTCTGAAATCGAATTGCTGTGCGCGTTGGCATCCGACACGGGCAAGCTCATCAATGGTGAGGGCCCGAAAGGTGCGCCCTCACCCGCCTACGATGCCGTCCGTAAGACATTCGCCGCTATTGGCGGGGTAGGGGATGCCGCCTGGAAAAAATTCCTGCGCGACGGGTTTCTGGTAGATTCCGCCTATCCGATCGTAGCGGCGGCCAGCGCGAAGTCAGCCGAGGCAGACATCGCTGCGGCTAACATAGAAATGGCCAAGGCCGGTGAACCTACCAAGGATGCGCTGCAAGTGGTCTTCGCCACCGATGCCTCAGTCTATGACGGTCGCTGGTGCGACAATGCCTGGCTCCAGGAGGCCCCCGATCCGGTGTCGAAGCTCACCTGGGACAATGCCGCGTTGATCGCGCCCAAGACCGCCAAGGAGCTTGGGATTTACGACGAAATCATCGCCACCGAGAATGCCCGCGCGCTCGGCTCGCCAGATGGTGAGGGTCAGAGCCGCAAGTCGCCGATGATCCGGGTGACCGTCAGCGGTCAGTCGCTAGAAATCCCGGTGCTGGTGTCCTTCGGCCAAGCCGAAAACACCATCCTCATTCCGCTAGGATACGGCCAGGGCTACAACCACGAGGATGAACTCAAGCGCCAACCCACCCACCAATCACACGTCGGCCTAGTCGCGGTGAACCGCGGATTCAATGCCTATCCGCTGCGCACCGCCGCCACCGCGTATTTCGCTACCGGCGCGACGGTGAGTCTAACCGACATGCGGTATTCGGTCGCGCTGACCCAGGAGCACAATGCGATGTATGGCCGTGCACTGGCCCGCGAGGTGTCCACCCTCGACTCGGATGACGAGAAGGGTGGCTTTGACGAGCAGATGGCTAACGTCAAGAAGCAGGGCAACGACGCCCACGCGCCGCCCAATGTTTATCTCTATCAGCCAGAGGACCGCAAGGGCGATCCTCTCATCAGCGACCCGCTCCACCAGTGGGGGATGTCCATCGACCTGTCCGCCTGCATGGGCTGCTCCGCCTGCATGGTCGCCTGCCAGGCCGAAAACAACATCCCAGTCGTCGGTAAAGAACAAGTCGCCAAAGGCCGTGAAATGCACTGGATCCGCATGGACCGGTATTTCGCCAGCCAAAAGGATAATACCTTCGACGCCGATAATCCGGCGTTGGTCCCGCAACCTGTCGCCTGCGCCCAATGTGAGTCCGCCCCCTGTGAGACGGTTTGTCCGGTCAATGCCACCGTTCACACCGAGGATGGTCTCAACGCGATGGCCTATAACCGCTGCATCGGCACTCGCTATTGTGCTAACAACTGCCCGTACAAGGCGCGCCGCTTTAATTTCTTTGATTACAACAAGCGCAACCCGCTCATCGCGCATAACCTCTATCGGGGGCCGCTAGGCGTCAAAACCGTCGGTGATGCGATTCACCTCCAGCGCAATCCCAACGTCACGGTGCGGATGCGCGGTGTGATGGAGAAATGCACCTACTGCGTCCAGCGGATCAAGGATTCGGTGATCCGCCAAAAGGGCGGACAAAAACAAGAGGTCCTCGCCGCCGGTAAGCTATCCACCGAGGTCCAGGTATCTAACGAAACCCTCCGCGTGCCCCTCGACTCGGTACGCACCGCCTGTCAGGAAGCCTGCCCGGCCGCCGCCATTACTTTTGGCAACTTGCTCGATCACGACCAATCGGTGGTGGGCCGCAGCAAACAACTCGCCCGCAATTACGACCTGCTCCAGTACATCGGCACCCGGCCACGCACCAGCTATTTGGCGCGCGTCAAGAACCCGAATCCCGCGATGCCAGACGCAAAATTCATCGGCAAGGCCACCATTCACATGGTCTGAACGGGCGTTGCCCATACGGTCTAACAAACATTTTTTTATATTTTACTATGTCATTCACCACTGAGAGCGCGTCGGATTCGTGCGCGGGAATCAAGCTGCCGGTGCTTGAGCGCGAGAAGCTGATTCTGCATGGGCGTTCGTATCATTGGATCACCGAGCGTATTTGCGGGGTCCTTGAGAACAAGCAACCGCTGATTTGGTGGTTGTTATTTATTCCGTGCTCGTTGATCGCGGCGATCGGGGTGGGTGGCGGGTTGATTCACTTGGTGTCCACCGGCGTCGGGATATGGGGTAACACCAACCGCGTCATGTGGGGGTGGCCTATTGTGAACTTCGTCTTCTGGATCGGCATCGGTCACGCCGGTACTCTGATCTCCGCAATCTTGTTCTTAACACGCCAGAACTGGCGAACTTCGATCAACCGCGCAGCCGAGGCCATGACGATCTTCGCAGTGATGTGCGCGGGGATTTTCCCTGCCTTCCACGTCGGACGGGTGTGGTTTGCCTGGTTCCTGGCACCGGTGCCCAATGCCAATGGTATCTGGCAGAACTTCAAATCGCCGCTGCTGTGGGACGTATTTGCGGTTTCCACGTATTTCACGATTTCGCTGATTTTCTGGTATTTAGGGATGGTGCCGGATTTGGCGACCATCCGTGACCGCTGCAAGCCCGGGTTGCGCAAGATCCTTTACGGAATCTTCTCGCTCGGTTGGCGCGGTGGCAACCGCCAGTGGAGCCACTATGAGATGGCCTATCTGTTGCTAGCAGCGCTGGCCACCCCGCTGGTCCTCTCGGTTCACTCGGTGGTGTCATTCGACTTTGCCACCTCGGTCGTCCCCGGGTGGCATACCACCATTTTCCCGCCCTACTTCGTGGCCGGGGCGATTTTTGGCGGTTTTGCGATGGTGCTCACGATCATGGTGCCCGCTCGTTTCATCTACGGGCTGCAGGATCTCATCACCATGAAGCACATCGACAACATGGCTAAGATCATTCTGCTAACCGGCACGATTGTAGGATATGCCTATCTGATGGAGTTGTTTGTGGCATTCTACTCAGGGGCGATCTACGAAATGGACGCATTCAAGTTTCGGATTGCAGGGCCATACTGGTGGGCGTATGCGGCGATGATGTCGTGCAACGTGCTATCGCCGCAGGTATTTTGGTTACGGGCGTGCCGTGAAAACCTCTGGGTCGTGATGATTGTGGCCATGTTCGTGAACATCGGTATGTGGTTCGAGCGGTTTGTCATCATCGTCGGTACTCTGGCTCGCACTTGGCTGCCCGGTGATTGGAAAACCTACTCGCCCTCACCCCAGGATCAGATGATATTTTTGGGCACTATCGGGTTGTTTCTGACGTTGTTCATGTTGTTCCTGCGCTTTCTGCCCTGCATTAACATCGCCGAGGTCAAATGGACGCTCCGCGAATCCGACCCCCATCACGACGACCACCTCGATCACCCAGACGCCGGCGTCATCCTCGAGCCAGCGTATCAGCTGGAACATATCAAATCCTGAATTCAAAATGGAATACTCGGCATCCAAAATTGCAATTCTACAATCTCTAATCATTGCCCCGTGAGCACCACCCGCAAACGCGTCTACGGCTATCTAGCCGAGTTTAAGAGCGCCGCCGCCCTGTACAAGGCGGCGGAGAAGGTCCGCGACGCCGGTTTCAAGAAATGGGATTGCTATTCGTCCTATCCGATTCACGGGCTAGACGGGGCGATGGGCATGAAGCGCTCGATTCTGCCGTGGTTCGTGTTTTGCGGCGGAATGACCGGCACGGCCACGGCCTTTACGCTAGCCTATGTGACGCAGGTGGTGATCTATCCGACCGTGGTGCAAGCCAAGCCGGCAAACATCTTCACCATTCCGGCGTTCTTTCCGATCATGTTCGAGTTGACGATTTTATTTTCCGGGTTCACGGTTTTGTTTGGATTGTTGGCGCTCATCCAGTTGCCGCGGCTCAACCACCCGTTGTTTGAGAGCGACCAGTTCCAGCGTGCGACCGACGACGGATTTTTCATCGCCATCGAAGCGCGTGACCCCATGTTCAGCCCGAATCACACCCGCGACCTGCTCGCTGCGATCGGTGGCAACAATATCGAACTCATCGAAGAAAAGGACTGATATCTCAGTCGAAAATCTCAAATTACCAAAGCAATTTTCAGATGCGTTATTTTTTCTTAGCCTACGTGCTGATCGCGTTACTCGTTGTAGGGATCTTCGGATTGCGCGGCCAGAAGTTCAACAAGCCGCCGATTCAGGTGTTTCCCGACATGGACGAGCAGGATAAGGTTCGTGCCCAGCAACCGGATCGATTTTTTGCCGACGGTCATGGTGGTCGGTTGCCAGTGGTCGGCAGCCAACCGCGCGGGTTCAACCCGGATGGTGCCATGGTTATCGGCGGTATCCCTGAATTCGAGTTTGGCGGCCAGTCGGGCTACTATTACACTGGCGCAATCGGTGATTACTACGGCGTGGGTATGCCCGACGAGCTGCAACTCACCGCGGCCAATGCCCCGGCGCTCATCGGTCGCGGCAAGGAGCGATTCACCATCTATTGTGCCGTTTGCCACGGCGCATCCGGCGATGGCCAAGGGATCACCTCCGCCTATGGCGTACCGGTCAATACCAATCCGAATGCCAAACTCAATGCCTTGTCGCCAACAACCTATCCAGATGGGCGCATGTTCAACACCATCACTCACGGCATGGCCCGCATGAGCGGTTATGGTGCATCCATACCGGTGCGCGACCGCTGGGCGATCATTAGCTACGTCCGCACGCTCCAAGCTGCCAAACAAGCCTCGCAGGAGGCTCACTAACCCCTCTCCGAATTTTAACGAAATGGCTCATCACCACGTCACATCTGCCGATATTGCCATTCATGGCGACCACCTGGATCCTAGCAAAGTCACCAGGGTAAAAAGCATCGCCATGGGGGTGGCCCTCATCGGCACGGTCATCAGCTTGTATTTGCTATTTTTTGCACCGGAGCACACCCGTGGATGTTTCGCCTATTCCTGGTTATTTGCGTTTTATTTTTTCCTAACGCTATCGATTGGTGGTTGTTTTTGGACGTTGCTGCACAACGTTTCGAATTCGGGATGGGGCACATCGGTGCGCCGGACGTTTGAGAACCTAGGCTCGACGTATCCGTGGATGGTGTTGTTCGGCTTGCCGCTACTTTGTCCGCAGGTACAGCAATACCTATACGAGTGGATGAACATCCACCGCGCCGCGCCGGGAGACGTCAAGGACTACCTCCATCACGCCAACCATTTGTTATATAACAAATATTGGTTCATGAATCTACCCTTTTGGTATGGGCGAGTGATCTTCTGGGGTGTCGGGTTGAGTCTTGTCATCATTGGCTTGCGCCAACTCTCTGTCGCGCAAGATAGCGATC
>JAYSPI010000079.1:0-6873 GCA_043722215.1 Prosthecobacter sp.
CTCGATACAGTACGCTAGAAACTTGTTATAGGGTTTGACCGGCTTGTGGGCGGTGTGTGCGGTGACGCCGGCTTCCTTGATTTGGCTCAGCCAGGTTGTGAGTGCCGGGTTCACGGCGAGGGAGTAGGGGGCGGTGGGTTTCGCTTGGGCGATGGTCTGGAGGGCTTCAAATACGGCAATCGCGTGTGGGCAGTCGTGGGGTGCCTGACACGAACAATCGAGGATGACGTCGATGTGAGTGGCGCGGGTGGTGTGGGAATATCTGGAAACCAAAAACATTCGGGTCCGGTAGGAGAGGGGGACTTCATCCATCACTTGGGCTTCCACTAGAAAGTGCTCATAGCTCTCGATCTTGTTGAAGGACGGGTTGTTGCTGGTGAATGTGAGTGCGGCGACGCCAACTGTGTGGCGGAGGCTGAGCGCATGGGGGGAAACCTCGTCCTGCCATGAGCCATCGCTCAGCCACGAGATGAGGCCTGGGCAGGTGGCAAGCTGGTCGATGCTAGGGAAACTCATGGCAGGATGCTCATGGGCCAAAACGAGAGTAAGATCAAGCGGTGGTTGGCGGCGCTGGGGTTGATCTTGTCAATTGCGGGTGCGTGGTCATGTTGCGGGCCGCTATGATGCAATCATTGATCGAAACGTGGTTCAGTTGGGTTCACGAGTGGGGATATGGCGGGGTGGTCGTGCTGATGGCTATGGAAAGCTCCATCTTCCCGGTGCCCAGCGAGTTGGTGGTGCCACCCGCGGCGATTTTAGCGGCGCAGGGCGGCACCATGACCGTGCCCGGCGTGATTTTAGCCGGGGTGTTAGGTTCATGGCTGGGCTCGGCGCTCACGTATGCGGTGGCGTTGTTAGTCGGGCGGCCGGTGGTGATGCGGGTGGGTAAATTTTTGATGATGCCGCCGCACAAAGTGGAGCGGGCGGAGGTGTTCATGCGTCGCTACGGCGGTGGTGGGGTGTTTTTTGCGCGTTTGCTGCCGGTGATTCGTCATTTGATTTCGATACCGGCGGGGATTTTGCGCATGGGGTTTATCAAATTCAGTATTTTGACGGTGGTGGGGTCGGGGATTTGGTGTTGGGTGCTTGCGGAATTAGGACAAACGGTCGGCAGTAACCTCGATCCACAACAAATCACGGCCCTCAAAAATGGCCGTGGCGTCGATCTCAGCCATTTGATTCACGCCGTGAAGCAGGAAGCTCTCTGGATCATTGCCGCTGTCGCGGTGGTCTGTGTTTTGTATTTTCTGGCGATGCGCCTGACCGACAAGAACCGTGCCTAGCGGGTCGGGCGGGGGGGCGTATCCTGCGTTGACACGGCGCCGGAATGCGCCAAGCATCCCGGCCGCATCGGCGGTGCGACCACGCGTGCGCCGCGATTCGCCGCTCTTCGATCTATCATCATCCACCCGCTCGCATCGCAATGACTCTCACTGAACTCCAGGAACTCCACTCACTGCCATTTTTTGATCTGCTCAAGCGCGCTCGCGCGGTTCACGACGAATTCTGGCCAGAGGGAAAGATCCAGCTGTGTACGCTGCTTTCGATCAAGACCGGCGGATGCTCCGAGGATTGTGCCTATTGCGCCCAATCGGCTCGTTACAAGACCGAGCTCGAGAGCCACGTGCTGTTGGAGCGTGAGGAGGTCATGGTCCATGCCCGGGCCGCTAAGGAATCCGGCTCCACTCGCTTTTGCATGGGCGCCGCCTGGAAGGGAGTGCAGGGCGGGACCCCGCGCTTCGACCAAGTCCTTGAAATCGTCCGCGACGTCGCCTCGCTCAATATGGAGGTTTGCGTGACGCTCGGCGAACTCGGACCAGCCGAGGCCGATCAACTGCGCGACGCCGGTGTGACCGCCTACAACCACAACCTGGACACCTCGCCGGAACATTACCCGAATATCGTCACCAGCCACACCTACGAGGACCGCCTGCGCACGATCCGCAATGTCCAGGACGCAGGAATCTCGGTCTGCTGCGGCGGCATCCTCGGCCTCAGCGAAACGATCACCGATCGACTCAGACTGCTAGAAGTGATCTCTAATTTTAATCCGCAGCCTGAGAGCGTGCCGATCAACTCGCTCATGCCGATGCCCGGCACGCCGCTGGCGGAAAATCCGCAGGTGGATCCATTTGACCTGGTGCGCATGATTGCCTGTGCCCGGATTAGCGTGCCAGGGGCGAAGGTTCGGCTGTCGGCGGGCCGCACGCGCTTATCCGACGAGGTGCAGGCATTGTGCTTTTTTGCGGGTGCCAACTCGATTTTCTACGGTGAGAAGTTGCTCACCACCGATAACCCAGAGTCCGCTCAGGACCTGGCACTGCTGGCGAAACTCGGTTTGACCACACTCGCGCCGGACCGCTCGCAGTCGGCTCCAGCATTGGATGCGTCCGCTCCAGCGAATCCATCTCACCACGGCCAGCCAGCGTGCTCGACGACCGCTTGCTGTTGACCCGTAGGCGGCACGTTTCGACCCGCTATTGCGTGAAAATCCGCCTCGACAGGCCGCCATCTCCCACCTAGTTTTCCGCTCTCCCAACAAACATATGATCCGTAAATTCATTCCTGGCGCACTGGCACTTAGCTTGGTCGCCACCTTATCCGCCAAATCCCCGGCAGCCAAATCCGCCAAATCGGAAGATGCCACCCCCGCGAAATCGGAAGCAGCCACCCCCGCCAAGGCGGAGGCGACGACGCCGCCGATCGAAGTTCCGGCCAAGCCGAAGCTTGATCCAGCGGTGATCAAGACTGATTCGTCGTACGCGCTTGGGTTTCGCACGGGTAGCACGTTCAGCCAGCAGTTTGGTCGCTTTGGGGTGACCGCTGATGACATTCAGGAGGAAACCTTCATCAAGGGCTTCATGTCCGCGGTCAAGGGCGGCAAGCCCGAGCTCAGTGAGGAAAAACTGCAAGCCGCCATGCAAGCACTTGGCGATATGCTGCAATCCCGCGAAAAAGAAGCGGCAACCGCCAACCTCGAGGCCGGTAACAAATTCCTCGAAGAAAATGCCAAGCGCAAGGAAGTGACCACCACCAAGAGCGGCTTGCAATACGAAGTGCTCGCCAAGGGCGGTGACGAAAAATACGTCGCTCCCAAGGCTGACCCGAAGGCCGATCCCAAGGCCGATCCCAAGGCTGATCCCAAGGACAACAAGCAGTTCATGGTGCATTACAAGGGTTCGCTCATCAGCGGCAAACAGTTCGACGCTTCACCTGAAGGCGAGCCGGTCCCAATGACCCTGCAGGTCGTCGATGGATTCAAGGAAGCTCTCACCACCATGCCGGTGGGTGCCAAATGGAAATTGTTCGTGCCAGCCAAGCTTGCCTATGGTGAGCAGCGCCGCAGTGCCGACATCGGACCTAACTGCGCATTGGTTTTTGAATTGGAGTTGGTTAAGATCCAAGATGCTCCAGCGGCCCCAGAAGGTGGCATGCCGTTCCCAATGCCACAAGGCGGCGGTGCTCCGGAGGAATAAGCGACCGCTCATCATTCTAACAATTAAGTCGATCATGAAAGCTGCCGGACTGGGTCCGGCAGCTTTTTTGTATGAGCGTGTGAGGGAATGAATGAGGATGATTTCTTGAGTAGGCCTTGACCGTCGGTGAGGCAGGGCAATAAGCTTCGGGCCGTTTCTCGCATCTATCATTGATACAGCGCACCATGAACATTCACGAATATCAGGCCAAGGAACTATTTGATCGATTTGGAGTGCCAAGCCCTAAGGGCAGGGCCGCCGTCACACCAAAGGAGGCATTCGACGCCGCCAAGTGGTTGGGTGTCAAAAAACTCGTCGTTAAGGCACAGATTCACGCGGGTGGCCGCGGCAAGGGCGTCTTCAAAAATGGCTTCAAAGGCGGCGTTCACCTCGTGGCCTCACCTGAGGAAGCGCGCGATTTGGCCACCAAGATGCTGGGTGAGGTGCTCGTGACCAAACAAACCGGTGCGGCCGGTCGCTTGGTCCGCAAGGTGATGGTCACCGAGTCGGTGACGATTCGCCGCGAACTCTATCTGGCAATTCTAATGGACCGCCAGACCGGCCAACCGGTGATCATCGCCTCGACCGAAGGGGGGATGGACATCGAAGAAGTCGCCGCCAAAACCCCGGAAAAAATCCTCCGCGAATTTGTTAATCCGCTAGCCGGCCTGCAAGCCTATCAGGTGCGTAAACTCTGCCAGGCACTCGGCCTGCGCACCACCGCTCGCCAGTTTGGCCGCCTCCTCCACTCGCTTTACAAGTTGTTCATTGAATGTGACTGCTCGATGGTGGAAATCAACCCAGTGGTTGAGAGCGATGACGATCACGTCTATGCCTTGGATGCAAAATTCAACTTTGACGACAACGCTCTCTACCGGCATGCCGAGATTTTAGCCATGCGCGATCGGGAGGAGGAGGACCCGCGCGAGGTGGCCGCTGCGGCACATGATCTCAATTATATCGGGTTGGATGGCAACATTGCCTGCCTGGTGAATGGAGCCGGCCTGGCGATGGCCACCATGGACATCATCAAATTTCACGGTGGGGACCCCGCCAATTTCTTGGATGTCGGGGGTGGCGCGTCGAAGGAAGCAGTGAGTGCGGCGTTTCAAATCATCCTGGGTGATCCGAATGTGAAGGGGATTTTCATTAATATTTTCGGAGGCATCATGGATTGCAACATCGTTGCGGAGGGGGTAGTCGCCGCCGCCAAGGAAACCTCCCTAACGCTGCCGCTGGTCGTCCGTCTCGAAGGCAATAACGTCGAGGCCGGGAAAGCCACGCTCGCCGCCTCCGGCCTCAATCTATTGACCGCCACCGGCATGGATGATGGAGCCTTCAAGATTGTCGCCGCTGTTGCCTGATTCTTCTGTTACTTTCTAACTTCCTATTCTCATGTCCATTCTCATTGACGAACATACTAAAGTCCTCATCCAAGGCATCACCGGCAGTTTTGGAGCGCGCCACGCGCGACTCTCGCTGGAATATGGCACCCAAGTGGTTGGCGGGGTCACCCCGACCAAGGGCGGGCAGATGTTTGATGGCGTGGTGCCAATTTTTGACACCGTCGCAGAAGCGGCGAGGGAAACTGGGGCCACGGCGACCGCGATTTTTGTGCCGCCCGCCTTTGCTGCGGATGCGATTTTGGAAGCTGCGGATGCCGGCGTGGAACTCATCGTCTGCATCACCGAGGGCATCCCTGTCATGGACATGATGCGCGTCAAAGCCATGCTCGTCGGCTCAAAATCCCGGCTGGTCGGACCGAATTGCCCGGGCTTGGTCACACCGGGCCGCGGCGAGAAGAGCCACGGTGGCTGCCGCATCGGGATTTCACCAGGGTACATCCACAAGCGCGGCAACGTCGGCGTGGTTTCGCGATCCGGTACCTTGACGTACGAGGCGGTTTGGCAGCTCACGCAGCTTGGGTACGGTCAGAGCACGTGCGTAGGCATTGGCGGTGATCCAATCAATGGGACGTCACACGTCGACGTGCTCAAGATGTTCAACGAGGACCCCGAGACCGAGGCGATCATCCTCATTGGTGAGATCGGTGGCAACGCCGAGGCCGAGGCCGCCCGCTGGGCCAAAGAGCATTGTAAAAAACCCATCGCCGGATTCATCGCCGGGGCCACGGCACCTGCGGGTCGCCGGATGGGTCATGCTGGTGCCATCGTCGGCGGTGAGGAGGATACCGCCGCGGCCAAGAAGCGGATTTTGGCGGAATGTGGGATTGCGGTGGCGGAGACGCCCGGGGTGATGGCGCAAACGCTGCTGAATCATTGGGGCAGGTAAGCACTGGCGGGTAGCCGCTCCTCTTCATGACGCCCTTTTTAAAGAAAATCCTGGGGATGAACTGGCTGCTCGTCTTCGTGATGTACGGGCTGCTCATCTTCGGCGTGTTCATGATCGAGAGCGCCGCGCGCCACCTGCCGGTGTCCAAAGAGGTGCTCAGTCAATATGGGAGCGCAGGCGTCTATTACGCGTCCATGCAAAAGCGCTGGATTTTGATCGGCAGCGTCGCATATTTCGGGGTTGCCTTGATGGATTACCGGTGGATTCGCTGGTTGGGGATTCCCTTTTATGTCGTGGGCCTCGGGTTGATCATCAAGGCGATGCTGGTGGACGACAAGGTCCACCGACTGGTCATGGGTGGGGTGACGTTTCAGCCGACCCAGTTGGGGATATCCTCCGGGATTTTGCTCATTGCGTGGTTGATTCAGGATTTACCCAAGCTGCATCGATGGTTTGGTGCGCCGATCATCCGCATCGGGTTGATCGGCGTGTTGGCCGGCACACCCTGCTTGATGGTCATGAAAATGGGTGACATGGGCTCAGCAATGGTTTGGATCCCGGTGTCCATCGTGGCGCTTTTGATTGGCGGCATACCATTCCGATATCTATCGGGGATGGCATTGATTGGCGCGGGGTTGCTGCCATTGTTGTATTTCGTCGCCCTGCCATTGGTGTAAAAGCGCGGCCCTGAACGCATCGATACCTGGTTGAGTATGATGCAGGGCCGCGAAGTCAATATCACAGACGAGGCCTACGCCCCCCATAATATCTCCATGGCCGTCGGGAAATCCGGTTGGAAGGGGGTCGGCTGGAAAGCCACCGTCGAGCAGGGGTCCTTGCACGCCAAAGGATTCATCCCCAAAGATACTGCCCATGACGACTATATTTTTGCAGTCATCGCCGAGGAGCTCGGGTTTCGCGGTAGTCTGTTATTGCTCTCATCCTTCGCCCTCCTGCTGATCCAAGGCCTCTATATCGCATTTTACAGCCGCGACGTGTGTGGCCGAATGCTCGCCTGCATGGTCGTCGCCATGATTTTTGCCCACGTCTTCGAGAGCATCGGTATGCACGTGTTGCTCATGCCCATCACCGGAATCCCGCTGCC
>JAYSPI010000080.1:0-5640 GCA_043722215.1 Prosthecobacter sp.
GAGCGGTAGTCGCCCTTCTTCTCGGTCGGAATCGCCTCCTCATATTTCCGCAGCTTGCCCGCAATGTATTTAAATCCCGTCAATGTATCCACCAGGCCGACCCCAAAACCATCGGCAATGGCGCGCTGAAGCTCGGTGGTCACAAATGTTTTCACCACCACCGCCCGACTGCGGTTGGCATGACTGAGCCAGCCAAGATCAAAGCACGTTTTCAGCCGATACCAGGCCATCAATGAACCAATCTGATTGCCAGTGAGCAGCACCATTTTCCCGTCCGCATTGCGGACCGCCACCCCCATCCGGTCGGCATCAGGATCCGTACCGATGACCAACTCGGCCTGCTCTCGCTCTGCAAGATCGAGCGCCATCTTCAAGGCAGGGGCATTTTCGGGATTGGGCGATTCTACCGTTGGAAAGCGACCATCCTGGACGTCCTGCGCTGGCACCGTGAGCACGTCGAAACCCAAGCCGCGCAACAACGGCACGTTGATGTGACCGCCGGTGCCGTGCAGATTGGTGAAAACCACCCTCGTTGACACCCCCTCCAACAGCGACGGACGTAGCAACAACGTCTTGATGCGGGCCACATACAGCTCATCCATCTCCACTCCCAACGTGCTGATCTCCCCCCGCTGGTCAGGCGGCAACGACGTGTAATCTTCGCGAGTGATGGCATTGACCTCGCGGACGATGCCAGCAGCATCCACGCCAATGATCTGCGCTCCATCGTTAAAATAGGCTTTAAACCCATTGTCATGCGGCGGGTTGTGGCTGGCCGTTAAAACCACCCCCGCGTCCGCGCGCAGTTCCCGCACCGCAAACGAAAGTTGGGGAGTGGACCGCGGACCATCAAATAAATAGGCATCACAGCCGAGATTCGAACTCACTTGCGCGCAAAACTCCGCAAAATCACGCGAAAAATGTCGCGTGTCATGCGCAAAAACCAACACCGGCTTGCGCCCACTGCCAACACATTCCTTGGCATAGGTGATGATCCCCCGCACCGCTCGACTCAGATTGTAATAGTTCATCGTCGCTGTACCAACGCACGGGTGCTCCGGACGACCATGCGGCCCACCCACTCCCAGCTCCGCACCGGTGACTACCCGCCCAATCGTCCGCCCACGCAACCCGCCAGTACCAAATTCCAAAGTCTTAAAAAACCGATCATTGAGTTCGTCCCACGCCCCAGCCGCCACCAATTCGGCAACCGCCTTGGCGGCAACCTCGCTGGTGGTGCCAGCCAGCAGGGCCAGAATATTCGATTGGGCGGACTCCAGCAGGTGACCCCGGGTCACAGCGGCAGAAAGGGACGATTCAACGGTGCTCATGCAGGCGGCATGATAGGAATCCCACGCGCCATGGCAATGCCCAGCGTTCGCTAGGCGTCAAAAAACTACCTCAGCTCGCTCACGCAGGGAAGGCTGCGGCGATCTTTTCCGCCCACTCCATCGCACGGGCACCGAATCCCCGCTCGTCCCCCGCATACAAAATCCCCCGCGAAACATTGATCACATCAGGCGCACTGCGACCCGCCGCTGCCAAGGCCGCTAAATCGCCCCCTTGCGCACCCAAACCTGGCACCAACAACGGCGCGTCCGGAAATCTCTCCAATACCTCCGCTGCATTGGTCAGACCGACCACGTAGCCAACGTCGGTTTTTCGATCCTCCGCGCAGGCGCGCGCGCCCAAGGCGGTCACCAACTCGAACACCGAACGACCATCGGCGAGTTTTTGCCGTTGAAAATCGGCCGAACCCGCGTTCGATGTCACCGCCAGCAGGTACACCCCCTTCCCCTCCCAATCCAGAAATGGCTCAATCGAATCATAACCCAAAAATGGATTCAGCGTCACGGCGTCAACATTCCAACGACCAAAATACCCCTGCGCGTAATATTTCTGCGTCTCACCAATGTCACTGCGCTTCGCATCCAGGATCACCGGAACCTCCGCCGGTATCACCGCTAACACCTCTTCTAGCAATTGAATCCCCTCAATGCCCATCGCCTCAAAATAGGCCATATTCGGCTTGAACGCAGCCGCCCACACCGCCGTCTCCGCAACAACTTGATGAAGAAAATCGCTGGCAAAGGCCGCCCCTCCGTCGCCGGGCCGCGGGTCGAGCCCAACGCATAGGCGCGAACCGGTTTTCTTGATCCGTTGTTGCAGACGTTGAGCGTAGCGCATGAACTCAGCATAATCGCCCGCCCGAGTTGCGGAAGCGTAAAATCCTCCGCTTGCCCACTCGAGAACGCCGACCCACCACCACATACCCCCCACTCACCCACCGCGTTCTGCTTGCACGAACTCTGCCACCACCTACCATCCCCGACGATGCGCGGCGACACCCACCCACTCGTCCAGATGAATACAACTCACCCCTACGTCTTTCCAGATGTCCGTCAAGCCGCCGCATCGTGCCAACTCTCCAGCAATGAATCGCTCGCAGAGGCATCAGAATCTCGCCTGCTCGTGCTCGTTTTCCTCCGCCACTTTGGCTGTACCTTTACCCGCCAACTCCTCCGCAGCCTCGAAGAAATTCACCACCACGCCCAATCCCACCACGCCGAAATCGTCCTCATTCATATGATGCCCCGTGGTGCAGAACTCCCCTATCTCCCAAGCCACTGCGCCGTCAACCGCATCGCCGACCCCCACCGCGAACTCTACCACGCCTTCGGCCTCTCCAAGGGTGGCCTCCGCGAACTGCTCGGCCCTCGCGTCTGCTGGCTCGCCTTCCTCTCCCTCATCAAAGGCTGCGGTGTCGGCCACCTCGCTGGCGACGGCAGACAAATGCCCGGCGCCTTCCTCTTCCACCACGGCCAAATCCTCGCCGCCCAACACGCCAAATCCGCCTCCGACTTGCCCGACCTGCCCCAGCTATTCGATGCCTTGGCCCAAAACCTCACCCACTCGCACGATACCTAGGTGCCCAGGCTCCGCTCTCCATGCTGCTCCGCATTTTTCAAACCCATGCAAGCTTTATTTATTGGACATTAGAAGGCTTCCGCGTATGCATTGTAATGCTATATTAATGTGATTTAAATGACTGACCGCCATGTTGTGAGACGGGTACACCCAATCCTCTCAGGTTGGACCGCCCCAGTCGTCAACCTCCACTTCCATCCTATCATGAACGCGAGCCCACACCCACCCACTCGGGAACTCAATCAAGGTGTCCGGATTGACGCGGACGGAGTTTATTTGCTGGCGGACCTGCACCTCCCCGAGGAGTCGTCCGCTCTGGTGGTCTTCGCGCATAATGGCAGGTGTCGCAATCATCCCCGCAACCGTCACATCGCCCAAGTCATTCGCGACATGGGACTCGGTACCCTCCTATGCGACTTACTGACCGAAGAAGAGTTGGGCGACGATGATGAAACCGCCAAATATCAGGATGATGCCGCATTGCTGGCCAAGCGCTTGATCGCCGTGACCCATTGGGCGAGCATGGAACCAACCTCCAAAGACCTACAAATCGGCTACTTCGGTGCCAGCGCTGGCGGCGCGGCGGCTCTGATCGCTGCGGCCAAGATGGGCCACAAAGTAGGTGCCGTCGTCGCGCGCGGTGGTTGCCTCGATCTCGCAACCCAATCGATCCCCCATGTGCTGTGTCCCACCCTATTGATCGTGGGTGAGCACGATACCGATGGCATTGTACATACCCACAAGATCCTCCCATATTTGATGGGCAAGAAAGAATTACATATTGTTCCCGGAGCCTCGCATTTATTTGATGAACCAGGCACCATGATCCACATGGCGGATCGCAGCGCGGAATGGCTGCACCGCCATCTCAGCAATGCCATCTGCTACCCGTCCTGATCCGCGCCCGAACGCCCACCAAAAGCCACGGTGGCTCGTGACCTAGGTCCTGACCGTCATCCCCCTAACGGACGATCCCACAAGTCTCTTGTCCGCGTCACAGTGCATCTGGCTTCTCTTCTTGGTGATTGATCCCACAAACGCCTTCCGGAACGATACGCGCGTTGTGACACTTCGCCCCCTCCAACGCCATGTCCATCGCCTTCAAAGACTACTACGCTAGCTTAGGTGTTGCACGTGATGCCAGCGTGCAGGACATCAAACAAGCATTCCGCAAATTAGCCCGCAAGCACCACCCAGACGTCGCCAAAGTCAAACTAGGCGCTGAAGAAAAATTCAAGGAAATCAACGAAGCTCACGAGGTTCTCAGCGATCCTGAAAAACGCCGCAAATACGACCAACTCGGTGCGAATTGGCAGGAGGAAAACCACAGCGACCCAACACCCGGGCAGCACCGCCGCACCGCACCCGCTCGTGAGTTTAACTTCGCCGGCACCGGCTTCAGCGACTTTTTCGAGCATTATTTCAGCGCTGCTGGGCAAGTTGAATTTGGCCAGCAATCATTCGACAGCGCACACCCTGCCGCGACCCGCCACCGCCAAGGTGGTCACGTCGAGGGCGATCTCCTCGTCACCTTGGAAGAAGTCATGCACGGTGCCGTACGCCCAATTTCGTTGCAAATCACCCAGCCACTCACTGGCGAACTCACCACCCGCGAGTTCCATGTCCGCATCCCCCCCGGAGTCACTGATGGGCAGCGCATTCGCGTGCCAGGACAAGGTGTGCCCGGCAGTGGCGGAGCGTCGGCCGGCGATCTCTTGCTGCGGGTCCGCCACGCCGCCCATCCAGATTTCCATACCGAAGGAACGGACGTCTATCACACACTCACTATCGCCCCGTGGGAAGCCGTCCTCGGTGCCGATATCACCGTGCCGACCCTGGACGGCAAAGTCAAACTACGCATCCCTCCCGCCAGCGAAAGCGGTCAGCAACTCCGCATCCGCGGCCGCGGCCTACCCAAAGGGAAATCCGGAGAACGGGGCGACTTCCACGCCGTCCTAACCATTCAGTTTCCCACCAACCCAGGGCCCACGGAGCGGACACTGTGGGAAAAACTCCGTGCCACCTCACACTTCAACCCACGCCCCTAACTCCTAAGCCAACGTCCTCCCGCTCACGGCTAGGATTAGAGGCCCCACGCACGACGGCATCCATCCAAGACATCACCTCATCATCCGCCACTATCTACGACACGTGATACTCGTGCACCGGCTTATGCGAGCGGCCCCACAGTCACTGGCCGACGGGCATCGAGCAGGTGGCGGACCGTGAGAATTGGATGGCGCATGAGCATGCGCGGCCCGGAGTAGCGCATCACCTGTTGCATTTCAGCGCGCATCCGCGGCTGATAACAATGCACCGAGCATCTCGCACACACCGGCTTGCCTCCCCCAAACTGACAACGATCTAGACGCAGAGTCGCGTAATCCAGCAATGCTTGACAGCCCTCGCACAACGGCCCGCGAGTTCCATGTACACCCCGGCAATAACAGACCAGCATCGCCGCAACTGTTTTTAGTTCCCTCCGCAAGCGGCGATCCGTCAGTGCCATTTGCCATCGATCATGATGCGAATCCCCTGACCACCAAGACTATTTTAACGGTTTATTTTGCGACACCTTTATAGAGGCGTTCGATTTTCTGTTAATCTGATAGAATCCAGAAGGGCTGGCTAACTGGATTAGGGATGGCAGTTGCGCTGACGGGTGGGAAGGAGAGTCCTTCCAGGCGGGCACGATTTTCATCACGTCGCGTG
>JAYSPI010000081.1:0-27642 GCA_043722215.1 Prosthecobacter sp.
GCGGCTTCGGGGTCCTTGGTATTGAGGTCGGGCATCTTGATTTTCACGACTTCCATCAATTGCGCCTTGGTGATTTTGCCGACCTTGACCTTGTTGGCTTCTTTGGATCCGGAAGCAAGCCCGGCGATCTTCTTGAGGAGATTGCCTGCCGGGGGTTTCTTGGTGATGAAGGAAAACGACTTGTCCTTGTAAACTGAAATCACCACCGGCAACACGTCACCGGTCTGGCTTTGCGTTGCGGCATTGAATTCCTTGCAGAATGCCATGATGTTGACGCCAGCCTGACCGAGAGCCGGTCCGACGGGTGGTGAAGGATTGGCGGCTCCTGCCTTGATCTGAAGTTTGATGATTTTGACGACTTCCTTGGCCATAATGAATGCGGTGTTAAGTTCGGGAGAGGGGGTGATTGAAAATTTACGGGTGCGGGTCCAGACAAATCACGCGCGTTCGACTTGCCAGTATTCGAGTTCGACGGGTGTGGAGCGGCCAAAGATGGTCACGGAGACGCGGAGTTTGCCCCGTTCCGGGTCGATTTCCTCGACAATGCCGTTCTGACTTTGGAACGGACCGTCCGCGACCTTGACCGTGTCGCCAACTTCAAAACTGATCGCAGGGCGGACGCTTTCCTCGCGCTCCTTGATTTGCGAGAGCATCGCATCGACTTCCCGCTGGCGCATCGGGGCGGGCCGGTCCTTGGTGCCCGCAAAGCCAATCACGCCGTCCATTTCCTTGATGAAAAACCACGTCTTCTCGACGAGTTGGCCATCCTCGGTGGACAGGTTCATGTTGACGATGATGTAACCGGGAAAGAACTTTTTCTTGGTTTCGGTTTTTTTGCCGCGGCGGATTTCAGAAACCATTTCGGTGGGCACCAGGACCTCGCGGATATCCTCGGTCATGCCTTCGGCTTCGGCGGTGCGCTGGATCCGGTCACGGACCTTGCCTTCTTGGCCGGAAAGCACTTGAACAACGTACCACTGGTCGCGGAATGACTTGGTTTCTGACATAACAGGTCGGTCGGAGATGGTTGAGGTGATGGCTAGTGCTTCAGCGGCCATAATTGGTGAAGAAACCCACGAACTGGACGTGGAAGAAATCCCAGAACTGCACGAATCCCGCGAGCAGGATCATCGCAATGAGAACCACAACGGTCGAATCCACGAGTTCCTTGTATTTCTTCAAACCCTTGATTTTCGGGTCTGACTCCCACGGCCAACTCGCTTTGCGCAGCTCGCCTCTGACCTCGCCCAGGAAATTAGAGATTTTCGAAAACATAATGTGGTGACGTTGAAACTGGAATTGAAAGTGGCACGGCAGGAGGGACTCGAACCCCCAACACTCGGTTTTGGAGACCGATGCTCTACCAATTGAACTACTGCCGTTAAGAGGCACAATGTGGGCATCCCGTGTGGCACGGGATGCCCCAAGAATTAAGTGCTTGAATCCATCGCTAAGTAACTGGATTCAGGGCGACTTATGGAATCATTAGTCGAGGATTTCACCCACCCGGCCGGCTCCCACGGTACGGCCGCCTTCGCGGATTGCGAAGCGCATTGTAGGTTCCATGGCGATCGGAGTGATCAACGAGACTTCCAAGCTGATGTTGTCACCAGGCATCACCATTTCAACACCTTCTGGCAATTGAATGCTGCCGGTAACGTCGGTGGTGCGGAAATAAAACTGCGGCCGATAGTTCGAGAAGAATGGGGTGTGGCGGCCACCTTCTTCTTTGGACAAGATGTAAATCTCGGACTTGAACTTCTTGTGGCCTTTGACGGTGCCGACCTTGGCAACCACCTGGCCGCGCTCAATGTCGGTCTTCTTGAGGCCGCGGAGCAGGAGACCCACGTTGTCGCCGGCGCGACCTTCGTCGAGCAGTTTGCGGAACATTTCGATGTCAGTGACGGTGGTCTTCTGAGTGTCGCGGATACCAACGATTTCGACTTCTTCCATCTTCTTGACGATCCCGCGTTCGACGCGACCGGTGCAGACGGTGCCACGTCCTTCAATCGAGAACACGTCTTCGACGGGCATCAGGAATGGCTTGTCGATCACGCGCTCAGGCTCAGGGATGTAGGAATCCACCGCATCCATGAGCTTGTTGATATTTTCCATCTGGGTGGCGTCGCCTTCGAGGGCGGCCTTGGCCGAGCCCATCACGATAGGGATTTCATCACCTGGATATTCGTAAACCGAGAGGAGGTCACGCACTTCCATCTCGACGAGCTCGAGGAGTTCCGCGTCATCAACAAGGTCCACCTTGTTCATGAAAACCACCAAGGCCGGCACGCCCACCTGGCGGGCAAGCAGAATGTGCTCACGCGTTTGTGGCATCGGGCCGTCAGCAGCGGAAACCACCAAGATTGCACCGTCCATCTGGGCGGCACCGGTGATCATGTTTTTGACATAGTCGGCGTGCCCTGGGCAGTCGACGTGCGCATAGTGGCGCTTGGCGGTTTCGTATTCGACGTGGGCGGTATTGATGGTAATCCCGCGTTCGCGTTCCTCCGGAGCGGCGTCGATGTCCGCGTAGCTTTTCTTTTGGGCCAGGCCGCGTTCTGCGAGCGTGTTGGTGATGGCCGCGGTGAGGGTGGTTTTGCCGTGGTCAACGTGACCGATGGTGCCAATGTTGACGTGCGGCTTGTTGCGCTTGAATGCTTCTTTTGCCATGGTGGTTGTTGTTCTGCTGGAGAGACGTTTGAGATTTATCGTGATAACCCTGGAGCTCGCGGGGGGAATTGAACCCCCGACCTCATCCTTACCAAGGATGCGCTCTACCCCTGAGCTACGCGAGCAATATGTTGTAAACTCATCCTGCAACTCGACAAAAACACCGCGGCCGGTCTCGACTATCGATGACTGGGCGCGGCACCCCTGACTGGTTGTGGGGAAGAGCGGGCGGAACTTACCAAAACCGAGCACTCTGTCAAAAAAAAACTCAATGAAAAGGAAATTTCCTTAAACCCCTGTAAAATCAACGATTGTGTGAGGTCTGCGGGAGCTCCTGACGGATGCGGGCGATTAGCGGTCGCCTGGAGGCGGCCATTGGGGGATAAAAAGCGCATGGCCACACCGTGGTGGAGGGACGATTTCATCGAGCCGACGGGAGGCCCTGGCGGATGCGGGCAGAAAAGTCAGAGGCCTGGTTGGCGGCACGGGCGACGGGATTGATTAGGGATCTGCGTTTGAGATCGGCAAACGGCAAGGTTCCGCTGGCAATAGCGCGCCGTTCATACATGAGCTCGTCGCCCTTGCCATTGAGCAGGATCCGCCAGTCCCACGGGAGACGCTCCGCGGTAGGGTGCTGAGCGCGGATCGCGGTTGTGCAGTTGGTGGCCAAGGCGTTATACCATCGCGGGTGATCGCGGAGGTCGTTGAGTGAGCACAAGTATTCGAGGAACCGCGCACGCGCTTGTCCGGGCGTCGCCGTCGCATGGTAAAGATAAACCTCCTCGCCATGGCGATAGTTCGTCCGGACACGGATGACGTCCCGCTCGTCGGCCACCACGTAGATTAATTCAAACTGCCGATAGAGGCCCGCGATGGCATCATAGCTCTGACCACGCTTCTTGCGGGTCTCAATGGAAAAACATATCGGCGCAGCCCCTGAAAATTGAAAGCTCAGGATCGGGTGGGCCATCCACGGCGACCCCCAGTAGTTGATCGCCAAATCGAAACCGGTTAGCTGCGAGAGCCGCACCGTGCGAGTGTCCCAGCGCGGGGTGTAGTCGTTCTCGCTGCGGTAGTCGCAGTTACGCACGTTGTGCAGAGTCACCTCGTCGCCATGGACGTCGGCCCAGGCAAGGCGGGCCACGTCGGGTTGCCAATCGCCTTGCTGGGCGGGCTTCAGGGTGAGCCACCAACCGAGGACAAGGGCGCTGCAGAATCCAACGAAGGCGGGCTTACCATACCATGGGCGCACGACCACCCACCCAGCCAACATTACTAATGCCAGCGCGGCGCCGAACCACGGCGAGGGACCATCATAATACAGAGCCCCGCACGCCCACACCGAGGCGATTAGAATGACGGGCACAAGTAGCAACATGCAAAGCGGGCGGAGTCGTTTCATAATAGGTCGGCGAGATGTGGATAGGAATGAGCCAGGTCATGGTGACGACCCAATTCAGCGTGCGCGTGAACCGGTGCTCATCGCGCCAGCATGATTCGTACCGCTCGCGGGAGGATTCTGGCGGCAACGGCCGATCTGGATCAATGACGATTTTATCACGCCTGTGGTCGGATTCCTCATTTCGCATGAACACTGGAAATCAACCTGGAATCCTGCTTGATTGGTTAGGATTTCCGAATATTCTCTGGATTCTCGAATCCAGCAAATGGCGAAGCGAAACGGCACAAAAGTTGGGAGAAGCCGTCCGTTGGGCAACCAGCGGCGAGCGCGTGTGACGTTTACCGAGGCGCTGAGTCAGGCAAACCGACGTGCCCACGACCAGGCGAATCGTCGGAGTGGCAAGAGGGGCCTGAAATCGGTGCGAGCGGTGATCGCAGCAGAGGATTGGGACGACGATTCAGACACGGTGGTGTGGGCGATGCGATTGGCACGCTGGTTGCTGGCCGCGGCGTTGTTGCCGCTCTGCTGGGTCACGCTGTGGACGCTTCTATCGCAGTTTTCGCACGCCACAGCGCAGCTCGGGTTCTGGAAATCCGCGCAATTTTGGTATTTCACGATTGGCGCGCTGTGGATGATCGGTTGGTTCTGGTCGGGGCTGATGCAGTCATTTTTGTTATACTTGTATGTGCTTGGCCACGAGTTAACGCATGTCGTATTTGTCGTGATTTTCCGCGGCAAGGTGACTGATTTTCATGTCAGCACGCAGGGCGGCTATATCACCACCAATAAGACCAACCTGTTGATCGCTCTGTCACCGTATTTCGTACCCTTCTGGGCAATCATCGCCGCGCTTGCCTATGCCGGGCTGCGGGTCGGCACCACGCTCACCCCCACGTGGAACTTGGTATTCTACGGGTTGATGGGCGGGACCTGGACGTTTCACATGGTGTGGACGTTGTGGATGCTGCCGCGCGATCAACCGGACTTGAAGGAAAATGGGACCTTCCTTTCGCTGGTGGTCATTTTCCTAGCCAATCTATTAGTCCTGGTTCTGCTATTGTGCGTGGCTGCCAAATCCCCGTGGCTCAACCTGCAGAACTTCGGGCTCGAATGGCTGCGTCACGCCGCAATTTGGGGCGACCAACTCTGGCGGTGGGCAGTACAGGCTATAGAAGATTTGCGCGTGGCCGGCAAGTTCTGACGACGGCGGGTTTTCCGGGTTGCCATTGGCGGGTGGCGGGGGATGCTGTGAGCATGATTTATGTGGATGCCAATGCGACGACGCCGATGCTGCCCGAGGTGCTCGAAGCGATGCTGCCATGGATGCGCGACGGCTTCGCCAACCCGTCGGGGGCCTACACGGCAGCCAAATGGGCGCGCCAAGCCATCGAGCAGGCCCGGGAACAGGTCGCCGCACTGCTCGGTGCTACCCCCGATGAAATCGTCTTCACCGGCGGTGGCACCGAGAGCGTCAACACCGCATTGCGCTCGCTCGACGCGCTAAGCGGCCCCGGCACGGCGGTGGTGTCCGCCATCGAACACAGCGCCGTGCTGCGCTGTGCCGAAAACCTGACGCGAGCCACCATGCGGGTGGCCGTAACCGCAGGTGGCCAACTCGATCTGGCCGCCTTCACCGAGGCATTGGACGGTGCGGCATGGGTTTCGATCATGGCCGCCAACAACGAAACCGGAGTGATCCAACCGCTGCGCGAGGTGGTCGAACTGGCGCATGCACGCGGGTTACCGGTCCACTCGGATGCGGTCCAAGCGGCAGGTAAAATCCCTCTCGATGTACGCGCTCCGGCGGTGGACCTGCTCTCTCTCTCCGCGCATAAATTCCATGGCCCCAAGGGCGTGGGTGCCTTGTTTGTGCGGCGCGGCCTGCGCTTTGACCCGTGGTTGCGCGGCGGCGGTCAGGAAGCCGGCCGCCGCAGCGGCACTGAAAACACCGCCGGCATCGTTGGCATGGGTGCCGCCGCTGCCGCCGCGCTCGGACGCCCCCCCCAAGCACCTCAGCTACGCGACGCATTTGAGGCCGCCGTCCTGGCGCAAACCCATGGAGTCACCGTGAATGGCAATCCATCCTGCCGGCTGCCCAATACCAGCCATCTTTCGTTCGATCAATGCGATGCGGCAGGACTGCTGATTCTTCTCGACGAGGCCGGAGTCGCCTGCTCCGCAGGTTCCGCCTGCCTCACCGGCAAGCAACAACCGTCCCACGTCCAACTCGCGATGGCCATCTCCCCTGCCCGAGCCAAATCCAGCCTGCGCATCAGCTTTTCCTGCCTCAACACTCTGGAAGACGCCCTCGCCTCAGCCCACGCCGTCAACCAAGCGGTCGTCAAGCTGAGGCGCGTACAAGGCGGCGGTGTCGGACCGGTGCTCGTCTATGCTCCCTAATAGGCGCTTGCCTCTCAGGAGGTTGCTGGCTTGATCGACGTGCAGACGTGTTGCAAGCGCTGCAGAGCCTTCTGAACATCAGGTTTGATATTGCTTTCGCGAGCGGTATTGAGCCGCTGGGTAAAGAGTGCAATTTGATGCGATTTACGCAGAATGACCTCGATATCAAGTTCTGCAGCGTCACGCACCTGGCGGTTATCGGTGTCCTCAATGAGTTTGAGAAACGACTCAAATTGAGCATCACCTGCAATCTGGCGTAGCGCCTGGAGCGCCGACACGACTAACTCAGGGGTTTTGCAACTGGTGGCAAACGCCACCAAGGGCGACAAAATCACCGGTCGTTTGCGCGCTTGCAGCACGGTTCCGATGAGCACGTCCGCAACACTGACCGAGACATCCGGTCGCTTCGTCGCAAATTCGGCGATTTGAGAATCCACATCTGTCCCATCCGCCGCCTCCGCCAAAATCAAGACCTTACCGATGCCTTGCTGGCCGGAATCCGATGACTCTTTGAGCATCGCGTCGAGCAGTAACTCCAGCGTTGCCCGCGTCATCGGCACCGGGTGCGTGTCGTCGCGCTCTGCCAACGCCACTAACTCGCTGAGCCGCTGGCGATCGCGCTTAACCCGACTCCATTTCATCAGCACCGAGCCCGCCACCAGCAATAACACAGCCGCTGAGACCATCATCGCGATTTTAACGATCTTGGCCGATTGCTGAGATTTCAACAACGCCTTGTCCTGCGCCGCCGAATGATGGAGTGATCGTGTCGCCGCTTGTGTCGCGGTCGGAGAATGCCCGCCTTCTGCAACACTATGCGCGGGCTGCGTCGCCGTGCTTGGAAGCTCCTGCAACGACGTGTGGACACTCGGCTTGAATCCCTCCGGCGGTGCAAGCGGTTGCGGCGCAGTCTGGGTGATGCTCCCAACATCGCTCGCTAGCGCGCTCACCGCCGAGGTCTGGACCAGACAGGCCTTCGCCAATGGCTGTGCCGACGCCCCGGAGGCACTCGGCTTGACTCGCGGCGGCGGGCCGGACCCTGGAACGCTCAGGCGCGAACGAGGTGGGCCCGCGACGGGCTTTGGAAAGCCCAAACTCAACGGCGGATTGGGAATCCGATCATTCTTCAGGAACACCGATAGAGCCTCGCGCGACGAATCCGGGCGATCCTGCGAGAAGCGATTGAGGTGCCACATAATCCAATCGCAAACCCAAAGCGGAACATCCGAGCGTACTTCACCAATCGGCTTGACGATGTGGTTCAAATGCGCGCCCATCACTTCACTGCCCGTCTTCCCATCGAACGGATACTGTCCGGTGAGCGCCTGGTAATAAACGCAACCAATCGAATACAAATCCGACTTCGCATCCAGCGGGCACCGCTCAAATTGCTCGGGCGGCATGAAAAAAACCGAACCGAAGACCGCCTCCAGCGATTCGAGGTCGGTCTTGGTTTGTGAATGAGCCAGGGTGGCTAATCCGAAATCCACGATCTTGACCTGAAACTTCCCCGACGGCAGCCACGTCAGCATCAGATTCGAGGGTTTGAGGTCGCTATGAATCAGGTTGAGCTCTTGCGCCGCAATGAGCGCCTCCTGGATTTGCAGTGCAAGCTCTCTAAAGTCCGGCCAGGTCAGCGGCGCTCGTTCAATCAATTCGTCGAGAGTCTTGCCGCTGATCAACTCCATGACCACGTAGGGACCGTCTTCGTCGGCCCCCACGTCATAGATCGTCACAATGTGCGGGTGCTGGAGCGATGCCAAGGCCCCCGCCTCCTTGATCAATTGGCGGGTCGATTCCGCCTGTAATTCCGCGTCACCCCCGGCTGCTGAAATGCGTTTGATAGCGACCTCGCGGTTCATCCGTAGATCGTAGGCGCGGTACACCGCGCCCAGACCACCCTGGCCGATTTTTCCCCGGATTTCGTAGCGATCTTCCATAATTTCCAAGTGCCAAGGTGGGTGCCAAATATCATCCAGCGACCCGCATCCCCATCATCGGATTACGACGCCGCACGCTCGAGACGTTCCCGCCGGTAGTGGGTGGGCGATAGTCCAACGATGCGGGCGAAGCTCCGATTGAATTGCGAGAGCGATTGATAGCCGATGAGGAAGGCGATTTCAGAAATGCGCGCCTCATGCTTGAGCAACTCGCGTTTTGCCCAGTCGATACGGCAACGATTGACGTAATCGGTAAGGGTTAAGCCCGCAGAATCCTTGAACAATCGACAAAAATGCGACTCACTCAGCCCCGCCTGACGCGCCACTAACCCAAGCGGCAGGGGTTGATCCAAGTTCGAGTGGATGTATTTCCGGGCCTTGGCGATCGCAGACGGCTCACTGCCTTCGTCGATGATCGAGAGCGATTCAGCATACTCGCTGAGTTGTTCCGCGAAGCTCTGGAGCAGCGTCACCTTGCTCTGGTATTGCAGGGGTTGAACGAAACTTGTCTGCATGTACGCCTTTTTCAATTGATCCCGTGACGTTTTATTCAACGTTTTGCGGCCAATCGCTCCGAGTAGTTTTTGAAACTGTTCTTCAGACGGCGTTTGGCTGAAAACTTGGCCGGTTTTCAGGTAGCCGATGACGGCGGCTCCCATTTTGACGGGGATGGCCGTAGCACACAATCCGGCAAAGCAATGGCAGGTAGTCGGGCCGTTTGCCTCGGCTTCCCGCATCAGGCGGCGGTTGGTGTCCACACAGGCATCACAGGTCTGATCACTGAGATTGAGGGCCTCGCAAAACGGACTGCGGTTGACTTTTTCGTCGTCCAGACACCAACCGTCAGGATCGGCGGATACCAGACGCAGCGGCAGCCCGGTGGCCGTGCGGTACGCTTCTTGATACATCCTGTAGCGATCCGAATTGGCGATGCGCTGGAGCAGTGAAGTTTCGAATTCCTGGTGGGGTTGAATAGCCATTGTCATCATCACTTGTGCGGAAGTCGGGCGGAGAATAGGAGGCATTTCCAGAGAATTCAACCATTGTTCGGAGAATTCCAGCGAGAAATCGTCGCCACAAGGGCAATCGAAGCAATCGAGCTTAGGGGCATCAGGATTGCAGCGAGCAGCGGACTCATTTTCCCGGTCATCGCTAACGCCACGGTGGTCAGGTTGTAAATCAAGGCAAACCCGAACGCCGCCCGCACCGCGCGCGCCCGCACCGCCGCTGTAGCCAACAGACGGGGAAGAAACGCCAACCCCGAACCCAACGTATAAAAATCCGCCTTGGACTCAAGTAGGCTGCGGTCCACCACCGGGGTTCCTGTCACAAGGGCGGCATCAAAGGCCAATGAATCATTGGCTCCATCACCCAAATAAAGCGTGTCTCCTCGATCCAACGCTCTCACCCGGGCGGCCTTTTCCTCCGGCGATAACCCACCGTGCGCCTGGTCCGCTGGCAACCCCAAGGCTTGCGCCATCTGGCTCACCTTGGCCGGGTGGTCTCCAGACAGAATATGCAACTTCAAGCGCCCACGCTCCAAGCGCCGCAGCATCGCAACCGCCCCAGGTCGCAGAGATTCGCTGAAGGCAAACGATGCGATCCGCCGCCCGTCCAAGCGCAATTCGCTGCCAGAAGATGCAGCAACAACCCCCAGCGCACCGTCGCCCGTCCAACCGACCTTTCCCAGCGACCAATTCCCCTCACCCGTCAGCAGAGCAACACCCAAGCCCGGAAACTCACGCGGATCCCCATCACCATTCCCTTCTAACAACTTTTGACCGCGGTGGCCGAGGGCCTCCAGCAATGCGCGCGCCACCGGATGCAGCGATCCGCGGGTCAACCGCGCCAACGCCAACGCCGACGCCTCGTCCAAGTTCGCCACCGCCTGCGGATTATCCAAGATCGGCCGCTCCAGCGTGAGGGTGCCCGTTTTATCAAAAATGACGCGGCGCACGTGTTGCAGGCGCGGCCACAACGTGGCGGTTCTCACAAACACCCCCAACCGCTCCATCGCCGAGGCCGCCATATCGTCCGCCAACGGAACCGCCACCCCCAACGCGCACGGACAGGAGACTACAAACACCGACATCATCGCCTGCGCACCGGTCTGCCAGTCACCTTGCCACCCCCACCAGAGCAAGGTCGCCAACCCCAATGCCAGCACCACACACAAATAGCTTCGCAACAGTTGTTCCAGCCCCGGACTGCCTCGCTCGCCTATCACCGGCGCAGTGAGCTTCGCCAACATCGAATCCGCCCACGTTTCATGTGCCTCGATCACCGCCGCAGTCCGACTCAGTAAAATCGCCCCAGCAGGCAGGCGCGAACCCGCGCCAAACCGCATCGAGTCCGCCTCACCGTAAATCCATTCCAAGGAAAAATCTGCCACGCCCGCCGCCAGCACGCCGCTGACCGGCAGTGCCTGGCCAGGATTCAACAAAAACCTCAAACCCGCCGCAATCTCTTCGCGCCCCACCGATTGACCGGAGCCATCGGCGCAATCCACTACCAACGGCACCGGTTGTTGACGGATCACCCGCCGCCGATTGCGCTCAACCGCCGTGGTTTGCAAGTACCGCCCGCCCAACATCAAAAAAACGAATACCGACACAAAATCAAAATACATCAATCGCTCGCGACCGATGAGCCAGCCGGTGATCGATCCGATATAGCCAACGATGAGCCCCAGTGAAATCGGCAGATCAATGTGCAGCGTGCCCGCCCGCGCCGCTCGCCACGCCCGGTCCATGAAATACCCGCCCCCTGCCAACATCGACATCGTCGCCGACAAAAATGCGATCAATTTGAACAAGCCGGCAAATTCCGAATCCCCTGGCATGCCAAGGTAGATTGGCAGAGAAAAACCCATCGCGTTGAGCGCAAATGCCCCACACAACCCGAGCCGGGCCGCTAACCGCCGCCGCTCGTGGTCACCGCCCGCCGCGCCAATGGGTGCCGCCACATACCCAAACTGGCAGAGCTCGCGTAAAAATGACTCAAGCTCGCATTTCCCGGGCACCCATTCGAGATGCAAGCGCCCGCTCGACGGATTCGCCGCCGCACGGATGCTACCCGCATGCCGCACAAACAACTTTTCTACCAACCAGACGCAACCGACGCACGAAATCCCCTCCAACCCGAGATCCAAGCGAGCGGGATCCCCTGCCGCTACCGCTTGGTGCTCTACTGCGGCCATCTTGCTGCTCAACCAGGAAAAATCATGATCTTCGAACGGTCGGCTTCTGACAGGCGTCACGGCCAGCCCCTGTTTCAACGTATAAAACTGGCCAAACCCATGCTCCGAGATCAATTCCGCAACATATTCGCAGCCACGGCAGCAAAACCGATCCTCGGCTTCCCTCAATGAATACTCGGTTCCGCAATGTTCGCAGCTCGCCATGCGCCGCAACATGCACGCGTATCGCCTACAGTAAAGCCTTCGAATCCACCTCATCTCCCCACTACCAGCCCACCCGCCCCCACCCTGCGCCTACTCAAATCTCGCCCGCCGGGAAGAATTTTCTTCCCGCTCCATCGTGCGTCCGCCATCTCTCGTTCCGTTAGTCAGCCCTTCGGCATTCTAGCAGAGTAATGAATCATAGCCCCCCATTCTCCATCATCGGCCCAATCCATACCCACGCTTTGGAGGTGAAGTGGTCCCGCGAAACGGAGCCAGTGTCCTAGCGATGGCGCGGGAGGTTTCGGGAGTCTAGAACGCCACCGAAACCAAGGAAACGAACGAGAAGAGCACACCGTTCGGAATTCAAGGCGCGAGTCGCCTTGTAGGCGCTCAACGGGCGTCAAAACCATCAATCCGATTGCCCAGGATGAGGGCGTGCTGCCGGTCCAGGTGAGCACTTGGAAGAAGGAATTGCAGGAAGGACAGCCCTCGGTTTTCCAATCCGCTGCGAAGCATCGGCAGGACGAGGAGAAGGCCGGGCCCGCCTGGAGCGCAAGGTCGGACAAGTACTGCTAGAAAGGGAGTTTTTCGAAAAAAGTGCGAACCGCTCGGGATCGATCTGAGCGAAAGGCCATGATCGAGTCCGAGCACAAGAAGCTCAGCGTTCGCTGCCAGGCGGCGCTGCTGGGCATCAACCGCAACCGCTTGCCCAAAGATTCAGGGCGGGCGGAGTCGCCACCGAGCGAGGATCTGGCGATCCTGAAGGACCTGGATGCGCTGCACCTGCGCTGGCCGTTTTACGGGCAACGCAAGCTGCGGCTGGAGTTGTGTGACCGCGGCTGGGATCTGGGGCGCCAGCGCCTGCGTCGGCTGATGCGGCAGGCGGGCATCGTGAAACGTGACCGGAAACTACTGAAAAAACTCAATCAACCTGAAAAAAACATACCACTGCGGAGACTGACCCCATAGACATTGCGGCGGGCGACCCTTCTGGAGCAGGTGGCGTTCGACCGTCGTGTTGAGGAACTCGCTGCCATTGTCGCAGTCAAACCCGTGCATTGCGATGACCATGCGCGCCTCGATCCGGCGCAATCCCACGCAGACTTCCCGGCCGCTCTTGCCCGCACGATTCCGACGCGGATAGCACGCCCGGCAACTCTCCAAATATTCGATTTGGCTCTTCTGACTCATGATTCCGGTTAGTGTCCTCATCCCGGTGTCATTCTTTCTGGCGCAACGACCTCCCACTGCCTTTCCTAGAGGCTTTCCCGGCGTCATTCGATTGGGCGCAATGCGCGTGGAAAATTTCGCGAGTCTCCGCCCTTGCCAGGATGGCGGCGAACGGGTTGACTGGCGGACACTTCCTCAACCCGCCTGTGAAAGCTCACGAACTCTACACCGCCCTAGATCCCGCCCTTGTCACTCAACTCCTCGATTGGTTCCGTGCCAACGACCGCAATGTGTACAAGTCCGCCGTCGCCACCCTGGCTGCCAACCGCAAACTCCGCCCAGTTTACATCCAGCAAAAACCCCTCGTCGAGCAATACGCGTGGATCCACAAAACCCTCAAAATCAACGCTTGCGACACCATCGGAGAGCACTTGCTGCAAGCCTACCTCATGGCCGGCCAACAATCGCTGCTTGCCATGTTCTGCGACGGCATGGGCATCCCTCACGATGGTAAAGGCTCCGTGGTCGGCGAACTGCCAAAAAAACTCGATAGCGAGCGCCTGACGACGACCATTAACCGCCTCATCGACATCTTCGAACCGAAGCTACTCACGCTGTACCTGCGTTGTTTCAACCTGCAACGAGCCGAGGGATGGCCCGAACTCAGCAGCCTTTTCGAGTCCGATAAGCGCCTGGTGCTGGCGTGAGGAGCGATGATGACGGACAGTGGCGAGCGACGCCCACCGCCCACCCTCACTCGGAATCATCCACCCACAGCCACCTCGATCCACCCCACCGATGCCCAAGGTTTACATCAAGACCTACGGTTGCCAGATGAATGAGCGCGACTCCGAACAAGTCGCACTCATGTTCCGCGATGGCGGCTACACGCTGACCGCTCACGAACACGACGCCGACGCCATCCTAATTAACACCTGTTCCGTGCGCGACCAAGCCGAGCAAAAAGCCCTCGGCAAAATGCGCAGCATGATCCACTACGGGCGCGACCGCAAACACGTCGTTTACGGGTTCATGGGCTGCATGGCCCAGTCGCGCAGCGAATCACTCTTTAAATCCGTGCCCAACCTGGATGTCGTTGTCGGCACCCAAAAGTACCACAAGGTATTTAGCTATGTGGACTCGATTCTGCAGCGGCGGCTCGCCATGCGCATGGATGACCCGTCGTACTCGCTGCGCGGCGTCAGCGTCTGCGACACCGCCGAAGAGGAGGGCTCGCAAAACACCATCCGCGATCACATCCCGAAATCCGCCGAAGCCTCGACGTTCGTCTCGATCATGCAGGGCTGCAACATGCGCTGCTCGTTTTGCATCGTGCCCGACACGCGCGGCAAGGAACGCGGCCGCCCGATTCCCGATATCCTCGCTGAGGTCCGCCACCTCGCCGACCAGGGGGTCAAGGAAATCACCCTGTTAGGACAAATCGTCAACCTTTACGGCCGCGGCGAATTTCCACGCGTCGATGGCAAATCACCCTTCGTGCAACTGCTCGAAGCCGTCCATGACGTACCCGGCATCCAACGCATCCGCTTCACCTCGCCCCACCCGATCGGCTACCGCGACGACTTGATCGCCGCCTTCACCTATCTACCCAAGCTCTGCTCGCACATCCATTTCCCGCTCCAAAGCGGCTCCGACCGGATCCTGCAGGCCATGCGCCGACCGTATAAGAACGCACGCTTCATCGAAATCTGTGAGAAAATGCTCACCGCCCGCCCGGGACTGGCGCTCACCACCGATATCATCGTCGGCTTCCCCGGCGAATCCGAGGCCGACTTTCTCGCCACCCTCGCCACCGTCGAACACCTGCAATTCGACAACGCGTTCGTCTTCCGCTACTCGCCGCGCCGTAATACCCCGGCCGCCAGCATGCCCGACCAACTCACCGAACTCGAAAAAGAATCCCGCAATCAACGGCTGCTAGAAGTCGTCAACCGCATCGCCATCTCCAAAAACTCCGCCCTCGTCGGCACCCGCCAACAGGTCCTGTGCGAAGGTCCATCCAAGACCAACGCTGCCCGCCTCTCGGGCCGCACCTCGCAAAATAAAATCGTCATTTTCGACGGCGATGCCCAGCTCCTCACCGGCCAACTGCTCGATATCCAGATCGAGGAATCCGGCGGATTCTCGTTGTTCGGCACCGTGTGTTAGACCAACTCAGCGGCGATCGGGTCCACCAGCGCTCGCCCATGATGAACCAGCACCAACCGCCCGCCTTCGATGCGGGCCAGGTTTTCCATCACAAACACCTCGGCACGCACACGTGCCGCCGAATCTAGCAAATCCAGTGCAATCCCCTCGCTGGTGCGCAGCCCCAGGGCGATGCGCTCCATCCGCTGGGCCGCCGCATCCAGGGTTTCCGCGTCGGCCAATGCGTGACCCAACGCATGGATTTGAGCGACGTAGCGCGCGGTGTCAGCGACATTCCTCGACCGGACCGAGTCCACCGTGGAGACGGCCGACGGTCCGAGGCCCAGGTAATCCTCACCCCGCCAGTACCCCTGGTTGTGCGTGGAACGACAACCCGGCCGAGCATAGTTGGACGTCTCGTAATGGTTAAACCCACTTGTTGTTAGAAACGCGTCGGCTAATTGAAAAAAACACGCGTCCACATCCTCGTGAATCCCCACCTCACCGCGACGCAACGATTCAAAAAAAACCGTATCCTCCTCGTAGGTGAGATTGTATGCAGAAATGTGATCGGGCTCCAACGCCACCGCCTCGCGCAGTGACGACTCCCAGTCAGCCGCCGACTGGCCTGGAATCGAAAACATCAAGTCGATGTTGACCTGCGGGATGCCCGCCGCGCGCAAAATCGCCACGGATTCCCTCGCTTGGGCGGCAGTGTGCTCGCGGCCCAGCGTTGTTAACACGCCTGGCGCAAACGATTGAATCCCTAACGAAACCCGAGTCACCCCGAGCTCACCGAAAAGCCGCGCCTTGGCCACATCAAACGTTGCTGGATTCGCCTCTAGCGTCACTTCCTCTAACGACGAAAAATCGATTACTTCGTGGAGAGCGCCAAACAAGCGCACCAGATGGCGGGGCGAAAGCATGCTCGGGGTGCCACCACCAAGATAGAGTGTGCGCGGCGGAACCTCCGCCGCCGCCAACCGCTGGCGTGCCTCCACTGCGAGCACCGTGATGAATTCACCAATCGGAGTGGATCCCGGCGTATGTTTGTAAAACGAACAATACGGGCAGACCCGATGGCAAAATGGAATATGCAGGTAAAGCAGCACGTTAGATCAAATTTGCGGTGATTCTAGTGCTCATCTCATTGGCCGTAAACCCGCGCGAGGTAACGCCTGACTGCCGCCCGCGTTGCCCCAGCCACATCGGCCTCCGGCTGGGCGAACGGCGGTACAAACCATGGGAACGACCCTAGCAGATCAGTAACTACCGCGACTTCACCGTCACAATTCCCCTCACCACAGCCTATGCCAATGGTAGGCACCGCCAATAAATCTGTTAGCATGCGCGCGGTTGCGGGAACCACCGATTCGAGCACGATGGCAAAAACCCCAGCCGCAACCAACGCCTGCGCTCCCTCTCGCAAGCCCGCCGCCTGTTCGGGTGTCTTGCCCTTTTTCCGATAGCCTCCCTCTGCCAGCACACTCTGCGGCAGCATCCCGAGGTGTCCCATCACCGGAATGCCCACCCCGCAGATCGCCCGAACCTGCGCGACTTGCTCCAGCCCACCTTCTAGCTTCACCGCTGCCGCCCCTGCAGCCACCAAGCGCCGCGCTGTGGCCACCGCCTGCCCCGGCGAATCATAACTGTGAATCGGCAAATCCCCAACCACCAACGCCGACGGCCGAGCACGCGCCACCGCCGCCACATGGTGGAGCATCGCGTCGAGCGTAACGTGAGTGGTATCCGGAAAACCTAACACCACCATGCCGAGCGAATCACCCACGAGTAATACATCCACCCCGCATTCATCTAGCAGGCGGGCGGTCGGATAATCATACGCTGTGAGAACAGCGATCGGTCGCCCGCCTTTACGGGCCCGCAGGGATTCAGCTTGGTCGGTTGCAGTCACCCACGACACTAGGCAGGCAAGCACTCACCAGAAAACAAAAAAGCCCCCGCAGCGTGCGGAGGCTCCTAAAAATAACGCTGGCGACCCGTAAGGGAGTCGAACCCTTCTTGCCAGGATGAAAACCTGGAGTCCTAACCGATAGACGAACGGGTCGTTTGTCGCGTTGCGGGCGGATAAAAACCCCGAGCGGGCCGTATTGGCAAGGATATTTTAAGTTAAATTTTCCGAGTGGGTAAAAAACCCAATTTTTAGATCCCATGACGGGCAATTCCCCCAATGGCGGCTTGTCAAACGTGCGCGGGTTCATAGGGTTCGAGTTCGCCGCAGGCACAACGATCTGCAGCGCCCTGATTTCATGAACACTACCTTGTTAGCTCAAGCTGCCAATGAAGCCCGTGGCCTCGCCATGGATGCCGTCCACGCCTGCAATTCTGGCCACTTGGGCCTGCCGCTGGGTTGCGCCGACATCGGTGCGATGCTCTTCGGTGATGCCATGCGCTACGCGCCAGACGCACCGAAGTGGCTCAACCGCGATCGCTTCATCCTATCAGCTGGCCACGGCTCGATCTTCCTCTACAGCTGGCTGCACTTGGCGGGCTACGCAGTCACGCGCGACGACGTGAAAAACTTTCGACAGCTCCATTCGATCACGCCGGGCCACCCGGAGTTCAAGGAAACCCCAGGGGTGGAAGCGACCACCGGACCATTAGGCCAGGGGGTGGGCAATGCCGTGGGGTTCGCGCTTTCGGGCAAGCGTGCCGCCGCGCGCTTCAACACCGCTGAGCACACCGTGTTCGATCAGCATATCTTCGCGCTACTTGGCGATGGATGCTTGCAGGAAGGCGTGGCTAAAGAGGCCATCGCCTTCGCGGGCCACAACCACCTCGATAACCTCATTCTCATCTATGATTCCAACGATGTGACGCTCGACGCCATGGCCACCGCCACCCAAAGCGAAGACGCCGAGGCTTATTTCACCTCCCAAAATTGGGATGCAGTGACCATCGATGGCCACAACCTGCCAGCGATTGCAGCAGCGATTACCACCGCCAAGGATAATGACAATGGTCGCCCAAAAGTCATCATCGCCAAAACCATCATCGCCAAAGGCATCGCTGAAGTCGCTGGCACCGCCAAGGGCCACGGCGAAGGCGGGGCCAAATTCATCACCGCCGCCCGCGCCGGTCTCGGCCTGCCTGCCGACGAGCCGTTCTACGTTTCACCCGATACACTGGCGTTGTTTGCCCGCAAAAAAGCCGCCGGGCAAGCGGCGTTCGCCGCCTGGCAGAGTACCTACGACGCTTGGGCCGCCGCCCAACCCGAGCTCGCCGACGAACTGACCGCCGGCCTAGCCGCCTCCGCGCCCACCACCCTGAGCGATCAAATCCCGGTGTTTGCCGCCGATTACAAGGACGCCACACGCTCGGCGGGCGGCACCATCCTCAACGCCGTCGCCAAAGCCATGCCGCAGGTGCTCACTGGCAGCGCCGACCTCTTCGGCTCAACCAAAAACTACCTCAAAGACGGCGGCGACTATTCCGCCAGCAACCCGCTGGGCCGCAACATCTGGTTCGGCGTCCGCGAGCACGCCATGGGTGCCATCTGCAATGGCATCGCCTACGACGGACTGTTCCGCCCCAGCGGCGCGACCTTCCTCGTCTTCGCCGATTACCTCCGCGGCTCGATCCGCCTAGCCGCCCTCGCCGGCCTGCCCGTCACCTATATCTTCACCCACGACTCAGTGGGCGTCGGCGAAGATGGCCCGACCCACCAACCGGTGGAAACCGTCAGCGGCCTGCGCGTGATCCCCAACCTCGATGTCATCCGCCCCGGCGATGCCGAAGAAACCGCGGGGGCGTTCGTCGCCGCGATGAGTCGCACCGATGGCCCCACCGCCCTGATCCTCACCCGTCAGACCATCCCACTGATGAACGAGCTCTCGGTCGCAACCCGCCGCGACGGCACCCGCAAGGGCGGCTACATCGCCCGCAAGGAAACCACCGAGCTCACCACCATCCTGCTCGCCAGCGGCTCCGAACTCCAACACGCTATCGCCGCCGCCCATCAACTCGGCACCGGCACCCGCGTCGTCTCGCTGCCCTGCTTCGAACTCTTCGACCAACAAAGCGCCGAATACCGCGAGTCCGTCTTACCCGCCGCCTGCACCCACCGGGTTTCTATCGAAGCTGGAGTCACCGGCCTATGGTGGAAATACGTCGGCACCCAGGGCAAGGCGCTGGGCATCGATCGCTTCGGCATCAGTGCGCCCGGCGACACCGTGATGCAGGAACTCGGCATGACCTGCAACGAGGTCATCGCCGCCGCTACCGCAAAGTAATTCCAAAACCACCGGCAGGGGGGCTCTCCCCCCGCCGCTCGGTCTATCAAAAAACCCCCGCCACGCTACGTGACGGGGGTTTTTATTGAATGCTGTTCGCTCGTGCGATCAGCTAGGGAGCAAGTCCTTCACCGCATCACGCTCTTCCTTGAGTTCTCCGATCGTCGCATCGATCTTCGCTTGGCTGAAGGCATCAATCGGCAGGCCTTGAACGACCTCCCAGGTGCCATTGGTCAAGGTGCGGATGGGCATCGAGGCCATCAGGCCTTTTTCGATGCCATAAGAACCATCAGAGCACACCGCCACCGAATGCCAGTCGCCAGCAGGCGTCGGCGTGATCAGACTACGCACCGTGTCCATGGCCGCGTTAGCCGCAGAGGCTGCGGACGAGGCACCACGGGCCTTGATGATGGCTGCCCCGCGTTGTTGGACGGTGGCGATGAAATCCCCCTTAAGCCACTCAACGTGCGCAATCACGTCCGTCACCGGACGTCCTTGAATCTTGGCGTTGGTGAAATCCGGATATTGGGTGGCCGAGTGGTTCCCCCAGATCGCGAGATTCGAAACCTGACCGACATGCACACTCGCCTTCTTGGCGAGCTGGCTCTTGGCGCGGTTTTCATCGAGGCGGGTCATGGCGAAGAACCGGTCGTTCGGCACACCCTCAGCATTATTCATCGCGATAAGCGCGTTGGTGTTGCATGGATTGCCCACGACGAGCACGCGCACGTCCTTGGCCGCGTTGCGAGCAATCGCCTTGCCTTGACCCGTGAAAATTTTACCGTTGATGCCGAGCAAATCGCCACGTTCCATCCCAGCCTTGCGCGGCACCGAGCCAACTAGCAGCGCCCAGTTCGTGCCCTTGAACCCTTCGTTGAGATCGGACGTGCCAACCACTTCGTTGAGCAGCGGAAACGCGCAGTCGTCGAGTTCCATCATGACGCCTTCCAGCGCGGCCATGCCAGGTTCGATCTCGATAAGCCGGAGATTCACCGGTTGGTCAGGGCCGAAGACAAAACCAGAGGCAATACGGAACAACAGCGCATAGCCAATCTGGCCTGCCGCTCCTGTGACGGAAACAGTAATAGGTGCTTTCATAGGATTGATGTGGGAAACGCGGACGCTACCGGACACCTCACCAATGGTCAACTGACAAGCACCGCAATGACAATTCCTGCACGGCTTTTCTGAATCGGTGCGCGGACGCTCACGCTGCCCCGCCCATCACACCCATCGCCCATGACTGCAAATCCCATCCCCCTTGATTCCAGACTTCCCGCCCACCCCAGTACCCGCTTGACTCACACCATGATCGACATGCTGGTGCGCCTCTACGACTTGCCCGACCCGTCCCCTACCTATCAGAACGCATCCTCCCACGGCGTCACCCTGCGACGCGCGCGCGCCTTTGAAACCCACACCGTGGCCGCCTTTGCGAACGCCCACTTCTCCCCTAAATGGGTCAGCGAAGTCCATGTCGCACTCGCCCGCCAGCCCGTCACTTGCTTCATCGCCACCCGCGACCAACAAATCCTCGGCTTCGCCTGCTATGACGTCACTCAACGCGGGTTTTTCGGCCCCACCGGCGTGGCTCCAGACGCCCGCGGCCTCGGCCTCGGCAAAGCCCTCCTCTTCAAATCCCTGAAAGCCCTGCGTGAACTCGGCTTCGCCTACGCCATCATCGGCGGGGTCGGCCCCAAGGCGTTCTACGCCGCCGCCTGTGGTGCCATTGAAATCCCCGGCAGTGACCCGGGCACCTACGCCGATTTACTGCCGTAGCCGCAAGTATTCTTCACTCGGCGAGCCTAGCACTTGCACCCGCTCCCGCTACCGTGTATTTCCTGCGCCCCAGCGGAACCTCCGCCCTACCCTATCTCTCTCATGATCAAGTGGATTCTTCAAAAAATCGTTGGCAGCAAAAACCAACGCGAAATACGCCGCATCCGACCCACCGTCGCGCGCGTCAATCAATTCGAGGAGGCACTCCAGCAGCAACCCACCACCGCCCTCGGCGAACATACCCGCCTGTGGCAACTCCACCTCGCCCGCTATCACCTGCTAGACGCACCCGCCAAACCCCTCATCCAGCTCATGAGCGCCGAGGAACTCCGCGCCACCGCCGACGCTCTGGAGGCTCGCCTATCACCACTGCGCGAGGAATTTCCCTCCCTCCCTGCCTCCGTCGACCCCACACCGGAGGCCATTGATGCCGCCAAGTCCGCATTCCATGAAGCGGAACTCGACTTCCCGCGCTCCCGTGCCAAATACCTAGAGTCCATCCTCCCGCAAGCCTACGCCGTCGTCAAAAATGCCGCCCGTCGCCTCTGCGGCACGACGATTTCCGTGAGTGACCATCCGATCCTCTGGGAGATGGTCCATTTCGACGTTCAACTCATCGGCGGCGTCGCCCTCCACCGCGGCATGATCGCAGAAATGCAGACCGGCGAAGGCAAAACCCTTGTCGCCACCCTGCCTGTCTATCTCAACGCCCTCACCGGCCTGGGCGTCCACATCGTCACCGTCAACGATTACCTCGCACGCCGCGACGCCGAGTGGATGGGTGCCGTTTACCGCTTCCTCGGCCTGACCGTCGGCTGCATCCAAAACCAAATGCCACCATGGGAGCGCCGCGCCGAATACGCCTGCGACATTACCTACGGCACCAACGCTGAGTTCGGCTTCGACTACCTCCGCGACAATGGCATGGCCGCCACCAAGGATGAGCAAGTCCAACGCGGCCACTACCTCGCCATCATCGACGAAGTGGACTCCATCCTCATCGATGAGGCCCGCACCCCACTCATCATTTCTGGACCATCCGCCCACTCGTCCCACCAATTCGATAAATACAAACCCCTCGTCGAACAACTCGTGCGCCGCCAAACCCAGCTGTGCAACGAAGCCGCGACCGAGGCCAAACAATTGTTAGATGCTGGCGACAAAGAAGGAGCGGGTCGGCTGCTCTTCAAACTCAAGCTCGGCCAACCACGCAACCGCCAACTCATGAGGTTCATGGAAGAACCTGAAATGCGCCGCCTCCTCGAAAAAGCCGAACTCGCATTCCACCAAGACGCCCAGAAAAAAGAACTCTTCGAACTCAAGGAGGAACTCTACTTCGTCATTGATGAAAAGGGCCACGACTCCGACCTCATGGAAATGGGCCGCGAATTCCTCTCCCCCGGCGACCCCGAAGCATTTACCTTGCCCGATCTCGGCACCCTTTACGCCGATATCGACACCGACCACGGCCTAACAGCCGAGCAGAAGTCTGCCGCCAAGGACGCTCTCCAAATCCGCATGGATTCTCAGGCCGAAAAAATGCATAACATCTCGCAGTTACTCAAAGCCTACTGCGTCTATGAGAAGGACGTTCAATACGTCGTCAAGGACGATAAAATCATCATCGTCGATGACAATACCGGCCGCGAAATGCCCGGCCGCCGCTGGTCCGATGGCCTCCACCAAGCCGTTGAAGCCAAAGAGGGCGTCGCCATCGAGAAGGAAACCCAGACGTTCGCCACCATCACCATCCAGAACTACTTCCGCCTCTATCAAAAATTGGCAGGCATGACCGGCACCGCCGAAACCGAAGCCGCCGAGTTCCATGATATCTATCGGCTCGACGTACTCCCCATCCCCACCAACCAGCCAAACTGCCGGGTCGATGAAAACGACCAGGTCTTCAAAACCCGCCGCGAAAAATTCAACGCCGTCATCGCCAAAATCGAAGAAGCCCACACCAAGGGCCAACCGTGCCTCGTGGGCACCGCCTCCGTCGAGTCATCTGAAACACTGGCCCGCATGCTCAAACGTGCGAAAATCCCCCACTCGGTACTCAACGCTAAATTCCACGAGCAGGAGGCTGAAATCGTCTCGCAAGCCGGCCAGTTAGGCTCCGTCACCGTTTCCACCAACATGGCCGGCCGCGGCACCGATATCAAACTCGCCCCAGGCGTCCCCGAACTCGGCGGCTTATTTGTCATCGGCACCGAACGCCACGAATCACGGCGCACCGACCGTCAACTGCGCGGCCGCTGCGCCCGCCAAGGCGACCCTGGCCGCTCACAATTCTTTATCTCGTTCGAGGACGACCTGATGCGCAACTTTGCGGCCGCCGACCGGATGACCTCAATGATGGAGCGCTTCGGCATGAAGGAAGGCGAAGCGCTCGAACATTCATGGCTCAATAAATCCGTCGAGACCGCCCAAAAACGCGTCGAACAACGCAACTACTCGTGGCGCAAGCGGGTGCTCGATTTTGACGACGTGATGAATATGCAACGTGAGGTGGTCTATGGCTACCGCAATGAAGTACTCACCACCGAAGTGACGCGCACTCTCGTCACCGAAATCATCGAGGAAACCATCCCCGCCAAGGTCCGCCAGTTTATCAGCGATCAAGACGACAAAAAACCCTACTACAACGACCTACTCCGCTGGATCAACGAAACCCTTCCGGTACGCGTCACCCCAGAGGATTTCTCAAACAGTCCAAATGAAAATGCCATCTCAGAGATGCTCGTGACCCGGGTCAAGGACGCCTACGATGTCCGCACCGGCTCACTGCCGATGGAGGTCCTCGACCAAGAGGAGCGCCGCATGGTCCTCGTCGCCATCGACAAACAGTGGCAGGAACATCTCTATAACATGGACGCCCTGCGCGAAGGCGTCGGTCTCCGCGCCCAGGGACAAAAGGACCCGCTCATCGAATACAAAAACGAGGCCTATAACCTGTTTGTCACCCTGATGGATGCCATCAAGCAAGAAGCCCTCCAAAACTTATTCCGCTCCGCATCCAACCTCGAAGCATTTCTCAAACAACTCCACAGCCAGCCCCAACAACTCCAAGGCGGCGAACCCGAACTCACCCGCGACAATATCAGCGTCGCCGGTAGCTCGAGCAACTTTGACCCATCCTCTGCCCCCTCGCCCGAAGGCACCACCCTCAAGCTCAACCTGCCCAAACGCAAACCCAGCTTCTCCATCGAAACCACTGGCCGCAACGCCCCATGCCCGTGCGGCTCCGGGAAAAAATTCAAGAATTGCTGCGGCCGCGAAGGCTAATCCCGCCTGCCCGCGATCCATATCGCCGCGGCGGGTGACAACCGCACCGCCCGGCACCCCATTCTCATTCGAGCGTGAACCGATCTGGACTGCGCCCGCGCAAGTAGTCAACCGCAGTCATGCGCTTGGCCCCCTCGGGCTGAACATCGCTGAGTTGTAGCGCACCCACGCCGCAGCCAACAATGAGCTGCCCACCTTCATTTGCAATCTGCCCGGGCGCTAACACCCGATCCACTACCCCCGACGGCGGAAAAATCTTGAGCCGCTTTTCCTTGGCCGCCTCAATCGCCACGCTGAATGTCCCTGGCCACGGATGATAAGCACGAACCCGCCGCTCCAACACCACCGCTGACTGCCTCCAGTCGAGACGACCGTCTGCGCGCTCAAGCTTAGGCACATAACTCGCAAGCGCCTCGTCCTGCACCACCCGCGCCGCCGTCCCCGCCGCTAACTGCGCCAAGGTAGCCGCCAAAACGTCCGCCGCCAACTCACCAAGGCGATGATGCAGAGTCGCGCCGGTTTCATCCGCCCCGATGGCTAAGGTCCGCGTCAAGATCACATCCCCCGCATCCAACTGACGCACCACATGCATCGCGGAAACTCCAGTCAGTGCATCTCCAGCGTCAATGGCCGCCTGAATGCAGGCGGCTCCGCGATAGCGCGGCAGCAGCGAGGCGTGCAAGTTCAGCGTCGCCTGCCGTGCAATCGTTAGAACATCAGCCCGTAAAATCTGCCCGTACGCCATCACCACGATGATCTCAGGGGCAAGCGATTCTAACTCCCCTGCCGCATCGCCAATTTGCTCCGGTTGCATCACCGGGATGCCAGCGGCAAGCGCTTCACTCTTGATCGCTGGGGGCGTCAACGTCTGGTGACGCCCGACTGGCTTGTCGGGTTGAGTCAGCACCGCCAGCGGCCGCGGCCCGCGCTCTAATAAATAACGAAACGACGGTAGGGCAATCTCCCCGGTGGCGATGAAAACTAACCGCTTCTCGGCGTCCAATAGATGATCGATGGTGGTCATGTGCGATTTCTGCCTGCAAATTCACTCAAGTGCGTGACGCGGCCACAAACACCAGCACCGGCACCAACAACGCCACATCCGCCAGCACCCGCAGACATTCCAGCGAGAACCTAGCGCGCGTCCGGTTTAAAATATAAAGCAACGCCGAGCCTGTTAGGATGGCGTAAAAGAACGGGCGCGTGGACACTTGATCAGCCAGCAGCGCATATAACAACGCGGCCCCACCCAACAACGTTAACGGCAGCATCAACGCCAATTCATCCGATGCCTTGATTTCTATGTCCTCCGAGCGCGCCGCGTGCTCCCACAGATCAATCGCCGAAATGTTCAAAATGCACAACACCGCAAAACACACAAACTCGCGCGAAAAAAACATCTCAAAAAGCGCATACTCCCACCGGTAAATATGCGCCATCATCGCCGTACCAAACGCAAACGCCACCCCCGCTAATACATTTTTCCCTATCGGCACATCGCTCGCACCCTGACTGGAAAGCACCGCGAACCCAAAAAAACCAGCCACCATCACTCCGCCCAGCACCAGATGCTTGTAAATCGTCATCGGCATGGCGGTCACCACCAGGACCGACGCCACCCCCATCGCCACCCCCACCCCAATGCCAAACACTCGCCGGTGCTCACGGTGAAACCGATGCCGCTCCTTCAGCGCTGACGGATCCCCGCCCAGCAACGACGCATCCAGCACCCGATCCACTACGTACACCGCCCACACCCCCAACGTCAACACGGCCGTGGCTTGCCACGGCAAATACCCCAATCGCCAGGTTTTCGCAAAGATATACAACCACGCGCTCGCCACCAGCGGAGCGTCCAGACTCAACAGGTTGGGATAAAGCCAGAACGGCGTGGTGGGCTTGATAGGCACGACGTCCGCAACATCCCTGACTCCACCGCTCAAGGCAAGCGCTCACACGCACCTAAGCCATAATCTCCTCGGCGACCTGATCCGCCACGGCCTCGTCACACAACCGCGCCACCAGCACCAACGCAAAATCCAGCGCCGTGCCCGCACCGCGCGATGTGATGAGATTGCCATCCATGACGACCCGCTCGTCCAATCCGCCACCCAGTTCCGGACGTACCGAATGGTAGGCGGTGAACCGCCTACCATTCAACAAGCCAGCATCCAACAGCACCAATGGTGCCGCACAAATCGCTGCAACCGGCTTTCCCGCCTCCACAAAATCCCTCGCCAACAATGCGGCCCGACCGTCACGCCGCAAATCCCCCACCCCGGGCCCTCCTGGTATCAACAATAAATCAAACCACATCGGGTCCAAATCCGCCAGCAAGGCATCCGCCTCCAACCGCATCCCTCCCCGACCGGTGGCCATCATGCTATGCACTGCGGCAATCACCACCTCCACCCCAGCTCGTCGCAGCAAATCCACCGGCGTGACCAGCTCGATTTCCTCAAATCCATCGACTAACAAACATAGCACACGTTTTCTCATCACCGTAATTCCAGTTGACTTTTGCATGATTAAACCAATCCCACAGCTCGCCTGACCCGGCTCAACACCCTCGCCGCCTCCTCGCGCGCCCGATCCGCCCCGGCGGCCAGCACCTGCTCCACCCACCCCGGGTCAGCCAGCACCTCCACCCGCCGGGCGCGCATCAATCGATAATAATCCCAGTACGCATCCGCGAGGCGCTTCTTCAAATCCCCATAACCAACGCCCCCGCGCTCGTGGTCGGCCACCATCGTCGCGTAATCGTCCGGACTGGCAAATAGCTGATAGAGCGCTAGAATTGTCGAATTGGCAACCGCCTTGGGCGCCTCCACCGGCGTAGAGTCGGTGGTGATTTTCATGATCAGCTTGCGCAACGGCTTTTCCTCCCCGAATATCGGCAGGATATTTCCATAGCTCTTGCTCATCTTGCGGCCATCCAGCCCAAGCACCACCGCCGTGCCCTCCCGAATGATCGGATCCGGCAAAACCACCGTGCCCTCACCAAATACCTCGTTGAGCTTCACCGCGATGTCGCGCGTCACCTCTAGATGCTGCTTCTGATCCTTGCCTACCGGGACCTGAGTCGCATCGTAGAGCAGAATATCTGCCGCCATCAGCACCGGATAGGCAAACAACCCGTGGTTCGGCGCAATTCCCTGCGCAATTTTGTCCTTATACGAATGACACTTCGCC
>JAYSPI010000082.1:0-8065 GCA_043722215.1 Prosthecobacter sp.
AACCGACAAGGCCGCATGACCCCCGGGTTGTTCACAGGCCCTAGCGCGGCGAACTTGGTCAGGCTCCGCTCCAGGCTGCCCAAATTCGAGTCCTTTCCCAATTCATCCATGATAGGAAATCCATGATCTCCTATCCATTTCCCGCACCCCCGTCACCATAGCTTAGTTGAGTCACTGCGTGGCCGGAGTCCGGGATCCACTTCATCGTGAGTTCTGACTTAAAACAGCGCCATCCAGGTCTGTGCCACTGTCGTGCTTTCATCCCGGTGTCATTCCTTCTGGCGCAATGCGTTCCTTCTGGCGCAATGCCGATTTTCTTGCCGGATACAGCAGCCCTGCATAAGCTCGGCTCCAAGCCGCTAAAGGTCACTTTGAAAATGCCATCTCTGGCCAACCCACGCGGGTCTTCCGCTTTTGAACTCTTCCCACCCGAGATATTTCTGGGTGCGGAGGTGGAACGCATGAAATCAGCCCGCGCCGAAGAGCGCGGGGCAATTTTCACCCGCAGGGAAGTGGTTCACTTTATTCTCGATCTCTCGGGCTACATCTCGGAGCGACCTCTGTGGCAATTTCGCCTGCTTGAACCTTCCTTTGGCTCGGGTGATTTCCTGATTCCTGTGATCGAACGCCTGCTCGTCGCTGCGGATCGCGATGGAAAATCCACCTTGGATCTTCTCGGTGCCATCCAGGCGATCGAACTTCACCGCGAAACCTATCAAGCTACCTGCCAAGAAATCGTCGATTTGCTTATGCACAGCGGCTTCACCCCGCCGGATGCGGCCCATCTCGCTGAGACTTGGCTCCATAACGGCGATTTCCTGCTTGAACCCATTCTTGGAAACTTCGATTTCGTTGTCGGAAATCCTCCCTACGTTCGCCAAGAAATGATCCCGGCTGGCTTGCTTGCTGAATATCGTCGGCGTTACACGACTCTTTACGATCGAGCTGATCTCTACATCCCATTTCTCGAAAGGTCTTTGAATTTGCTAGCCGTGGATGGCCATCTCGGATTCATCTGTTCCGACCGTTGGATGAAAAACCGCTACGGTAGCCCACTGCGGCGGATGGTTGCTGACGGTTACACGCTTAAATATTACGTCGATATGGTGGGCACACCTGCGTTCCACTCGGAAGTCGTCGCCTATCCGGCCATTACCGTCATCCAACGCTCGCCTGCGGGAAATCTGCGCATCGCCCATCAACCGCAAATTTCCACCGAATCCCTCTCCAAGCTTGCCCATCAACTCACGGGTCCTTCCAGCAACTTGAATAGCACCGTCATCGAAATGCCCTGCATCGCAGACGGAGAAGCACCCTGGCTATTAGAAGCCGATGCTCAACCCACGCTTCCCCTCGTCCGCCGCCTAGAATCAGAATTCCCCACCCTTGAGGATGCGGGTTGTGCCGTCGGCATCGGCGTGGCCACCGGCGCAGACAAGGTTTTCATCGGAAAAATGGACGAACTCGATGTCGAAGACTCCCGCAAGTTACCGCTTGCGATGACCCGTGACATCATCGAGGGCATCGTCAATTGGCGAGGTCTGGGCGTGGTCAATCCCTTCGAGGACGATGGCACACTCGCCGATTTCTCGCGTTACCCACGCTTCGCCGCGTTCATGGAAACCCATGTCGAGAAACTCAAAGCGAGGCACTGCGCGAAACGAGGCAATGGTTCTTGGTATCGCACCATTGACCGCATCACCCCTTCGCTGGCCCTCAGGCCCAAGTTGCTCATCCCCGACATCAAGGGTACCGCTCACATCGTCCTCGAAGAAGGCCATCTTTATCCTCACCACAATCTCTATCACATCACCTCCTCTGATTGGCCGCTTGCCGAGTTACGAGCGGTTCTCATGGCTGGCATCGCCGGACTATTCGTCCGTGCCTACTCGACCAAGATGCACGGTGGGTGCCTTCGATTCCAAGCCCAATACCTCCGCCGCATCCGCCTCCCAATTTGGCATGAAGTGGCTGAAGAAATCCGCCACCACCTCAGCGCCGCCACTGCTGCCGCTGATCCTACGGCCATTCAGCAATCCGTTTACCAACTCTACCGCCTCACACCCGAGGAAATCCAACAACTTTCCGCCTGACGTTTTCCCATGCCGCTGAATCTCGCCAACCACGAAGCCAAGGTAAAATCCGCCATTAAACGGTTCTGGACTGGGCGCACCGCATCCAGTGACAAACAAAGCGCCAGCGGCAAGCTCGACCAAGGCGAACGCAGTGCTGTTACCGGCGGAAAAAACATGGATGGCTTCATCGATCTCGCGGTGGACCTCGTCCGCGCCAACGGACTCAAGGATGCCGAAATCCATCTTCAACGCCGCACTCTCACTCTACCCGGCTATTTCCGTCCCACTAAACTCTGGGACATGCTCGTGCTCCATCGCGGGCAGCTCGTCGCCGCGTTTGAGTTCAAATCCCAAGTCGGCCCATCATTCGGAAACAACTGCAACAATCGCGCCGAAGAAGCGATCGGCTCCGCGGCGGACTTTTGGACCCCATATCGTGAAAACGCTTTCGGCAGCATTCCCCGTCCATTTCTTGGCTGGCTGATGCTGGTTGAAGATGCAGAACGCTCCCGCTCGCCGGTTGCCGACGCCTCGCCCCACTACCCAGTGTTTCCTGAATTTCGCGGCGCATCCTATTTGGACCGATATCACCTGCTCTGCGAAAAACTCATGAAGGAGCAATTCTACACCGCCGCCACGATACTCGCGTCGCCCCGCACCGCAGCAAAAACCGGCGAATTCTCATCCCACAACGATCTCACCAGCCTCACACGATTTGTCGCCACTTTCGCCGGACACATCGCGGCAGTGGCTGCGGCAAGGTGAGGAATTTTGGTTTTTTAGCAGAATCTGTGGGTGAACTCCGGTTCGGGTAGGTCTCCAAGAGTTTGAAACAGAGAGGTTTGAGCAAGATCAATTGGTGCTCGCTTGAGCGACTGGGGGGTGAACGAAACCTCTACGCGCAAGGGACGCAAATACGGCACGGTATTCCTGGAGATCACCGGCAAGGATACGCATTGTCGCAGCCATGGCGAAGCCAAAGTCGCCAGGCTGCTGTTCTTCACTCCAGGTAAGGGCAAGGAAACCGCAAGCGAGTGTGGCGGCCAGCCACGGGGAGCCATGTGGGCGTTGCGCAGAAATCCTGAAAACCTCAAGGACACTCAGCGACAATTTCGTGAGCAAATCTGCAAGGAACATGGCAGGATCGAGCGAGCCATTTCCATCAAGGAGTTCCTTGCCGACACTTGGAACTATCAACTTTTGGAGGGCACCCAGGAACACCTCAAGTCGGTTATCTCATGGTGCGTCCGGTCACGGATGCTGCTTTTCGTAAAACTCGGAAAGGCACATGGACGGCACATGGACGGCATTCTAGGCTACTTCAAAAAATACACGACCTCTGCGGTCATCGAATCCATCAACGGACTGCTGCAACTCGCGCGCCGCAGAGCCCGAGGCTACCGCACATTCCGCAACTTTCAAGCCATGGCATATTGGATATCAGGCGGTTGAGTTATACAAAACCACCCAACGGCTACCCACTAAATGTTCGGCGTCGCCGGTTTTCCACACCGATCGGCGTTAGACTCGATGGCCGACGACTCACTGGTTAGGGATGTGCGCTAGGGTCGGTGGATGCCTCGACATCCGGAGTATTCATCAGCATATCGGAGAGCGTTTTGAGCCATGCTGGGTCCACCTTATTGATTCGGTCATAGGTGCGCAGGCCATTAATTTCCGACTCCACATCGGTGGTCTGGGTGTAAACTCCGGCGCTGACTCCGCCCTTGCGCAACTCTGATAATATCGTAATCGATCGTGTATAGCGCTCCTTCCACTCCGCCAAATCTTTTGGCAGCCCGCCGTAGCCCCAGTTCTCACGAGTCTTATTCCACAGGTGGCCTGCAATTGGCATGCCATGGCCGCCAAACTCTCCAACCACTTTCACGTAATCATCAAAGCGCTTGTCATCTAATGGAAACGTCGGATTCGGATAGGCATGGTGGTCAGCGATATCGCCCACAGGCCAAAAGTTTCCGCCGCTGGCGATGTTGATTGCGCGGGTTTTGTCGTAGGCGACGGCCAATTTTCCGACGTCCATGGTCCGGTGCTGGCCCCATGCTTCGTTAAAGGGTGTCCAAACCGCAATGCATGGGACATCGCGCAAGTGATCGACCATGCGCTTGTATTCGGTGACGAATTGGTCGTGGGCCTGATCCGGCCACGTGCCATCCTTGGGGTTGGGGCTGAGCAACGCCCATTTCGGGCTCGATCCCTTTGGTTCGTCGTTCGGGTTGCCAAACCCTTGGCTCACCTGGTCCTGCCACATCAGCATGCCGATTTGGTCGCAGTGGGCATAATACCGTCGTGGTTCGATCTTGATGTGCTTGCGAATCATGTTGAATCCGGCGGCCTTGAGGAAGTCGATATCGGAGATCATGGCAGCATCCGACGGCGGGGTGAGCAGTCCATCCGGCCACCATCCTTGGTCAAGCGGACCCCAGTGGAAGATCGGTTTGCCATTCAACGTGAACCTCCAATGACCCTTTGCGTCCTTGGCCTTCCCAAACTCACGCATCGCTACGTAGGATTTCACCGCGTCGAGAACCTTCCCGTTCGCATCAACAAGCTCAATTTGCAGGTTATAAAGATTGGGCTCCGCGGGCGACCAAAGTTTGGCGGCGGGAATTTCCAATGATATCACTCCCGCCCCCGCCCCTCTCGCCACCCGCTCACCCGCAAACGATGCCGTCACTCGGACGATTTCGCCTTTGCGCGTCGTGCCGGGTTGCTTCGCCTCGACCTGCAAGCGCCCCGCTTTGATGTCGCAGGTGTAATCGAGGTCGATGATGTAGCGATCTCTCACATTTTCTAACCAAACCGTTTGCCAAATGCCGGTGACGCGGGTGTACCAGATACTTCCGGGATTGAGTCGCTGCTTGCCGTGGAGTTGATAGCCTTCGGTGGCGTCGTCCACGCGAACGAGCAATTCATTACCGCTGGCCTTGAGAGCAGGAGTGATATCGAATGAAAATGGGGTGTATCCGCCGGTGTGGCTGCCGATGCGCTGGCCGTTGACCCACACGGTGGTGGTATAATCCACCGCCTCAAAGTTGAGCAACGTGCGTTTTCCCACCCTCAATCCGGGCAGCGGCCGCTTGTACCAAAGCACCTCGCTTGGCTCAATCAACCGACCGACCCCCGACAACTGCGACTCTGGACAGAACGGAACCAAAATTTGGCCATCCCATTTCACTGGCGGTGCCTCTTGCTTGGGGGTCACGGCGTAGCTCCATAGCCCATTGAGATTGGCCCAATCCGCCCGTTCCATCTGCGGCCGTGGATATTCCTTCCACGCCGAATCTACCGTCACGTCCTTCCCCCATGGCGTCATCATCCCACCCGCCACCGGCTGCCATGCCGCATGCGCCGGCAGCGCCGCCAACCACCCGCTAACCAGACCGCAACAGATCAGGGTGATGGATTGCGCGGTGTGTGATGAGATGAATGAATTGGTGCGTTTCATGCGTCCAATTAGGTGACGGCGCCCCCACCGAGAGCAAGCCTGAAAACCGCGTGCCGTGGCAGGTGCTGTGATCGCGGTCCACACCGGGTGGTTTGTCGAGCAATCTAACTTCCGCCCTTGCATGACCATCATATTCGTCACGCTACGCAAAATGCGCCATGACGCCCGTTGAGTTCGGAATAAAGAATGAGTTTTCCGCTGGTGCCCGGGAAATGAAAACCTACCCTGCGGGCATGCCTCGCCCAGCGATGGGGCGACCTGAGCAGCAATCTATTCGTTTATTGTATCAGCCCTGAATTATGCCAACCGTATTTGACAACATTGAGCATCCGTTCCTGGAAAACGGTGATCGTGACGGGCTCAAGGATGCCCTCAAACTCGCCTGCCGTGCGGATTTTTGTGTCGGTTATTTCAACCTTCGCGGCTGGCGCTGCATCGACAGCGTCGTCAATGGATGGCAGATGCCCACCACAGTCGAATCTCCCGCACCTGCCCGCCTGCTAGTCGGCATGCAGCGGATGCCTCACGACCAGCTCAGGAGTTGGCTGACCGATGATCCAGAAAAAGCCCCCGACAACAAAACTCTCTCGAAACTCCGAAAAGACGCCGCCGCAGAATTTCGAAAACAACTCACCATCGGCAGCCCGACAGATGCCGATGAGGCGGGCCTCCAGCGCTTGGTGAAGCAGCTCAAGTCAGGCCGGCTCTGCGTGAAGTTGTTCCTGAAACACACCCTCCACGCAAAACTCTATCTCGCCCACCGCACCGACCCGATCAACCCAATCATCGCCTATCTCGGGAGCAGCAACCTCACCCTGTCCGGTCTCAAGGGCCAGGGGGAACTCAACATCGACGTGCTCGACAAGGATGCCGCGAAAAAACTCCATGGCTGGTTCGAAGATCGCTGGGACGACTCCCGCTGCCTAGACATCACGGAAGAGCTGATCGCTATCATTGAGGAGAGTTGGGCCAGCGAAAGGCTTGTGCCGCCGTATCACGTCTATCTGAAAATGGCTTGGCATCTCTCACAGGACGCCCGTGACGGCATCAAGGAATTCCGTGTGCCACGTGATATCCGGGATAAGCTCTTGGAGTTCCAAGAAAAGGCCGTCCAGCTCGCCTGCCGCCACCTCAACAAACAGGGCGGCGTTCTGGTGGGCGATGTCGTGGGCTTGGGGAAAACGCGTATCGCCGCTGCCATCGCCCGCGTGATGGCAGATGACCAAATGCTCGAAACGCTCATTCTCTGCCCGAAGAACCTCACGAAAATGTGGGACGACTACGCCCATGAATTCGGACTGCGCTCACCGAAAGTGATGTCCCAGAGCGTCGCCCAGCGTGATTTACCGGATCTCGTCCGCTACCGCCTCGTCATCATCGACGAGTCCCACAATTTCCGAAACAAAGAAGGCAAAATCTACAAGGCGATTCAAGAGTATCTGGAGCGCAATACCTGCAAGGTCATTCTCCTCACTGCCACGCCCTACAACAAAACTTACCTCGATCTCGGTGCACAGCTCCGGCTCTTCCTGCCGGATCAGAAGGACATCGGCATCCGCCCAGAAGCGATGCTGCGGAAAGAGGGCGAATCGAAGTTCGCACTCAAGAATCCCAATACCCCAGTCACCTCGCTCGCCGCCTTCGAGCAAAGCGAGGAGCCTGATGACTGGCGCGACATCATGCGTCTGTTCCTGGTCCGCCGCACCCGCTCGTTCATCATCAAAAACTACGCGACCCCGGATGAGCGCAACGGGCTCCACTACCTCACCCTACCCACCGGCGAGCGCATGTATTTCCCTGTGCGGAAGCCGAAGTCCGTAAAATTCCGCTCAGATCCCGCTGACCCATCCGACCCCTGCGCTCGCCTATTCCGGGAGGAAGTCGTCGCAATCATCGATCACCTGAACCTGCCCCGCTATGGCCGCAGCCTTTACAAAAAAGATGCCCTCCCATCGCTCACGGAAGCCGAAGACCGGATCCTTGCCGATCTCTCTCGTGCCGGAAAACGGATGAAAGGCTTTTGCCGCACCAACCTTTTTAAACGCCTCGAAAGCTCCGCCACCGCCTTCTTGCTTTCCATCCACCGCCACATCTTGCGCAATCACATCGAAATCCACGCGATGGAAAACGGCCTGCCGCTCCCCATCGGCCAGCAGGAAGCCGCTTTGCTCGATACGCGCTTGCACGATTTTGGGGATGGCGAGGTGGATATGGATGACGGTGACGAACCGCTCCCGCCGCTCGGACTTTGGGATGAAAGCCACTACCGCTCCCAAGCCGCCGCCATCTATCAATCCATCTCCAACCTCAAGACCAGACGCTACAAGTGGCTCCGCACCGATGTTTTCAAGAAAACCCTACTGCGGGATCTCAAAGCTGACACCGCAGCACTGCACCGCCTCCTTATAGAAACCGGAGAAATTCCCGCGTCCGCTGACCACAAGCTCCAGTCGCTCATCCAACTGCTCAAGCACGACCATCCTTCGGAAAAATTCATCCTCTTCACCCAGTTCGCAGACACCGC
>JAYSPI010000083.1:0-2501 GCA_043722215.1 Prosthecobacter sp.
CTGAATCGCAGGCGTGGATTTCTCCAAATGGCTCCGGCAGATATTGTAATACCAGCGACTCACATCTTCCCAGTCCGCCACAGTGCTCACTAACAGCCGCTGGCAACAGGTTGACAACGACGGCATCCCTGGCTCCGGGAAGACCTGCGGCACATCCCGACCGGTCCATCTATAGCGGATCTTATTGCCTTCCACCTGTTCGGTGGCGATGACGGTTCCCTTGACTTCACTGAGCAGCGCCTTGCTCTTGAGCGGATGGTCGATGGGGGCCAGATACTCATAAGTCACCTGCTTGATCGGCATGGTGGACTCCAGTAGCGACCAATCCGAATAACACCCCTGCATGCGCGCCTTGAACTCCCAGTGCTTGACGAAAAACCGGATCGTATCGCCGATCTCCACATCTGGCACGGCGGCGACGAGCAATTTCTCGTTGGGATCGTAGATATTACTGGCCATCTGCGAACGATCCACCTGTTCCTTGCTGATCGCCTTGGCATCGTGCCGGACCACACGGCCATCCTCCTTGATCACCTCCACTGTCACGACCTCCAACCCACCGTAAAAAATATTATAACTGAATTGCTTTAGGCCAACCTTACGCCCCGCCTCGGTAAGCACCTTCACATACTCATCATCCAGTGTCAGATAACTGCCGTCCGCCTGATACTCGGTGCGCACCTGCTCGGCCACCATCACGGTCTCCGCTTCGGGATAGCGATCCGCTGTGACTTGCTTGGCCGACGCAACGGCCTGGGCGGGATCGACCAGTCCCGCAGGCACCGCCGCACCCGGAATGGCGACCTCGGGTGGCTGATCTTGGGCAGAAACGAGCGCCATCGCGCCCACGGCGGCGCTGACAAAAAAGATTTGAGGACGTGTGGGCATTGAATCGATTGGTGCCAGTCCCGCACTACCGCCACTACCGCCACGATTTGTGTAACTTATTGCTGTCGGCTCATATTTCAACGGTGATTCTAAGGATTTGCCTGCTGGCCCGCGGATGGTCCGATCTGCCGCCCCGACGAAAGCCAAGCGCTCCTAGCCCCAGCACACGATTTGCCCCTTGAACAAACCGTCGATCACGGGTTTCCCTGTGCCCGCCATGACCGACCGCAAGACTCTCGACCAACGCCAGCAAATGACCGACCTGGAGCGCCTCCGGCATTCCTGCGCCCACGTCATGGCGACCGCCATCCTGCGACTCTGGCCCGATGCCCAGTTCGCCTATGGCCCACCGATCGAAACCGGCTTCTACTACGACTTTCAGATGAAGCACCGAATCACCCCGGAGGACTTCGAAAAAATCGAGGCCGAGATGAGGAAAATTGCCAAGGACAACCAGAAATTCGAGTGGCATCCACTGACCCGCGATGAAGCGGTGGCCCTGGCGCAGAGCGGCCGACTCGGCGGCCTCGCCGAGCGACCCGGCAATCCATCGCGCTACAAGCTCGACCTGATCGAGAAAATCCCGGCAGATGAGCCGATTTCCTGTTTTCAGAACGGCGACTTCATCGACCTGTGCGCCGGCCCACACGTCGGCTACACGTCGAAGTGCAAGAACATCAAGCTAATGTCGGTGTCATCATCGTTCTATCTGGGAGATGAGTCAAAAGGCCAACTCCAACGACTCTACGGCACCGCCTTCGAGAGCAAGGAACTATTAGCGGACCACCTCAACCGCTTAGAGGAAGCCAAAAAGCGCGACCACCGGCGACTTGGACGCGAGCTTGGGTTATTCCACATTGACGAGATGGTTGGCCAGGGATTGGTGCTGTGGAAACCCAAAGGCGCGCTGGTCCGGCGCGCGCTCCAAGACTTCATCACCGAGCAACTCGATCAACAAGGGTACTCGCAGGTGTTCACCCCACACATCGGTAAACTCGACCTCTATCGGACGTCTGGCCACTTCCCATACTATCAGGAAAGCCAATTCCCCGCCATCCCCGAACGCGATGTCCTAGACAAACTCGCCGACGAGGAGGCCACCTGCGCAACCCTGATCAACGGCCTAGCTGACGGCACCCTAGACGGCTACCTGCTCAAGCCGATGAACTGCCCGCACCACATCAAGATCTTCGCCAGCGACCCGCATTCCTACCGCGATCTGCCCGTTAGATTGGCAGAATTCGGAACCGTGTACCGGTGGGAACAATCCGGCGAACTCGGCGGCATGACTCGGGTGCGCGGGTTTACCCAGGACGACGCCCACCTATTTTGCACGCCCGACCAGGTCGCTGACGAGGTCACCGGATGCCTTGATCTCGTCAAGAACGTTCTAACCACTTTGGGCATGCACGACTACCGAGTGCGCCTTTCACTGCGTGATCCAGCAAGTGACAAATACGTCGGGTCCAGCGACAACTGGGACAAGGCGGAAGCCGCCCTGCGCGAAGCGGTCAAAACCCTCGGCGTTGAATACACCGAGGAGATCGGCGAGGCCGCCTTCTACGGCCCAAAAATCGATTTTGTGGTCAAGGATGTCATCGGACGCGACTGGC
>JAYSPI010000084.1:0-6948 GCA_043722215.1 Prosthecobacter sp.
CGTCAATCTGGGGACGTGGACCGCGGTGACCATTCCGCTGACGAGTTCCGGGATGGTGACGATCACACCCGGCAGCACCTCGGACCATGTCACGGTGACAATTCCCAACCAGGGGTCGAAAACCTTCGTGCGCCTCAAGGTTACGCAATGAAGAATTGCTGCTGAATGCGCTTGCGCATATCCTGAGATGCTGGCGTTATGGCGCGTCCAAATATCCTGCCATCCTCATCGCAGAATTCAATCTGTGTCGTTATCTAACGGCACAGATTCTGTGATTTTGTACGGGTGAGGATCTCTTGCTTTATACCATCCACCATTCACCGCCATGACCATGTCATCCCGCACGCTTTCTACGCTCGATACCCAGTCAACTAGCCAGTCACAGGCGGCAGTCATTGACCACTATCATGGCGTGCAGGTGGCGGATGCGTTCCGGTGGTTGGAGGATGGCGATGAGCCTGCCGTCAAGTCGTGGACGGTCGCTCAGAACCGCACCACCCGTGCCCATCTGGACTCAATTGACGACCGCGCCGCGATCCACGCACGACTGACCGAATTATTTGACAACGTCACCCCCTCATTCAGCGCGTTGGTTGCGCGGCCAGGACGGTTTTTTGGGTTCAAGTTTCAGCCACCGAAACAGCAGCGCTTGCTCGTCACGCTGGATTCGGTGGACGACCTGACGACCGAACGCGTCGTGCTGGATCCGAATCAACTCGTTCCGGCGGGACAAGTTGCCATCGATTGGTTTGTGCCCTCGCCCGATGGATCGCAGGTTGCGGTCTGCCTATCTGTGGATGGCAGCGAGGAAGGGTCCCTTCATTTCTTTGATACCCTAACTGGCTGGCCGATGGCCGACCAGATCTCACGCGTCCAGTGCCCGACGGGTGGTGGCAGTGTTGCGTGGGCACCCGACGGAAAATCCGTTTTTTACACCCGCTACCCGCGTGCTGGCGAGCGTCCTGCGTCAGATCTGAGTTTTTACCAACAGATTTTTCGTCACCACCTCGGCACTTCGGATGCCGATGATGAGTACTCGGTGGGTCGGGATTTCCCCCGGATTGCGTTGATTGAATTGGCGACGTCGCGTGACGGCCAGTGGATCATGGCGCAAGTGGCCAATGGCGATGGCGGCGAGTACGCTCACTATCTGCTAGATGTGAGTGCGGGATGCAAGCCTGTGTGGCGGCAAGTCACTCATTTTGAAGATGCGGTCAAGCGCGTTGCGTTTGGTAGTGATGGCAAGACTCTCTATCTGCGGTCCGTGAACGGCGCTCCCTGCGGGCAAATCCTGCGCCTGCCAATCGATGGTTCAGTGCCATTGGCGGATGCAGTGGTGGTGGTTCCCGAGGGTGACGCGGTGATCGAGAGTTTTGTGGTGACGCCGTCGCATCTCTATGTTGCCGAGTTGGTCGGCGGACCGTCGCAAGTCCGGTGCTGGGATCTTGCCAGTGGCTCCGCCCGAGTATTGCCGATTCCCGGCGGCCTGGGGGTCGCAAACCTGATGGCGCTCGACCAGCGCGATGACGATGAACGCGTGCTGTACCGCCAATCGGGATTTACCGAACCAGACGCATGGTATCAATATGACCCCGGCGCGTGTGACGGTGCTGGCGAGGTCCGCAAGACCGCTCTGGTCAATTCCTCTCCGGCGGATTTCAGTGACATCGAGGTGCTTAGAGAATTTGCCGCAAGCGTTGATGGGACTCTCATCCCGGTGAGTATTCTGCGGCGTAAGGGGACCCCACTGGATGGGAATAACCCGACACTTCTCTACGCTTATGGCGGTTACGGCCATAGCCTTCGACCACAGTTCAATCCGATGCTACGCCTATGGTTCGATCGTGGTGGCGTCTATGTCGTGGCCAACATCCGTGGTGGCGGTGAATTCGGCGAACGCTGGCATTTGGAGGGCAACCTCACCTGCAAACAAAACGTTTTCGACGACTTTGCGGGCTGCGCCCGGCATTTGATTGAGCGCGGGTACACGTGCTCGTCACGGTTGGCGGTCGAGGGTCGCAGTAATGGCGGCCTGCTCATGGGCGCATTCCTGACCCAGCACCCACAATTGGCTCGAGCGGTCGTCGCCCACGTCGGCATGTACGACATGCTGCGGGTCGAATTGGACCCGAATGGCGCGTTCAATGTGACCGAGTTTGGCACCGTCAACGACCCGGTGCAATTTCAGGCGCTGCATTCGTATTCGCCTTATCACAAAGTGGCCGACGGTACCCATTATCCATCGATCTTTTTCCTGGCAGGTGAGAAGGATGGCCGCGTCAATCCCTCGCATTCGAGGAAAATGGTGGCCCGCTTGCAGGATGCCAATGCTTCTGAAAACCCAATTTTGATTCGCTTGACCTCCGATTCCGGACACGGGATGGGGACTGCGCTGGCGGAGCGCATTGCGGAATCCGCCGATGTGATCGCCTTCCTCTATGACCAGTTAGTGATGCCCGCTCACTGAGGCGACGCGCCGGGCTCCGTGCGCGGCGAGCGACCGTGGTGCTCTGGGCACCGACACTCCGGCAGCGACCGAAAGAAGGATGGCGTGATTTCATCATAATTGGATTTGACCAACTGCCATGCGGCATGACTAAGTTGTCAGCGGAATTGGCATTGTGTGGACCCGGGTCAGAGGCTTTCTGGTTTAGTCTGTGCGTGCGTCTCACCACATTTTCTGTTGATCGATATCACACATGGAATCGCCTGATATGAATTACCCTACCACCCACCGTCATGACGACAGCTTGTCGATGATTTCCCGCGCCTGGTTGGCTGCGGGTTTTTTTTGCGCGCGTCCGCACCACATCCTTGTCGGGAGCTGCCTGAGCGCAGTGATGGCATTGGGATCGCCTGTGCATGCGTTCGTCGTTGATCTGACAAAAACCGATATATCGGCGATCAACCGGACCGCCACCTACAACCTAGGACCGACCGGTCTGCGCGGGTGGATTTACAACTCGGGCGATGGCGGGTCAACCAGTGGTCAGGAAGGGACGATGTCGGCGCTTAGCCGACAAATTCTTGTTACGGCGGTGGGGAGTGACACACCAGCTGCCAATATTTTGGGTCTCAATGATGTGATCCTCGGTGTTGGTTGGGGGCACGACTCCGGCCCGGTGCCGATGTTCAAGAGCGATGCCCGCAAGAGCTTCGGATGGGCAATCAGCGAGGCCGAAAAAACTGAAAACGGCGGCGTGTTACGAATCAAGCGCTGGCGCTCACATGTCATCACCGATGTGTCGATTACCCTGCCTGTCATGGGCTCCTACTGCGACACCGCTCCCTACAATTGCCCAAAATCCTCGCTGATCCTGGCCAACGCACGGGATCGCCTCATCAGCCAACTCATGGCAGATCCCAAGTTTCTAACTACCAGCTACGGCGGCGCCATCAAGGGCTTGGCACTTTTAGCCTCGGTGGAGTCGAAGCATCCGCAATATGCGGCGGTACAGGCTCGCCTGCACGAGTATTCGCAGGCGCTCACCGCGTTGAAGCTAAAGCCGGAAGGGATGTACGCATGGGAGTGGGGGTATATGGGGATTTACCTAAGTGAGTATTATATGCGCACCCTCGCCGACGGCAAACCGGATTCCAGCGTTCTCTCTGGCGTCAATCAATTTACCACCGAACTCGCAAGAAAACAGAGCCGCTACGGGACGTTTGGCCACGGCGGTTCCGGCTTGAAACCTGATGGCAGTCTGCACGGCACTGTCCCACCTTACGGGCCGGTGAATTCCGCTGGAATCCCTGCTAACATCGCGATCGTCATGGGAAAACAAGCGATCCTCGCGTCCCACGGATCGTTGAATCGTGAAATCGACCCTGCCATTATACGCGCATCGAATTACTTTGGTTATTATGTCAATAAGGGCCCAATTCCCTACGGCGAACATGAACCGTATGCTAACGGTCATGCCTCGAACGGGAAGGACCCCATGTGCGCAGTGCTTTTCGGATTGCAACCCAATCGCCCAGTCCAAACTGAGTACTTCGCCCGCATGTCCGCCGCCGGATACAATGGCCGCGAATATGGACATACCGGTCAAGGGTTTAGCTACCTGTGGGGTGCCCTCGGCGCCAATATGGGCGGCCCTGCCGCTACCGCTGCGTTCATTCATCCTGTGCGATGGCACCTCGACCTATCACGGCGCAGCGACGGCTCGTTTGCCTATGACGGATCCGAACAATTCGGTGCTGGATCGACCCGCGATGGCAGCTACCTCGGTGCCTGTGGCTACTATGACATCAATCCTACTGCGAGTTACATTCTGACGTATGCACTGCCGCTGGCTAGGATCTATCTGACCGGCAACCATCTGAATCCAGCCTACATTCTAGACACGCCTAAGCTGGCCAATGCGATTGCCGCCGGGTCCTTTAAGCAAGCGTGCACGAACTTTCCTATTCCTCAGCTCATCGACTCACTCGCGGAATACGACCCTGTGGTTAGAAATTATGCCGTCACGGAACTTGCCAGTCGCACGTTGAGTGAGGAAGATATCAACACGTTGATTCAATTGGCGGAAGGGAAGGATGTGAACCAGCGCCAGGGCGCCTGCGAGGTGCTGGGAATCCTCAAAACGACCGCAGCGCTGCCGGTATTGGCACGCCGACTTACTGACCCCGACGTTTGGGTTCGTGCGAAAGCAGGTAAAGCGCTAGCGACCTTCGGGGCGGGTGCCAGTTCGCAGCTCACACCGATGCTGGTGGCGTTTAAAGCGAATGCCACGAATCCTGAGGTGATTGATTGGCACGATCCAGTCCAGATTTCTAATGGATTTCTTGCGGAGGCGTTGTTCGCTACTAGCCTATCTGATTCCACCCTAGCCGCCTCCAAAACCCAGCTCTATCCAGCCGTCAAGGCAGGGTTGAAGCAACCGGATTCGAGGGCCCGCAACAGCATGAGTGATTTTATCTCCACTAAGTTGACTCAGGCAGATGTGAGGGCGTTGCTGCCTGATATTTTCCAGGTCGTTGCCAGTACTTCCCAAGCCGATACGATGTGGTATGCCTACCCGCGTGTGGCCGGGATCAATACCTTGCTAAAGTATCATGTCCATGAAGGGGTTCAATTGGCACTTAACCTGTTAGTTGTGCCTGATGGCTATGGCTGGGGCAGTGAGGCTTATTTGATTGCCGGAGTCAACGCGCTCGCGCAATACGGCACTGAGGCGCGTTCAACGCTGCCAGCGTTGAAAAAATATCTCACGCTCTGGAATCCGACATCGACCCCATACAAGGCGTTGGTCGAAGCGATCATCGCTCTCGAAAAGGCACCTGCCAAATAAAACGACCTGGGCCAATTCGCGGCGTGAGAGCCAAGATCCAACCTCACGCTGTACAGAAACCCCACGATGAAATCATCCAGTATCGCGACCGAATGGACGGATCTTGTTCGCCCTTCTCTGATCGCGAGTAATGTGGCGCCTAGCACCCTCGTCGGTGCCAGGAAGCTGCTCTATCCGGCGGTTCTTCCCGCATCACCGCCCAGAGGGGGGCTCTGCCGAGGATGCCAGTTCCTATCTCAATGCCGCCGCCAGCGGCACGAGCAACCTATGGCTCTCCGGTCCGATCAATGGCGCAGCAGGTACCGGTCAATTGTATCACGACGACTCCACTGCGCTGACTCTATTGTCTCGAATACCTACACCGGCACCACCACCGACGACATGAAAGTCACCCTGTCGCAGCGCGGTCACCTGATTCACTCATCGGCGGGGCGTCTCAACTAGTTCAGAAGGCTAACTAGTTGGGGCGAAACTATTGTTGGGATAGGGCGGCCAAATCTGCGGATAGTGGCAGGCATCAAGGGCCATTAGATTTTACGATTCAAGTCCGGTGAACCGGTCGTGCCAGTGAAAAACCTAAACCCGCCCATCCCCAAAGCCCGCTTTTTTCATTTTTCCTAGAGCCTTCATCGATATGAAAACCCCACTATCTCACTATATTTCGCGGGCGGCGCTGATGCTGGCCGTGGTGGCAGCCATGCCGTCGTCGGCGCTGGCGTTTGTTGTGAACCCGAATCTCACGGACGCAGGCGTGATTGCAGCACTTAAGGCCGACAAGTCATACAGTTCTCGCCCATACGGCGAGACCTACAACCTCGGTGCCACCGGTCTGCGGGGATGGATCTATATCGACGGCAACAACACGGGGGAGACCGGGCTGATCACCGATCTGAGCCGCCAGATTTTGGTGACGGTGGCGGAAGCTCCCGCCAGTGCCGTGCTCGCCGTCGATGACGTGATTTTGGGTGCAATGGCCGCGAGCAGCGGCACCGTGCCGGCTTTTGCGAGTGATTGCCGGAAAGCATTTGGCGTGGCCATCGGCGATGCCGAGAAGGCGGGAGCTGGCACGCTGCGAGTCAGCCGCTGGCGTGCGGGCGTCATCACCGATGTCAATATCCCCATGACCATCATGGGCAATTATGCCGCCACGGCTCCTTACACTTGTCCGAAGTCCGCACTGATCCTCGCTAATGCCCGCACCAAGCTCGTCAGCCAGCTTCTCGCCGATCCGAATTTCCTCACCAACAGCTACGGCGGCGCGATCAAAGGTTTGGCGCTGCTGGCCGGCGTAGCCCCAGGTGATGCGAACTACACCACCGTGCAGACGCGCTTGAAAGCCTTTGCCGCATCAGTGGCTGCGGATAGCGTGCCAGCTTCGGGCATGGAGTGGTGGGACTGGTCTTACCTCAACATTTTTTCTCAGCGAATATTACCTCCGCAGCGTGGCGGACGGCACGCCCGATGCCAGCGTCTTGGCGGGTCTGAGTCTACACACGGTGGCGATCGCCCAGGGTCAAAGTCGCTACGGCACCTATTGCCATGGCGGGTCGCCCCGGAAGCCCGATGGCAGCCTGCACGGCACGGTCACTCCTTATGGTCCGGTGAACTCGGTGGGGATTCCCACCAACATCGCCATCGTCATGGGCAAAAAAGC
>JAYSPI010000085.1:0-5596 GCA_043722215.1 Prosthecobacter sp.
CGATGATGTCGCCGACGGCATCGCGATGTTTTTGGATCACGGTGTTGAGGCGGCGCTGAATTTCCACGGACATGGTCATCGGGGTTTTGACTCGACCGCGGCCCTGGCAATACGGGCACGGCTCGTACAACGAATCGCGCAGCGACTCATTGAGCCGTTGCCGGGTCATTTCCATCAACCCGATCGGTGAGATCTGCAGAACTTGGGTTTTGGCTTTGTCTTTTTTGAGGCGATCGCGGATGACCTTGTAAACGGTCTGCTGGTCCTTGCGGTGACGCATGTCGATGAGGTCGATGACCACCAGTCCGCCGATGTTGCGCAAGCGGAGTTGGCGGGCGACTTCGCGAGCCGCCTCCACATTGGTTTCCAGGATCATTTTATCGACATCCTTGGAGCCGCGGTTGCGGCCGGTGTTGACGTCGATGGCGATGAGTGCCTCGGTTTCATCGATGACGATGTAGCCGCCGCAGGGTAACCAGACTTGGCGCGAAAACGCCTCGTCGATCTGCTTTTGCATGCCGATTCGCTCAAAGAGCGGCACCGTAGTGGTCGGCATGTAGTGGACTCGACGCTTGGCACGGCGCGAGACTTTCCCTGCAATCTGGCGGATGAGTTCGGTGGTCTCGGCGTCGTCGCAGAGGACCTGGTTGATTTCGTCGGTGAGGAAATCGCGGGCGGTGCGTTCGATGAGGCCGGGCTCTTGGAAGATGCAGGCGGGAGCCGGGTTGCCAGCGCGGCGGGCTTCGATTTCGTCCCATTGTTCGAGGAGCATCGCTAGGTCGCGCACGAAGTGGCGGGCGCGGGTTCCTTGGGCGACGGTGCGCATGATGATGCCCATGCCCTCGGGGACTGAGAGTTTTTGGACGATTTTACGCAGTCGGGCGCGCTCTTTTGGGTCCTCGATTTTGCGCGATATGCCGAATTGCTCGGTAAATGGCATCAACACCAGGTAGCGACCCGCGAGCGAAATGTTGGTCGTAACGCGTGGCCCCTTGGTGCCGATCGGTCCTTTGGAGACCTGGATGACAATCTCAGACCCAACCGGATAGATGTCAGGAATGTCTTTCGAGGTGATGCTTTTTTGCTTTTTCTTGCGGGAGGTTTCACGCTGGATTTCCTCTAGGCCGGCGTCTAGAGCCGCTGGGATGGCATCCCAGAAGTGGAGGAAGGCATTTTTATCGAGGCCGATATCGACAAACATGGCCTTGAGCCCACCTTCGATATTTTTGACGCGGCCCTTGAAGATTCCACCGACGATATTTTGGTCGCCTTCGCGTTCGACGGTATATTCTTCTAACAGTCCGTCTTCAAGCAAGGCGACGCGCCGTTCGAGTTTTTCAACATTGACGATGATGCTGTTGCCGCGCATGGGGTCGGGTTTGCCGATGCCGAGGAGTCTTTTAATATGTTGGATCATGATGATTGGGATGGATGTGGGATGAGTGGTTCGATCGGTGGTGGATGGGTGTGAAAAATCAGGGTTCGGCGACGGGCACTGCTCTGGGAATCACCGTGCCCTCGTCGTCGATTTCAGGCGTGAGAGTGGGTGCTGGCGTGGCACTAGAATCGACTGGCGGCGACGCGGCGTCCGCTGAGATGTCGCCGGCCTCCTCGCCGGTTTCGCCGCTGGCCTCCTCGTCCGCAGGGTGCGGATGCGTGGCGGTGGCGACTTCAGGGGTGCCGGCTTCTACGGCGGCAATGACCTCCGGTGAGATATCGATGGATTTTTCGATGCGGTCGGTATTGCCGGGGACGGGTGCGAGTGGCTGGAGTGGCAGGCGGATGCCGTGGTCGTCGCTGGCGAAGAGCCCGCGATAGACGAGGTTGACGAGGGGGCCGCAGACGCCGCCGCCGGAGCCACCGTTTTGGACCAGCACGCAGATGGCGTAGCGCGGGTTTTGATAGGGGGCGAAACTCATGACCCACGAGTTATTAGATTTTTTCCCGTGGTCGGTTGTCTGTGCGGTGCCGCTTTTCGAGGCGGCTTCGATGTTTGTGAGTTTGACCTTGCCTGAGGTGCCGCCGGGTTGGTTAGTGGACATCGACATTCCCCGGCGGATGAGCTCGATATCGCTGGCCTTGACGCCCGCCTGGGTGAGGTCAACCACGAGTTTGGGGGTGTCGGCGATGACGATGGTGCCATCCTCGGCAAGCGCCTGTTTGACGATGCGGGGTTGGTAGTATTTGCCCCCATTGGCGATGCACGCGGCCACGGCACAGATCTGGAGTGGGGTGGCCAGTGAGTCCCCCTGGCCAATCGAGAGAAATGCCGAGAGCGCCGGAGTCATCATGAGATTCGGGTGGGCGCTGCGCCAGGCGTTGCTGCCAGGCAGCACGCCGGCGTCTTCCTTGGGCAGCTCGATACCGGTTCGGGTGCCGATGCCGACCAATTGGCAGCCTTCGACCATCGCCTTCCATCCGATGGTATTGGCCATTTTATTGAAGTAGGGGTTGCACGAATGCTGGATGGCTTGGGAGATGTTTTGATCGCCGTGCGTGCCGCCGTGGAAGTTCCAGATCCAGCAGCCGACCTTTTTATCGCCATAGGTGACGTAGCCGTCGCAGGAAAACCTCCGCTCTGCCATGCCTGCTAGGGCGGCCGCGATTGAGGTAGGGATTTTCATGGTCGAGCCCGGCGTGAACTCGGAAATGGCGCGGTTGGTGAACGGCGCGAGTTGTGCATTTGCGCGATAGGCATTCCAGGATTTCTGGGAAATACTGGGGATGAAATCGTTCGGGTTGTAATCTGGCACCGAGGCCATGGCGAGCACTTCGCCGGTGTTGACATCCATGACCACGCCTGCGGCGCGACCGGCGAATCGCAGGGCGTTTTCTAATAGGTATTGTTTGCGGGCGTCGATGGTGAGTCTGACTTTGGCACCGGTGCCGGGCTTGGTGTAGTCGGACATCTTGATCGTGCGACCCTTTTCGTCGCGGACGATGGTTTTGCGGCCTTCGGGTCCGCGCAGCACGCTGTCCATGCTCGATTCGATGCCAGCGATGCCTTTTTCGTCGCCGATATAGTGATTAAAGACGTGGCTGGCATTTTCGGGGATGTCGCCCTTTTCCCATTGCTTAAGGTATCCGAGGACATGGCTAGCCAGAGCCCCGTACGGGTACTGGCGCTGTGGCCGTAGCCCGAGATAAACCCCTGGCAAATCCAAATTGTGCTCCGCAAATTTGGAAAAATCCTCGTAACTTAAATCCGTGCGGTAGCTGAACGGAATGAGGCCACCATGGGTTAGATAGTGGCTGCGCAAATCACCGGCCTTGAAATTTTTGGCGATCCCTAGGTCTCTGAGACGCCCGATGGTGCTGTCCTTGCCGTTCTTGACGATGGCCACGATGTCTTGGTCCTCGCGCTTGCGCGCCAAGGCATCTTCTTTTGATAGTTTCTTGCTAGGGCTATTGCGTCCGTGCTGGGTGAGCCAGGCGTCGCGGATTTCCTCCAGGTTGAAGGAGACCTCGTATTTACGAAAGTTTCGGGCGAGGGTGATGCCGTTGCGGTCGGTGATTTCGCCACGGATCCCCGGTTCACGGATGGTGACGGTGCGGTTGCCGGGCACCAGATTGAGGAACTCGGTCCGGCGCTTGATTTGGAAATCATAGAGGCGGTTGAGCAGCGCGCCGCAGCCTGCTAGCACCAGTGCGGTGAGCAGATAGATCCGGAGGCGGTAGCGTGGTTCCATGAAATCAGGCGGGGCGGCGGCGGCGACCGGCTTCGGGGTTGATGGAGTGGTCGCAGGTCCTGGAAAGACGGAATAGCAACCAGAAAACCAGCGGTGAGAACAGCATGGTGAGCAGGGCGGTGAAGACCATTTGCAGGGCCGTCGCCTGGGAAAGCACGAAATCCCCGCGAACGAAGTTGATGATGGCGTACTCCGCTGCTAGATAAAGCAGTACCGCGATGCCCGAGAGGAGAGCGGAAAATTGCCACTTCCCTTGCTTGAAGAGCGGCTGAATGCCTTGCATTAGAAAACCTATCGCCCCGAATAGCAGAATCGAGTAACCAAACCGCAGTGACTCGACCTGCTGGGTGGCGATCTCCACATCCCCACCGTGCGACCCCAGTGCGCACTGGGCGTCCCAAAAGAAGCCGCCGATGAAGGCGAGTAACAACATGGTGCGTTGCCCGACGGTCACGGCGCAGCACAGGAAAACGAGTTGAACGAGCAGAATGCGTGAATGGTAGATGCCGGTGAACGCAGGCAAAAACTGCTGCACGACAAAGGCGGAGAGCAGAAGGAGGAGCGTGAGCAAGGAGTAGCGGATCACGGGCAGTTAGGAGTCGGCGGATAATACCACGAACACGGCACCCAGATCGGAAAAGTTCACTGAGGGGCGGACGAGTGCTTCGGAATCCAGCGCGCCTTTTTCTACGGATTCGATGGTTCCTAGCAGGATGTTGGCCTGGAAGGTGCCGCCACGACCGGTGGTGAACACTCGCTGGCCAGCGTGTACGGCGGCATTGGTTGAAAGAAAACGCAACCTCAGCATCGGATCGCCGTCGAAACCGCCGCGCTGGCCGCTGAGGATACCGACTTCCGGTGACCCTTCGACCCGCGCCGACACCTGGCATTTTTCATCGGTTAACAGCAGGACTGATGAGCGTTCGCCGCCAGTGTCTATGCGATCGATCATGCCGACGAGACCCCTGTTAGAGAGGACGGTGAGTTGGGTGGCGATCCCCAACTTGGAGCCCGCGTCGATGTCCACGGTTTGCCACCAAGTCGAGGGGTTGCGGCGGATGACCTGGGCTGCCACCACGTCAAAGCGGGTGGTTTTTTTGAATGCCAGGGCGTGGCGGAGTTGCACGTTTTCGTCTTCCAGGGTGCGGAAGCGCGATTCGAAGAGTCGCAGGCGACCGAGTTGTTGGCGGGTGGCATCGAGTTCGGTTTCGAGTTCCTTGGAATGATGGACTTCCCCGAGAAAAGCGCGGGCGTGTGTTTCGAGCGTTGAGCCGGATTTTAAAAACGGGGATATCGCCTGATAGTAGGCATTTTGGATTTCGCGCACCGAGCGGTCACTGCGTGTCAGTGACCACACGGCTCCTCCTAGGAAGAGCAGCAAGGCGATGAGATTGAGCGGCTTCATGGCCGGTAGTACCTTGCGAATCGCTTAGCGATCCGAGTTGGTGACCCGCTTGAGGAGGGATAACTCCTGCAGCGCCTTGCCGGTGCCTTCCGCTACGGCGCTGAGAGGATCCTCGGCGATGTGGACGGGTAATCCCGTTTCTTCGCGCAGCAAGCGGTCGAGTCCCTTGAGTAGAGCGCCGCCGCCAGCGAGGACGATGCCGCGATCGACGAGGTCGGCGGCGAGTTCGGGTGGGCAGCGTTCGAGAGTCGTGCGCACGGCATCGACGATGGTTCGGAGTGGGTCCGCCATGGCTTCGCGGATTTCCTGCGAGGTGATGGTGATGGTTTTGGGTAGGCCAGCGACGAGGTCACGGCCTTTGACTTCCATGGTGAGTTCCTTGGGCAGAGGGGCGGCCGAACCGAGACGGATTTTGATGTCTTCGGACGTGCGTTCGCCGATCATCAGATTGTACGCGCGCTTCATGTATTGGACGATTGCTTCGTCGAGTTCATCTCCGGCG
>JAYSPI010000086.1:0-5730 GCA_043722215.1 Prosthecobacter sp.
CAACAACCCCGGATGGTCGGGGGAGGTCGGCGCGCCGCCGCACTGGCAGCCTTTGCTGTGTAGCGGGCTTTTACAGACGAATCTTTACACTACCCACCCAGCGGACCCAACGCTTCATCCGGTGGGTCCGGTCCCGCCTCTATCAAGAGGTTCCCTGGAACAAATCTGTGGCCCGCCTGCGGAAAATCTAGACCCCGCCAGCATGAAACTTTTCCACACCGATCCTTGACTCTGCTCGGTGTGGCGACTTCCCGGATATTGGGTCGGACAAATGGTTTCCATGCTGCATACTTTGCGCCATGAGCGACTCCTTCGATTGGCCGGACTTTCTGCCTGCGTTTGAACGTGCGGCGACGCTGGCAGGGTTTTTGCCATCGATTCTGGTCACTCTGGATGCTGGGCCGCTCGTCGTTTGGGAGCGCCCGGGAGCTGGGCGGCAGGTCTATCTGTCGTCGGGGATTCATGGCGATGAACCGGCCGGTCCACTGGCGATGCTGGAATTGCTGGAGGACGGGTTTTTCACAGGGGCGATCGATTGGGCGCTTTGCCCCGCGCTCAATCCAGTGGGACTGGCGGCGGGCCAGCGGGAAAATGCGGGAGGGATTGACTTGAACCGCGATTATTGGTTGCGGCGGAGCGAAGAAGTGAGCGCGCACGTGGCTTGGCTGGAATCGAAATCGGCCCCGGGGTTATTCCTCTCGCTGCATGAGGACTGGGAAGCCAAAAACTTCTACCTCTATGAAATCAACCTCGAAGCCGATCAACCGCAGCGCGCACAAGACATTATCGCAGCCGTCCGACCGTGGTTCTCCCCGGAACCAGGCCCCGAAATCGATGGCCACCACCCGCGCACGCCCGGCTGGATTTTTCATGCGGCACAAGCGGACGTGCCGGACGGATGGCCCGAAGCGATTTTCCTGGCTCACCATGGGTGCCCGCTTTCCTTCACCTTCGAAACGCCAAGCTACGCCCCACTGTCGGCACGCATCGCCGCCCAGTGCGCCGCCGTCCGCGCCGCCTGTCGCCACCTAAGCGAGCCAATCCGCCAAGGCTGACTCCAAGGTCGGAAAGCGAAACTCAAACCCATCGCCCACGAGTGCGGTAGGCCGGGCGTGCTGGCTGGCTAGTAATTCGCTACCAAATCCCCCGAGCGCCAACGTCAGCGCCCACGCTGGCACCGGCAGCATCGCCGGGCGATGAAGCGCGGCGGCGAGTTTGCGGGTAAACCCACGGTTGCGCTCAGCCGCCGGGGCCGTGCAATTGACCGCCCCTGCCAAGGCATCGGAACCCAGAGCATGCATCATGGCCGCACGGTGGTCGTCGAGGTGAATCCACGGCAACCACTGCCGACCGGAGCCCAGCCTGCCGCCCAGGCCCGCATTGAACAAGCATGCCAATTTTCGAAATGCCGGCCCCTCGCGCCCGAATACCACTCCCGTGCGCAGGCAAACCACCCGCACCCCCAATGGCTTCGCTGCCTGCGCTGCGGCTTCCCACCTTTGGCAGAGTTCCGCGAGGAAGCCCAGTCCTAGCGGGGAGGCTTCGGTGAGCACTTCATCGCCACGGTCCCCATAAATCCCCACCGCCGAAGCATTGATCAGGGTTTTTGGACGCTTCTCAAGCGGCACCCGGCGGATCGCCGCCACGACCTGCTGGGTCACGGTGACCCGACTCTCCTGAAACAAGCGGCGATTGGCAGTGGTCCAGCGGCGACTGATCGGCTCGCCGGCCAAATTGATCACCGCGTGATGGTCGGTAAAATCCAGAGTTGCGGGGGTTTGCCAGCGATCCACGCCAACCATCTGGTGGCCGCCAGCAGCCCGGCTCACCCCGGTGCACGCGATCCCCTGCTGCGCGAGCAATGCAGGCAACCCACGACCAATCAACCCAGTTACACCGAGAATCGCGACCCGTGGCATAGAATCCATGAGCCAACTATGCCGCAAATCCCCCGCAGGTAAACCGCTTTCCCACCATGGCTTTCGCGCTTTACTTCGCTGGCCGAGGGTTCTCTGATTCCGGTGATGTTGAAATCCGGTGCCTTGTTCCTTCCACTGCTGCTGCTACCGCTAGGCGCGCAGGATGCGCAAGTCCTGCCAGTCCCCGGGCCGACACCCGCGGTGGATTCCACCACCCCGGTGCCGCCGCCCATCGCCGTGAGCGGCACACCCGGCAAAATCGAGTTCGTGATGCCCACCGAACTCACCATCAACAATCAAGGCGGCACCATCGAGGGCAACGTCGAAACCGGCATCCGCTTCGGCGGCCCAGTGCGCGTCACCGGCGACAGCGGCTTGGAAGTTTTCGCCAATACTGCGGTGCTCGATCTGAAAACCAAGTCCGTCACCTTCGAGAAAAATGTCGCCGTCTATCAGGGCAACTCGCTCCAGCGCGGTGCCCGCGCCGTCTATTACTACGAACGAAAATTCCTCGATGCCAGCGGCTTGCGCGCGTCGCTCGACCCGATCCTCCTCGAAGCCGGTAAGTTCAATGTCGAACCACACGGGAATAAACCCGTCTATGTCGGCCACGACAGCGGCGTCACCACCCACGACGTGGAAAAACCCAACTTCTGGATTCGCGCAAAAAAAACGACGATTTACCCGGAGGATCGGATTGTTTTCAGCAACCTATGGCTCTACGCCAAGGACACGCCAGTGTTCTGGTTGCCCTATTTGAGCCAGCCGCTCAAGGCAGATCTCGGGTACCATATGCTGCCCGGCGCCCGCTCCACCTGGGGGGCCTACATCCTCAACACCTACGGCGTGATGCTCGGCGGAGCCACCGACCCCGTCACCGGCGACTCCAAGGATGCCTGGTTGCTGTCGCGCTGGCACTTCGACCTGCGCGCAGCCCGCGGCCTAGGCACGGGCGTCGATCTCGTCGATACCCGGCTTGAGAACTACAAGGAAATCAGCGGCTTAAGCCTGTTCTACCTCGACGACTTATCGCCTGAAACGAGCACCACGGGCATCCCGCGCGAATCGCTAAGCTCCAGCCGCTATGCGGCCAAATTCAAATACCGGATCACCCCGCAGCTCCAGGATGATGCCGCTTGGCGTGTGGACTCGAACCTCACGCTCCTAAGCGATCAATACTACCTCCAGGATTTTGCCCGCGAAGATTACCGCATCGACCCCACCCCAGATAACACCGTCGGAATTTACCGCCGCGATGATAACTCGCTCACCTCACTTTATGCTAGATTCCGGGTCAACGACTTCTATCGCACCGACACCCGCCTGCCGGAACTCGCCTACGACCGCGTGCGCGCCCCCTTGTTCGGACTACCCATCCTCCACGAAGGCAATGCCTCGCTCGGCCTCATCGGCCAACAGGCTGCCGACGGCACCCAAAGCGCGATCCTCAACCCGCTGCTAGGACTCACCCTAGCAGATCCTGCGGCCAGGCAACTCCTCGGCCAACTCAGCGGCTACGAACTCCAGATGGCGGAAAAAATGCTTGCCCTGCCGCTCGGCGACCCGCGCCGCCAAGCAATCAAAACCCAATTGCTCGACGCGAGCTACGGGCGCTTCAACACCTATCAGACGCTGTCCATGCCGATGATGTTCGGTGGATTCCTCAGTGTCACCCCGGATGCCGGTGTCGGCTATTCTCGCTACTTCGCCGTGGAGGGTGCCGAAGGAGACTCCAACCGCACCCAACTGCACGCTGGCGTCGAATCCTCACTCAAATTCACCAAGGACTACGGCACCTATCAGAACCATGACTGGGGACTCAACGGCATCCTCCACGTTTGCCAACCGTATGGCAATTGGTCGATTCTATCCGCCAACAACCTGGCGCTTGAAGACCCGCGGGTGGACCGGCTCACGCCAACCACCCGCCCACTGCCGTTAGACCCAATGCGTTTCACCGCCACCGATGAGCTGCAAAGTTGGAATGTGATGCGCATCGGCGCCCGCAACTCGCTCATCACCAAACGCGATAACCAAAATTTTTCTTGGTTCTATCTGGACACCTACGTGAATGCGTTCATTCAGGCACCCGACAACGAGCAGGCGTTTTCTAACATTTATAATGACTTACAATGGCAGCCCCTTCCGTGGATGAGTATCGGACTCAACACCCAGTTCCCGATCGCTTATAACAGCGCGAACTACAATGAGTTCAACTCCTACCTGCATTTCATGCCCACGAATTACTTCGATTTCACCATGAGCACCCACCGCTTGAGCGGCCAACCCCTGCTACCTAACGCAAATAGCTTCGACATCCACACCTACACCCGCTTGTCGGAAAATTGGGGACTCGGCACCTACCATGTACTCGAACTCGACGACAGTACGGTGGAATTCCAACAATACTCGATTCACCGAGATCTGGGCAACTGGGTGGCCGGCATGGGCTTCACGATTCGGGACAACCGCCTCACCCAAGAATACGGCCTGATATTCAGCCTGACGCTCAAGGAGTTTCCATCCGTCGCCCTGCCATTCAAGGTCAACGCGCCGTAACCCGCACTCCCACCTGGCCTGACACAGCGTCGCCTCTCCCCGCCCAAAAACTCATGGAATACCCTGTCACCACCGCCACCGTTGAGACTTTACTCAACGGCCTGACCCTGATCCTCGATCCCGATCCCACCGCGCCCGTCGTCAGCACCCAAATCTGGATGGCCACCGGCAGCATCCACGAGGACACTCACCTCGGGGCGGGGCTTTCTCATTTCCTCGAGCACATGGTCTTCAAGGGCACCCGCGACTATGATGCCGACACCCTAGCCGCCACCGTCCAAGCCGCCGGTGGCCACTGGAATGCCTACACTAGCTTCGACCGCACGGTTTATTACATCGACGGGCCAGCTGCGTCGTTACCCCTGTTTTTGAAATGCCTAACCGGCTTGGTGTTTTTTCCGATTCTCCCCGAGTGCGAGTTCGCGAAGGAAAAAGACGTGATCCGCCGCGAAATCGACATGGGGCTCGATGACCCGAACAACGCGGCCACCCGCCTGCTGTTAGCCACCGCCTTTCACCTCGACCCACGATGCCACCCAGTCATCGGCCACCGCCAACGCTTTGACGCACTCCGGTATGAAGACCTCACCCACTACCAGCGGACTCGCTACACACCGGGTCGTGGGTGCGTGGTGATCTCCGGCGATTTTGAACCAGCGGACGTGCGCCAACGGGTGGCCGAGCTCACCGCCGATTGCGTGTCGGGCGGTGGCCACGAACCCTTTATCGCCAGCGATCCACCGCAACTCGGTCCTCGCTATGCCCGCGAAACCTTCGCCGTCCCCGCCAGCCGGATCTCCATGGCTTGGAAAATCCCCGCCCTCGATCACCCAGATGCCCCCGCCTTTGACGTGCTGGCCGCCATCCTCGGACGCGGGTACGCGTCCCGCCTCCACCTCACCCTGCGCGAAGAACGCGGCCTGGCCCTCGAAATATCATCGTTCTCATGGACCGGCCCCGGACGCGCCGGCCTGTTCGGCATTTCTGCCGATGCCGAACCCGCCAACCGCGATGAACTCATCCAGGCAATCCACCTGGAACTGGCCGCCCTAGCAAGCGCCCCCCTCGACATGGATCTCGCCAAAGCCAAACGCCAAATCGCCACCAGCCAGTTTCGCTCGCTCACCACGGCCTCCGGCAGGGCGTCCGATCTCGCATCCAATTGGCACGAAGCTCGCGACCTCGATTTTACCCGCAACCACGTCGCCGCCATCCAGGGAGTCACCGTGGACGATGTCCGGCGAGCGGCCTC
>JAYSPI010000087.1:0-3176 GCA_043722215.1 Prosthecobacter sp.
TGGTTGGCCAGCGCCCGCTTGATCGATTGTTTGATCCACCACGCGGCATAGGTGGAGAGTTTGCCGCCCTTATCGGGATCAAAGCGTTCGACCGCCTTCATCAGGCCGATATTGCCTTCTGAAATCAAGTCGGTGACAGGCATCCCGTAGTTGGCATAATCCTGGGCGATTTTGACCACCAAGCGCAGGTTGGCGCGAATCATATGTGAACGAGCCTCAGGATCGCCCTGCTTGATGCGCTCGGCGAGCTCCAATTCCTCAGCCGCAGTCAGCAAGGGTGTTTTGGAAATCTCACGCAGGTAGAGTTTCAAACTGCCTTCGGATTCGTAGGTCATGATCGTGTGGGGTTATGGAGATAGCGTTGCCACAGCGGATTTATCCCTTTATTTACCCAATTGGAAGAAATTATTACTTTTTTTTCTTTAATGCGCCCAGACTGGCGTTTGCTTATCTAACGGCTCGCCCCCATCCCCACCTGCGTCCACTGCGGGAATGGGACGAAGGAGCCCCTCACATGAGCGGCTGGCAGGTGGCCTGCGACCGATCGTCGCAGGTTGGGCGCCGTTCGTGAAGCGATCCACCGAGGAGTGAAAACCTGGGAATAAAACCTGGATTCGACAAAGCCGTGGATAGTTGCAATTTTGGGGCGTGATTGACGCCCTGTATCCCCTGTTACGCGCCGGTTTATTCCGGTTTGACCCGGAAACCGCCCACCATTTAAGCCTGACGGCTTTAAAAGTTGCCGAACGCAGCGGGGCCCTGGGCATGGTTTATCCAGCCGATGAGCTCGCTACGCCCGTCGAGGTGATGGGCTTGCGATTTCCTAACCGGGTCGGCCTGGCCGCAGGACTGGACAAGGAGGGCGACACGATTGATGCGCTAGGCCGGCTGGGGTTCGGGTGCGTGGAAATCGGCACGATCACCCCACGCCCACAAGGCGGTAACCCGCAACCGCGCGTGTTCCGCTTGATCCCACACGAGGCCATCATCAACCGCATGGGCTTCAATAACCCGGGCATTAAGGAAGGAGTCGCCAACGTGCGCAAGTCCTCCACCTTCCGCGGCGTCATCGGTTTCAATATCGGTAAAAACAAGGACACTCCCAACGAGCATGCCGCCGATGATTATCTCGCCTGCCTCCGCCAAGCATATCCCGTGGCCGACTACATCGCAGTCAATCTGTCGTCACCCAACACCCCAGGCCTGCGCGATTTGCAGGGCGCAGAGGCCAGCGCCCGCCTGCTAGATCAACTAAAGACCGCCCAGGCGCAGCTCGCGGTGGAGCACGGCAGGCAAGTCCCCCTGCTCTTCAAGATCGCACCCGATCTCGATGAGCCGCAGATTCGTGATTTGGCGCGGGTGTTTCTCGACGGGGGACTGGACGGCTTGATTGCCACCAATACCACTCTCGAACGCACCGTAGTAGCTGACCACCCGCGCGCAGGTGAGGCGGGCGGCCTCTCAGGGCGACCGCTGCTCGGGAAAAGCACGGAAGTCCTGCGGGCATTCGCCAGCCACCTTGGCGGGCGCATCCCACTCATTGGCGTCGGCGGCATCTCGTCGCTCGAGGATGCTCGCGAAAAAATCCGCGCCGGCGCAGTACTCGTCCAGATCTATACATCATTCATCTATCAAGGACCGAAGCTGGTACGTGCCCTAGCCAAAGGGTTGTAGCCAGCGCCAGCAGCCAGCGCCAGCAGCCATCGTCGGCGTAGCAGAGGGGCTCACTGGCTCGCGCGCTTACCCGCATGGCGACAGGGGTGGAAGCCGCGTGCCGTCGGGGATATCAAAGGATTTGATGCGGGAGGTGCTGCCCTTATCGAGTACCACCTTCGATTTGGGCAGACCTAAGGCAGCAGCAAGGAAATCGCGCAAAGCCGCGTTGGCCTTGCCCTCGACCGGCGGGGCCGCCACCCGCACCCGCATGATACGCCCTACCTGTGGATCATCGTGCCAACCGACGATCGCGCTGCGGTGGGCGTTGGGCGTGACACGGACGCGAAGTTTCATCGGCGTAAATCTTCCAGCGTGGTGAGCGCACTGACAAGGCTGTAAAAAGAGCGTGCAATCCTCGCCTTTATATTGCTAGAAAGCTCCGGGCGAAAACCGTTTCACCATCATGCCACGCGTCATCATCACTGTTCCCGAAAAAACTCCACAACCCTACCGGTTCCAACTCGACCGTTATTCGGTCACCCTCGGGCGTGACGCCGACAATGATATCGTCATCGACAGCGGCTCGGTCTCCGTAAAGCACGCACAGATGCTGCGCGTCAGCGGCGGATACCTCCTGCGCGATATGAATTCGACCAATGGCATCAAACTCGATGACCAGAGCAGCGCGGAAATCCCCCTATATAACGGAATGTCGCTAAAACTCGGCGATGTCACCTTTGATTTCACCCTCACCCAGGAGGAACAGGTGGCGCTCACCGAGGAAAGAGTCCACGACGGACCTCCCGTCTCGTGGCAACCCGAAAAGTCCACCTCGCGACTGCCGCCGTTGCGCGATGATCCAACCCGCGCGCTGGCTATGCTCGAGGAACCCAGTGAGCCAACGGACGGTGGCGGCAGCGTGATTCCGTTAGTGATTCTGCTGGCCCTAGCCGTGTTTGGCATCGGAATGGCGATCCGCTTTCAGAAGGATACCGGCGGCCCGCTCATCGACGCGATCAAGGCTAAAATCCAGACTCCTGCCAAGGCACCCACCCTGCACCCGTAACGGTGGAGCCTTGCCACCGGGTGGAGCCCTCGACTCACCGCCACTTGGGCAGAGAGCTGGCAAGGGATCACCGAACCGGTGATGGTGTTTTGCGCCCCCGCAATGAAAGTTCGCAGGCTGGCCCCCAATGGGGCAAAGATGATGGGGTACCCCGGCTTGGATTCGAACCAAGGACCAATTGATTAAGAGTCAACTGCTCTACCAACTGAGCTACCGAGGCATTGGCTGGAATCAGACGGGTTATGGCTCTGTAACCCGTTGCAAGTGAGCGTCGCTCACTTGGCCGCGGCAGTGATACCATGCGGGGGTCGGGCTGCAAGTGAAAAATATCAGAAAAAAGCAGTTATAACAGAGTCGCATTGCGCCAAGTAGAATGACACCGGAGAGTGGATGAGACATCGGCTGTAGTCGGTCGTTGCGCCAGAAAGAATGACACCCAGATGCAAACACTATC
>JAYSPI010000088.1:0-3043 GCA_043722215.1 Prosthecobacter sp.
TTCTTCTCGTTCGTTTCCTTGGTTTCGGTGTCTTTCTAGACTCCCGAAACCTCCCGCGCCATCGCTAGGACACTGGCTCCGTTTCGCGGGACCACTTCAGATCAAGCCGATCGCCCTAGCAATCACTCGTAGACCTGCAAAATAATCTCGTTTATTGTTCAGATTCTTGTTTCAACCTCCCTTCTCACCTGCCGAATGGAAACACTCATCCGCCTACCCAAATCCGCTGATCCCACCACTCTGACCGAATTGCTCGCTGCACTTCGCAAGGAATTTTTAACGCCGCGCCACGAGGGCAAGGCGTGGGGTGATTGGATTCACCTCGAATGTTATGACACGGTCATCAGCATCCTGTCCAACGGCGGACTGATCAATGCCGCGACCATCGAGCACGGCGAGGGCGAAGAAGAGGGAGAGCCGGGCGTGTCGATCTTGCGGGCCTTCGGACGGCTCGGTTGGCATGGCGTCGATGACGATGGTGAATACCCGCTCACCTGAGCGACAGGCCACGCGGGGCCCCGCATCGCAGTTCGAGCAGACCGGATATGGAGCGAGTGATTCGATTCCACGGTTCGCACCGTTGCCTTCGCCGACACCTTGCAGGGCCTGGACCTAGTGGGTGAGTGAGGCGAGGCAAGCTGAGGGGGCTGCGGTTGGAGGATTTCCGACTCGCCCTGGCTGAGGCATCCATCGTAAACCCATCGGCATGTCACAGCCCTACCTCTCGCTCGAAGCCGAGTTGCACGATGCGTTTTGGGAGGCTGAGGACGATGGCGCCGAGGTTCGACTGATGGCGGATTTTTTACCAAAGCATCCAGGGTTGGCGCTGGAAATCGGCGCGGGATCGGGCCGCCTGATGCTGCCGTTGATGGCGGCCGGGGTGGAGATCGAAGGTCTCGAACTCTCACCCGACATGCACGCTCTCGGCAAAATCCGTGCCGCCCGGCTCGGCCTCGCACCCGTCGTGCATCTTGGCGACATGACCCACTGGCAGGGCAGGCAGGGCAGGCAGCGCTATGCGGCGCTGCTGGCGCCGGCGTTCACGCTCCAGCTAGCGGCTGACCCCGAACCGGTGCTGCGCCATTGGCACGGACTGCTAGAGAACCTGGGCGGTCTCTATCTCACCGTATTCATGCCCTATGCGGAGCTATTAGGTGACCTGCCGGAAAACCAATGGTACAGCGACCACCAGGTCACCCTAGGTGATGGCCGGGAGGGGCGCTTAGAAACCCGCCACGTACTGGACCGGCCGAACCAGCGGCTCCATCGTGAGCACCGCTACTCGCTCACGGGCGAGCCGCCGATTCGCCACCAATCGCGTCAGACGATTCGCTGGATTGAGCACGATGAAATGCTCTGCCTTCTCGAGCGGACCGGCTTCCAGCTTGACCGGTGGTTTCTGGATTTTGACCCGAGGCGACCGGTCAGTCATCCGGACGACACCGATTTTGATGGGATTGTGACCTATCAGGCGACGCGCATTGGGGGGTGTGGGTGACAGTGAGCGTCGCGAGTGGAGGATGGATCGAGCGGCCCTATGGTTGGGAGACTAGCGAGAATTCCCCATTGCTCTTCTTGACGGCATAGGCGCATCCATCCTATGAAACTCGCTGTGCCAAGGATTTTCACACTTTTAGCGACCGTCGCTCTCACCGCATCCGCATGGGGCCAGACATGGGAACGCGAGGACCTCGGGTTTGACAGCATTCAAAGTCGGGCGCGTGATCTCGCCAACAAACCGTACGTCGCGCCCAACCACGACAAAGACCCCGCCTGGCTCAGCAAGTTAAGCTATGATCAATATCGGGATATCCGCTTCAACCCGAACCAGGCATTGTGGGCCACCGAGAATCTGCCGTTTCGGGCGATGTTCTTCCATCCCGGCTACCTGTATCGCGACCCGGTCATTCTTCACGAATTCACCAGCAGTCACCAACAACAGATTCGCCTGGCCGAGGCGTATTTCAACTACGGACCATTGGTCCAAAAGCACGGCGACCTACCATCGGATGGCGGGTTCGCCGGATTCCGCCTCCACGCCGAACTCAACACCCCGGGGAACTTCGATGAACTCGTCACATTCCAAGGGGCGAGCTACTGGCGCGCCCTAGGTAAAAACCAACGTTATGGGATTTCCTCGCGGGGCATCGCGGTGGATACCGGCGTCAATGACGTCACCGAAGAGTTTCCCGGGTTCCGCGAATTTTGGTTGCGCAAACCCGAAGCGGGCCAAACCCAAGCGCGGTTCTACGCGCTACTCGACGGGCCATCGTACGCCGGAGCCTATGAATTCAGCGTCGCCCCGGGCAACGAAACCTTGGTCGATGTGCGCGCGGTCCTCTTCGCACGCCGCGCCGTGCAGCGCCTCGGCATCGCCCCGATGTCCAGCATGTTCTGGTTTGGCGAGAACTCGCGTCGCCACTTCGATGATTTCCGGCCCGAAGTTCACGACTCAGATGGCCTGGCGATCCGCATGGGCACCGGCGAACGCCTGTGGCACCCACTCAGCAATGACACCGGCAAACTGGAACTCGACTCGTTCGATATGGAAAAATGCGATGGTTTTGGCCTGCTGCAACGCGACCGCCACTTCACCGCGTACCAGGACACTGAGGCCAACTACCACCTGCGACCGTCGCTGTGGGTTGAGCCGACGTCGGATTGGGGTGCTGGGCGCGTGATCCTGATGGAGATTCCGACGACCAACGAACTGGCGGACAACACGGTGGCCATGTGGCAACCCGCCCGTGTTCCGCAACCCGGCGACCGCATCGAATTCTCGTATCGCCAACATTGGACGATGGACGAAAATCCGTCGCAAGCAAACGGACGGGTGGTCGCTACCCGCAGCGGGCTCTCTCCAAGCCAAGCCGACCAACGCTCAGTCATCGTCGAGTTTGCTGGCACCGCACTCAACCAAGCCAGTGACATTCCGCTCACCGCCGACGTCAAGGCAGTCGGCCCGCATGCCGAGCAAATCAAAATCCCAGGCGTGACGGTGCAAGCGATCCCCGTGGAACACTGGCGCGTCACATTCCAGATC
>JAYSPI010000089.1:0-2945 GCA_043722215.1 Prosthecobacter sp.
CATCGACGGCTCCCGCGATTTCGCCACCCCTGCCGACGCAGTGGCCGCCCTCACGGCCAGCCCGGCCACCATCGCGGTAATCACCTCGGACGACGCTACCTATCAGGAAACCGTCGCTCCTCTCGCTGCCGCCATCAAAGCCGCCAAACCCGCCATCACCTTGTTAGTCGCCGGCGCACCCGGGGACAACGAATCCGCGTGGCGCGCCGCCGGCGTCGATGACTTCGTCAATGTGCGCAGCAACAACTACGAACTTAACTATCAACTCCTCAAAGGAGCGGGAGTGATCTAACTCCATAGTTGCAGCATTCCTTTCCAATCATCAACCATTTCTCCGCTATGAGCCGTCCGAACTTCGCAGAAATCCCCTACACCACCACGCCGTCCACCACCGGCTACGACCAATGGTGCCAAGCGCTCGAAAACGAGCATGGCCAACCGATCGGCTCGATCGTGTGGGATACCATGGAAAAAATCCCGGTCAAACCCCTCTATACCGAAGAAGACATCGACGGCATGGAGCACCTGAAATATCAGGCGGGCATCGCGCCGTTCCTGCGCGGCCCGTATGCCACGATGTATTGCTTCCAGCCGTGGACCATCCGCCAATACGCCGGGTTCTCGACCGCTGAGGAGTCGAATGCCTTCTACCGCCGCAACCTCGCCGCCGGCCAAAAAGGCCTCTCCGTCGCGTTCGACCTCGCTACCCACCGCGGCTATGACTCGGACCACGCACGCGTCGTGGGCGACGTCGGCAAGGCGGGCGTGGCCATCGACTCGATTCTCGATATGAAGGTGCTCTTCGATAGCATCCCGCTCGATAAAGTCTCGGTCTCCATGACCATGAATGGCGCGGTCCTCCCGATCCTCGCGTTCTACATCGTCACCGCCCTAGAACAAGGAGCCACCCTCGAGCAACTCGCTGGCACCATCCAAAATGACATTCTCAAGGAGTATATGGTGCGCAACACCTATATCTATCCACCAGGCCCGTCGATGAAGATCATCGCCGATATCTTCGAGTTCACCTCGCAGAAAATGCCCAAGTTTAACTCAATCTCTATCTCCGGCTATCACATGCAGGAAGCGGGTGCCACCGCCGACCTCGAAATGGCCTACACCCTAGCCGATGGCTGGGAATACCTCCGCACCGGCATCGCCGCAGGCATCGATATCGACGCCTTCGCGCCGCGCCTGTCGTTCTTCTGGGCTCAAGGGAAAAACCACTTCATGGAAGTGGCAAAAATGCGCGCAGCTCGCGTCCTCTGGGCGAAAATCGTCAAAACGTTCAACCCGAAAAACCCGAAATCCCTGGCGCTGCGGACTCACTCGCAGACATCCGGGTGGAGCCTCACCGAACAAGACCCGTTCAATAACATCTCGCGCACCTGCATCGAAGCGATGGCCGCCACCCTCGGCCACACCCAATCGCTGCACACCAACGCCCTCGATGAAGCGATCGCCCTGCCCACGGACTTCTCCGCCCGCATCGCCCGCAACACCCAGATTTTCCTCCAGGACGAAACGTCGATCTGCCGCGTCATCGACCCATGGGGCGGCTCGTATTATCTCGAAGCCCTCACCCACGAACTCATCCACCGCGCGTGGGGCCACATCATGGAAGCCGCCGAACTCGGCGGTATGTCGAAAGCCGTCGAGGCCGGTATCCCAAAAATGCGCATCGAGGAGGCGTCCGCACGCCGCCAAGCACGCATCGACTCCGGCGAGGAAACCATCGTCGGCGTCAATAAGTATCGCCTCGCCCAAGAAGCGCCCATCGACATCCTGGACGTCGATAACACCGCCGTCCGTCTCTCACAAATCGAACGCCTCCAAAAACTCCGCGCCGAACGCGACGAAGCCAAGTGCCAAGCCACCCTCAAGGCGCTCACCGATTGCGCAGGCGGCGGCGATGGCAACCTACTCGCCCTGGCCATCGAGTGCGCACAAGCACGCGCGTCGCTCGGTGAAATCTCCGACGCCATGGAAGTCCACTTCGGCCGCTACAAGGCGGTCATTCGATCGATCTCCGGCGTGTACGGCAAGGAATTCAGCAACCAAGGCGATATGAAGGACATCCCCGACCTCATCCAACAATTCGAGGCTGCCGAAGGCCGCCGCCCACGACTCATGGTCGCCAAAATGGGCCAAGACGGTCACGACCGCGGCGCCAAAGTCGTCTCCACTGCCTATGCCGACATGGGCTTCGACGTCGATATCGGCCCACTCTTCCAAACCCCAGAGGAAACCGCCAAACAAGCCGTCGAAAACGACGTCCACGTCGTCGCCATGAGCTCGCTGGCCGCCGGCCACAAAACCCTGCTACCCACCCTCATCGCCGAACTCAAAAAACTCGGCCGCGACGATATCATGGTCGTCTGCGGCGGCGTCATCCCTGCCCAGGACTACGACTTCCTCTATCAAAATGGCGCAGCCGCCATCTTCGGCCCCGGAACCGTCATCCCCGAGTCCGCACGCAAAATCCTCCAACTCCTCCTCGAACAATCCGCCGACTGAGCCCGTCTCGCCGCAGGACGTGCTCATGGAATCCACTCAGTGGCAGCGACGGTCATTCCCCACCGCTGCCACCACTTTCGCAGCATGATTGAACGGTCGCTCGTCGACCGCTGAACGCATCCGGGAACGAGCGCACCGTGATAACTCGCTCGATGTGTTTGCTATGGCGTCTCGTACCATGGCTCCGCGTACCGCTGAGCTCGCCCTAACAGTCGCCTCGCTAGAAATCGACGCCTTGCCTGAGTGCTCTGGCCGCTTGCAACCCGGCCGCGTACTGAGTGCATTCCCCCACCCGCGCCGAATCATCTAACTCTGCCAGCGATTTTCCTCGACGCCCGGAAAATCCGCTAGACACTCGCCGCCGGTGAGACGCCCCCTTGGATTCTCACCCACCCCCATCTCACCCACCCCCATCTCACCCACCCCCA
>JAYSPI010000090.1:0-4201 GCA_043722215.1 Prosthecobacter sp.
GCCGCCCGCCAGCGGGCGGCCGCGGCCCTAGATGCGGAAATCGAGCGTCTGCTAGACCTCTCCACCCGCAACCCCCAGGTGTCCGTCAACGAACTCGAATCGCTGCGCCGTTGCCGCGATGAATCCCAACTGGCGCTTGCGTCGCCCCGGATTCGCCTGGATGCGCTGCGCCTGATTTGGCGCAGTTAGGAGCCTCAGAGTTTCTGCTGGGGCGGAAGCAGGTGTACTCCAGCATGGGGTAGCATGTTGGCGGTGCTGAAGCCCGCGATGTGGGATCATGCGAGATGGGTCATCGGGCATGAGATTCCGCCATCCGGGGCTTGCGTTTCGAGAGTCGGGCAGGGCAGGGTGGGGCGTGCCAGAGACGATGGAGAATTCCCGCCGGTGGGGTGGCTATGTATGTCCGAATTGCCGGTTGGTATTTCGTGTGCCGCCAGAGCATGCCGGGCTGGGGGTGGAGTGTCCGAGCTGTCACCATCTCTTGAGAATTCCGCTAGTGGGGGAGAGTACGCCGCCATTAGTGACGGTTACGACAGCGGGTGAGGAATGGGTACCGCGAGTGGAGGCTCATCGAACAAGGGGAATTCGACCCGTGGCGGACCAAGCATGGGACCACGCGCCCAGCGTTTCAGGCCACTTGAGTCGCGGCGAACGGCGTCAAATGTTCTGGTGGTTAATGGGGGGTGGCGCACTGTTTGTGGTGATCCTTGCGGGCGTACTGGCGATCCTACTCGGCAGCAAACCACCTCGCCCACCGACGGTGGACGGCCAGCTAGCAGTTCTACCCAAGCACCCGGTGGCGGTGGATCCGGCACCCGTGCGCACTGACGCTGCCTTTTTGGCTGAGGCGGAGCTGTTGGCCCAACGGTTTCTCGATGCCCAGCGGGTTGACGATCTCCTGCCGCTGGTCCGCGATCCAGGAGTGGCTGAGGCGAGGATGCGCCAGCATTACGCAGGGGGAAAACTCGAACCCTTCGGCATGGCGCAATTCAACACCAACCGCTTGGTGGACCGTTATGGGGCGGTCAGCACGCTTAAGGTAAGAACCCGTAACCATGCGGAACAATCGCTGGCCTTTGTCACCACCGCGCAGGGGCTTAAAATCGATTGGGAGAGTTGGGTTGGTTGGTCGGAGATGCCATGGGAGGAATTCCTGACGACCAAGCCGACTACGCCGCGAGCATTCCGCGTCCTCCTGAGCGCTGTGGATTACTATAACTTCGCCTTTGCCGATGACCTCAAGTGGCAGGCATATCGCCTAACCTCACCGGATGAATCCCATGCCATCTATGGCTACGCGCCGCGCGGATCTAAAGTCAATGCCGCGCTGCGTCCGCCGCCTGAAGCCACCAGCGTCCGGGTAACGCTCGCGCTGAAGTTTCCCGAGCTGCCGCAATCTAACAACCAAGTACTCATTGAGAGGCTAGTCGCTGATGGCTGGGTGCTGGAACCCGAATTACCGCCGTGACCCCGACGACCTACGACAAGGCCCTGGAACTCAACCTCGATCCGCAGATCTACGGCACCTTCGCCGAAATCGGCGCCGGCCAGGAAACCGCCAATTGGTTTTTCCGCGTTTCGGGTGCGGCCGGCTTGGTCGCTAAAACGATTTCTGCCTATGATATGACCATGAGTGACGCACTCTACGGTCACACCGGTCGTTACGTTTCAGCCGGGCGCTTGGCGGCGATGCTTGATCATGAGAACGCGATTTTGCTGGAGCGCCTGGGCCCGAGTCGCGGTCCGAAGACCACCTTTTTTTCGTTCTGCAACACAGTGCGCGCCCGCGGCTACATGGATAGCGGCGAGTGCCACGGCTGGCTCGGCGTGCGCTTCCAACTCCACCCCGGTGATCCTCCCTCCGACATTACCCTGCATGTCAGGCTGCTCGATTCGCGCGCCATCGACCAGATGGAGGCCCTGGGCATCATCGGGGTGAACTTGATTCACGCGGCGTTTCGCCACCGCGGCCACCTCGCAAAATTCACGGCATCGTTAATCGATAATCTAACATCCGGGCGGGTGGAAGTGGATTTACTCAAGTTCAGCGGCCATGGGTATGGTTTTTTTGACAACCGTTTGTGCGCACTGCAGTTGGTGGCGAGCGGTCTAACGGACGCGACGATGTTTCTGCCAGATGGCGAGGTGGTGCAGCCGTCCGAGGCGCTGTACCGCCGCCCGGTGTTGTTATTGCGCGGCAGCTTCGACCCGGTGATGAACCTTCACCTCGCCATGCTCGAACAAGCACGCCTCAGCTTCGAGCGCGCGCTCGCCGGGCGTGACGGTGGCTCAGAGATCGAGCTGTGCGAAATATCGATGCACAATCTGCTGCGCGATTCGACCATCGATGCTGTGGATTTTATTGACCGTGCCGACGCACTGCAAGCACTGGGGAAAACCGTTCTGGTGTCGCGCTGTGCCGAGTTTCACCGGATCGCAGCGTTTCTCAACCGTTGCACCGACCAGCCGGTGGGGATCGTACTGAGTATCGGCTTGCTCAACGAGTTGTTCAAGGCGAAGTGGTCGGAGAATCTAGCTGGCGGGCTATTAGAGTCATTTGGTCGCCTATTCAAAGCGGGGGTTACTCTGCAGGTTTTTCCATGGCACAACCGCCGCACCGGCGAGTTGGTGACCACCGAGACGTTTCTCGCTCCGGAGAACTGCCGTCACCTCTATCAGCACTTTATCGACAATGGGAGCATCCAAGGAGTCGCCAGCGGTGATCTTGCGCTGTTAGCTGCTACCGGGCGCGATGTCTGTCGAATGATTCTAGCAGACGATCCGCATTGGCGGTCGCTGGTGCCCGAGGTGGCCTGGTCGCTGGCCGAGCGCCATGCGCGGTGCAAGCCGGCGGGCACGGCGGCGGACTAGGGTGGCAAATCGGTGGGTGGGCAGGAAATCCTGCTTGGCAGGGGAGGGATTGCGCGGGACGATGAGTCATGGCCGTTTCGATTCGGGAATACGAGGGACTCCGCGTGACGGTGGACGATGTGGTTCATATGCCGAGTTTGGCCGCGCCGCCGGAGAAGCCGCACCCGTTTGTGTATTTTATTTCGATTCACAATGATTCACCGGAGTCGGTGACGCTGCGGGCGCGCAAGTGGGTGGTGCGCGAGGATGGCGGCGAAGTCAGCGTAGTCGAGGGGGATGGCTTGGTCGGACAAAATCCCGTGATCCATCCGGGCGGCCACTTTTCCTATCACAGCTATCACGTCGTCGCCAAGCGGGCGCGCGTGTCAGGTGCCTTCTTTGGTGAAACGGCTAGTGGCGAATGGATATTCACCCGCATTCCGGAGTTTCGCCTTGAAGTTTCGGGCTAGGAGCTAAGCGCTGACCACCCCATCCATCCGCACGTCGTGCGGCTCCTGATAGGTGTTGGGAACGATCTGCCAAGGAAAGCAGACGCCGGTTTTTACGGCGGTGGGCTTGGCGCAGGCGAGGATTCGGTCATAGAACCCTCGCCCGCGCCCGAGGCGTCCGCCGTGAGGATCGAAGGCGAGGCCCGGGCAGAGGAAGGCGTCGATTCGTTCGACGGGGATTTCGGGCAAGTCAGGGGAGGGTTCGCGAACATGGAAGGCTCCTGGAAAGAGCTCGGTGGGCGGATGAGTGACCGCGTGAAACGTCAGGGATGATCCGACCACGCGCGGATAGACCCAGCACCGGTCCGGGTGACGCACAATCCAAGTCGATAGATCGACCTCGCCGGGCAGGGCGGCAAACGCGGCGATGCATTGCATGCCCTGGTGACGGGCCAGCCAGCGGTCAAGCGCCGCACACACTGGCTGTGAATCGAGCGACTGAGCACGAGCGAGCGCCCGCATGGCGGTGCGGATTCTAGGTTTGTGGGTGGAGGATTCGGGAATTGCCACTTGCCAATGAGCGGAGGATTCCCATCATTAGACGCGATGATTGGCATCTGGCAAGCCGCGAGCATTTTATTACTCAGTGTGACGATGGCACAGGCGGCAGACGCGTCGAAGCCATGGGTATGGCATCCGCCGATCACCACTCCTGCGGTGTTCACGTCGGCATTGGGGATGTTAGACGCCGAGCGCGACGAATATGCCAGCAATCTGGCGTCCCTGGCAGCCAATCAACTGGTAGCGGCCACGGCGACGACGCAGGCGTTGGAGGGTACCCGGCGGATGCTGGCGTTGGCGCTGCACCTATCGCACACAACAGGCGCGCGCTGGTGGTGAAT
>JAYSPI010000091.1:0-3414 GCA_043722215.1 Prosthecobacter sp.
GTTTACTCGAAGATCAAGTTCTGGCAGATGATCGGTCGTGGCACCCGCCTGTGCAAAAACCTCTTCGGCCCGGACCTGGACAAGGAGCACTTCCGCATCTTCGACTTCTGCTTCAACTTCGACTACTTCCGCGAAAACCCCAACGGTATCGAGGGCTGCGGCGGCGAGGCCCTGGGCACACGCCTCTTCAAGAGCCGCGTTCAGTTGCTCGCGGCCGTCCAAAAATCTCCCGCGCTGGAACCCTCTGGCGGACTCCGTGTGATTTTAACCCGTACCCTGCACGGGGAAGTCACCGGCATGAACCCGGAGAATTTCATGGTGCGCGCCCACCTCCAATATGTCGAACGGTTCAGGAATGCGGAGTCATGGGATCACCTAACGGATTCAGACATCCACGACATCGAGAACCACGTCGCCGGACTGCCCAGCCAGATCGAGACCGATGAGATCGCGGCCCGCTTCTTCGACCTCAGCGCCTTGCGGATGCAGCTTGCCCTGGTCGAGAACGATGTCGGCCCCTTCGAGTCCACCCGCAGGAAAGTCATCGAGATCGCCGCCTGCCTTGAGGAAAAGGACTCCATCCCCGCCGTCAAACAACAGCTCGATTACCTCCGCTCCATCCAAACCTCCGAGTTCTGGGACGGCATCGATCTCACCGCGCTCGAAGAGCTGCGCATCCGCCTGCGCGGACTCGTCCAGTTCATCGAGAAATCCAAGCGCCCGATCGTCTATACCCACTTCCAGGACGAGGTGCTCGGTGTTCGTCAGGATGATGCCATTTACATGCCCAAGATGACCGGAAACCAATACGCCAAGAAGGTCGAGGAATACCTCCGCGGCCATCAGGACGAGATTGCCATCCAGCGCCTCCGCACCAACCAGCCGCTCACCCCCACCGACCTTCAGTCGCTTGAAAGCACGCTTCTGATGATCGGCGAGGATGAGGGAAAGCGCCTGCTCGCCAGCATGCTTCAGATCCACGAGGTCCCCACTCTGGCCCACCTCGTCCGCCGCATCATCGGCATGGAGCGCGGTGCCGCCAAAGCCGCCTTTGCCACTTTCCTAAGCGACCGTTCCCTCGGCTCTCAGCAGATCCGCTTCGTCGAGCTGATCATCGACCAACTCACCTCCCGCGGCTTCATGGAACCTGCCGCGCTCTACGAGTCGCCCTTCAACGGCATTCACGCCGGCGGTCCGGATGAACTCTTTGCCGGTCATCCCAACGTCATCGACGGACTCTTCCATACGCTGGAAAACACCCTCCCCAGAGTGCTGGAAGCATGAAGCACCGGGTGCAGGCTTTGCCCGATCATGGATCGCCTGCCACACTCGCACAGACCGGCGTGTACGCACCACAGAGTCACTGAGATATAATACAGTAACCTCTAGGAATCGGGGTTTTTGTTGCAGTCGTTCCGGGGGTAAACGGATATAGGAATATGCCGTCCCTGACGGCGGGAATGCTATCTGTTAGAGCGGCCGCGTTTTCTAGCAATCTAAGTGATTGCGAGTTAGGTGCTGTTATTTTTCGAACAAATCGGCGGCGAGAGCTTGGTAGGATTCGCGGCTGATGAGAAACGGGTGGCTTTCGGTGGTCAGGCGGCCGAAGAAGAAGGCGGGCGAGAGGCCGGTGGTGGCCGGGGCGAACGTGAGTTGGCGGTTGGTCAGCCCGCTGAAATCACCGTCTGGGGTGAGGGATTTTTCAATCACGGTGAGGGTGAGCGAGGGGGTGGCCAGGGCGGTGGCGGCAGCCTCGTCGCTCGGGGCAAGCCAGCGGGAGACTTTGAGTCCTTCGAGCACGCTGAGCATGGATTCGGCGCGGGCGGGGTCGATGGAGGCGCTGCGGTCGATGCCGTTGACCTCGGCGAGCCACGATTCATCGATGAATTTGTATTTGAGGGTGATTGGGGGGGCGGCGGCCGGTTGACGTTCGATGGCGACGAGGTTGACGCGGTTGACGGACCAGAGGCGGGCGTGTCGCCATTCGTAGGGGTGGACGGCGATGGCGGCGATGAGGGATGGATCGATGCGCATCACGCTGGGGGTGCCGAGGCGGTTGACGAAGTAGTTGCCCTGGTGGTCGATGCCGAAGCGCAGGTCGAAGGCGTGGTTGTCGGAGCCGAGCAGGCGCAAGGTGAGAACCGGTCGATCGAGCCCCCAGCGAGTGAAGTCGGTGGCGGCGTCGCTTGCAAAGCCGATGGCGCGTTGGGTGGTGATGGCTTTGAGGAGGGCGTAAAGGTTTTCCTCGTTGGCGGGGAACGCCTGGTCGTCGGATTCGGCCATCCACGGCTTGGGAGGATTGCGCGAGATGACAATTTGCGGGCTGGTGGCGGGTTGGATCGAGATGGCGCGAAGCGACTGGATGTTGAGGTGGGTGAGGGTTGGGTCGCGGAGGTCGTTGACGGCGAGCGGGAGGTCGGCGAGCGAGATGAACCCGGGTTCGGGCTTGAGGGGGAGATCAAAAACCGTGTTGGGCCGATCGCTTACGGTGGCTTTGACCTGCCGGGCGTCGGAGGATTCGGGCGGGAAAATATCCAGGACGGTTTCCGATTCTGAGGCGAACGATTGCAGCGCGATTTGTTGGGTGGCCACGGCGCTATCGGCGGCAGGCAGGGTAAGAGCGGCGCGATCGGAAAGTTTGACCGCTTGGAGTTCGAAGATCCCTTCAAGCAGCGATTTGATGGCGGTCGGGTCGGTCGGGAGATCGAGCGGTTTGACGATGCGCCACGGGCTGGTGGGGGATTCGTGACCGAGCGTGAGGTCGCCCTGCTGCGAGCGGATACGAACCGTGCGCAGGGTGACTGGATTGAAATAAAATGGCCGGTAGTCACGCAGAAATTTGAGCCCTTCCTTGAACAGGCGGTTGATGTCGCCGGTGCAGGCGTACACATAGCGCTTGTGCTTGCGGTCCTGTGGGTGAACAAAAACCGTCGGAACGGGCTGGTCGAGCCCCTCGACTTCTGCTTGCCACGGGGTGATGCGCCCGAGTTGGTATTTGGCGAGCGGGTCGTGGTTCGAGTTTTCCAGGCGGATGCTGATGGCGTTGTCGTTGAGGCCAGCTTCCAGCGGGTCGATTTTTTCCTGATGGGCGAAGTCCTCGACGCGCATGCCCAGGGTGAAGTTGATGATGGCCACGGCGGCGCGGGGGTCCATGCGGTCCGACCAGGGTGCGGATGCCTGCCAGCCGTTGGGTTGGAGGGAGAACGAGGCGGAGCTGCCGTTGCCGGCGACCTGGATGTGTTTCACTTCATTGGCTGCGAATGCGGAGTAAATCGCTTGGCCGACTGGGGTGGGCGGGGCCCCGAAAACCGAGTCGAAGTTGCCAAGTCGCCATTGCCAGCTGGCCACCGCGCAGCAGAGGGCGGCGACGAGCGCCAGCACAAGAGTGATTCGGATCGAGCGCATGGCAGGTCA
>JAYSPI010000092.1:0-11127 GCA_043722215.1 Prosthecobacter sp.
AAGGGGCAACGGCAGCAGCCAAAGGGATCGATGCCACATGGTTGGCTGGACTGCGTGTCCGGGAGGCCAGCGAGCCGACGTTGACCAAGGCGGCCAACCAACTCCGCTACATTGGCATGCCGGTGGGTGGCATTGCGTGCGGCACGCTCTATCTGGGTGGCGACGGCCGCCTGTGGTTGTGGGATGTCTGGCACAAGGACGGCATGGGCATCCGGCCGCGCTCCCGCTACTATACGCACCCCAGCGGGACTACCAGCGGTAACAAAGGTTGCGGCGACGGGGCCAACTATTTCGCGCCGATTGACGTGTGGAATGCCAGCCCGCCAACCGACGAAAAGCCGTTTCCGTTTGACCAGGGGTTTGTGCTGCGCACCGTCGCTAACAACGTGACGGTCGTCAAAACCCTCGATCACAATGGTTTCTCGGGGATCTCCTTCCGTGGCAGCTATCCGTTAGCACGGGTCGCTTACACCGATGCGGCCAGCCCGCTGAAGGTGGAATTGTGTGCGCATTCGATTTTTATTCCGCTCAACACGCCGGATTCTGCGCTGCCGGCCACGGTGATGGAATACACCCTCACCAACACCAGCGCGGTGACGGTGGATGCCACCGTGCTCGGGTGGATGCAAAACCCGGTGCTGCTCGATACCGGCCTGCCGGTGGGCATGACCCGCACCAACCAAATCCGCAGCGGCGGCAGTTGTGCCTTTCTCGAATGCAGCGCCAATGGCACGGCCATACTGCCATTTACCTATGCCTCCGACTACGAGGTATTCGCCAGTTTCGAGGGCACTACCTACGCGCCCTGGGTGACGACCGGCACCGCCTTTGGGAGTGGTCCAGTGCCGGTGCCGCCGCCGACGCACGCGTACGCCGATCTTCAGGACGTGCGGGCTGTGGGCAGCAAGTTCGTCAATACCTGGCTTGCTTCGGGTGGCGATGGTGCCACCGGCACGCTCACCAGTCCGGCCTTTACGATTGCTAAAAACTTCATTCATTTCTTGTTAGGTGGTGGTGCGGTGACTGGGATTCAGGTTCGGCTGTTGGATGCGGTTACGAGTGCGCAGTTGATGGTTGCGACCAACACGACTAGCGCCAGCACGATGAAATGGCGGATTTGGGATGTGAGTGGCTTGTTAGGGAGGTCGGTGAAAATCGTCGTCGAGGATAACTCCTCCGTTTCCTGGGGCCGGCTTGGTTTCGACCAGGTTTGTTTCAGCGACAAACCATTAGCACCGGAATACGTCGTCTATGACGACTTTGAGCGCGCCGCCTACGCGCCGTGGGTTACCACGGGCACGGCGTTTGGCAGCGGGCCGATCTTGATCGCGGACATCCCGGCCTATCAGGGTAGCGTCAAAGGATTCGGCACACGGGTAGTGAACTCGCATGCCAGCGCGCCGGGTGTTTCGATTGACGGCACGGATGTTCCGGTGGGCACGTTGGTGAGTCCGGATTTTACGATTACCCATGGGTATATCCATTTCCTGCAAGGCGGTGGCAGCGATTCTGCGCTCGAGCGCGTCCGCCTGCTCAATGCCGCTGATAACACCCAGCTCCTGATTCAATCGGGCAGTGACACCCGCACCATGGCTTGGCGGACTTTCGACGTGCGTGCCTTCCGCGGCCAGTTGGTTCGGCTTTCGGTGGAGGATCTCAGCACCGGCGATTGGGGCAATGTGGGTATTGACCAGATCCTTTTCAGTACCAATCCGATGGCGCCGACCACTACCATCGACCCTAGCAATTTCTTGGATCTCGGGACCATCGGCATTGCCGAACTCGGGGCTGCGAGCGGGCGCATCTCCGCCGCTAACAATCTATCCACCGCGCAGCCATGGCTCACCGGGAAATCGGCCGACACCGGCGGTATCGGCCGCGCGCTCACACTTGCACCCGGCGCGGTGGCGACGGTGCGGTTTGTGGTGGCCTGGCATTTCCCGAATCTGCCGACCGGCATGCCCGGCACTCGCCGCGAATACCTCAATCGATTTGCCGACGCCTTCGCCGTGGCCGATTATGTGTCCACCAACTTCACGCGCTTGGCGGGCGACACCCGACTTTGGGTGGACACCTGGAAAGACTCATCGTTGCCGCATTGGCTGCTAGATCGTGCGCTCGCCACCTCATGCACGCTGGCCACGGCCAATTGTTTTTGGTTCACCAGCGGGCGGTTTTATGGCAACGAAGGGATCAATTGCTGCGAGGGCACCTGTGGCCATGTCTGGTATTACGCGCAGTCGCTTGCGCGCTTGTTCCCCGATCTAGAGCGCGGGCTGCGTCAGAATGTGGATCTCAACACGGCCATCGGCCTCAACAGCGATGGCTCGGTAGGATACCGTGGCGAATACGAAGGCCGCGACTGGGCGTGGGACGGCCAGTGTGGCGTGGTCCTCCGCTGCTACCGCGAGCACCTTGGCAGCGCCGATAATACTTTTCTAATAACTAACTGGGCCAACATCAAAAAGACCCTGGATTTCCTCATCGGCCAGGACGGCAACAACGATGGGGTTAGTGAGGGACGCCAGCACAACACGCTCGACGCCGATTGGTTTGGCCGCGTGCCCGAACACATCGGCCTCTACGCCGCGGCCCTCAAGGCGGGCCGCGAAATGGCCACCGTCATGGGCGACACCAGCTATGCCACCACGTGCGACACCTTGAGCACGGCGGCGATGGCGCGCCTATCCGAGCGCTTTGTGAGCACTCCGAATTACGGCGAGGGCTACTTCACCCAGCAACTGGCGGCCAACATCGGCGATCTCGGCCATGCCGAGGGATGTTATATCGATCAGGTGATGGGTGAATTCTACGCCCGCATGATCGGCCTCGAACGGGTGACCAATTCCACCCAAGCGCGCGCGGCCCTGCGCAGCATCTGGCGCTTCAATTATTCCCACAACCTGACGAAGTTTCTTTCCTCCGCCGACCCCGTGATCTATCAGGGGCGCGTTTTTCAAATGATAAATGAGGCGGGACTGCTGATCTGCACGTTCCCCAACGACGGCAAGCAATGGAGCGGCTGGCAGACCATGTATTTCGCCGAGTGCATGAGTGGCTTTGAATATCAGGTCGGCGCACACTGCCTAGCGGAAGGGTTGCTAGATGAAGGGTTGTCCATCATTCGCGCCGTCTCTGACCGCTATCATCCCGCCAAGCGCAATCCCTACAACGAAATCGAGTGCTCCGACCACTATGCGCGGGCGATGTCGAGTTACGGTGCGCTGATCACTGCGAGCGGCTTCCGCCACAATGGCCCGACCGGGTTGTTAGGGTTTGCGCCGGCGCTCAATGCCGATGCCTTCAAATCGGCCTTCACCGCTGCACAAGGGTGGGGGAGCTACCAACGCAGCAAAGTCGGCCCGCGCACCAGCGAGATGATCACCCTCAAGCGTGGTTCGCTGCGGCTGAGGGTCTTTGAGTGCGCCCTGCCGGCCAACACGCTTGGGTTCCTCGCTCAGGCGAAGCTCAACGGCGCCGCTACCACCGCCACTTTCACGGTGGCTGGCAGCACTCTGCGCTGCACACTGCCCGCCGACCTCACCCTCACGGTTAACGACACGTTCCAGGTGCTTCACTTCACCTCCGCGCTTGCGGCTGCGACCGATACCGATCACGACGGTCTAACCGACCTGGAGGAGATCAGCGGCATCGACGATCCTTCGACGGTGGCCGATCCGCGTGGTTATGTCACCGACCCGGCGTCAGCCGACACCGATGGGGACGGCACGCCAGATGGCGTCGAGGCCCGTTTGCATACCAATCCGCGGGTCGGCAGCGAGTCGTTCCAAATCGCGGTCTCACGCAATACCAGCGGCCAACCCACTCTGACTTGGCCGAGCGCCATCGGCACCTCGTTCACGATTGAGCGCAGCACCAGCATGGGTGGGTGGGTTGCTATTGCGAGCCAACTCGCCGGTCAGGCGGGGCAGACGACCTTTAGTGACACGGCGGCCCCTGCCAATGCGCCGCGGTTGTTTTACCGGGTGCACTTGGACTAAGCGCGCATCTTTGCTAGGTTGTTAGAGCGCGCTTATTTACGTGCAGTCGCGGGTTGCGGCAATTTGCCGGAATTGGCGGCGTTGGCGCGCGCGGGGATCATCTTGTTGATTTCGCGGGCGTAGGTGAGCAAGCCGTTGCACTCGGTTTCCACGTCGGTGAGTTGGGTGTAGATGACGGCGGAAAGACCGGCGCTGTCTTTGAGTGCCCACGCTTTGCTTACGAGTTTTTCGTAGCCGAGAGTGAGTTCCTCAATGGTTCCGGTGCCTTTGTCGCCCCATGTTTTTTGACTCCACGTGTGGCCGTCCATTGGCAGGCCGAGGCCGCCGAACTCACCTAACACAGCCGCCCGATCGCCTTCCGGCGTGGGTGATCCCGGGCCGGGGTAGTTGTGTTGGTCGATCAAATCGCCGCGTTTTTTGTTGGTATCGCCGCTGGCATGGTTGATCAAGCGGGATGGATCGAGGGAGCGGGTCATGGCCACCAACGACTCGGTGTCGTGCTGGCCTTGAGATTCATTGAAGAGTACCCACTCGATGATCGAGGGATGGTTCCAGTGGGTTGTAATCATCTGCTAGAGTTCGGATTTGAACTGCGGAGGATCGATTGACTGTTTGCCGTCGTAGGAATTGATGCTGGGCATGTCCTGCCAGACCATGAGGCCGAGTTGATCACACCCGTAATACGAGCGGTCTGGCTCAACCTTGATATGCTTGCGCGTGCAGTTGAATCCGAGCCGCAGCGTTTCATCGATGTCAAAGCGCAGTGCCTCATCGGTCGATGCGGTGTAGATCCCGTCCGGCCAGAACCCTCGGTCCATGGGCCCCACATGAAAAACAAATTTGCCATTGAGCATTGGCCGGGTGATCCCCATGTCGTCCTTCCCCAAGGCGATCTTGCGCATCCCGAAGTAACTCGTCACCGTGTCCAATTCTTGCGAGCCGGTCATCATGGCGAGCCAATTTCAGCTCGTTGCCATCGTCGGTCTGCCGGACGGCGTGCTCGAGTGGGCCGCCGCGCGGATGGTCGTTTGCAAGTAGCTCTGGAGCGCGGGGCCGATGCTGCCGCCGGGGATGAATTGAGTCGGAGTGTTGATGGTTTTGCGGTCGGGGTGGCCGCGCTTGACGGCGGCGACCCAGCGCACGACGCGGCGCAGGATCTGAGTATTGTCCCAGCTCATATGGGCGAAGCCCTTGTGGCACCAGACGAGAGAGCCGTTATCGGAGGAAACCAATGAAACCTCCTTGGGCACCTTGATCCCGTGGCGTAGTAAAAATTGCATGGTCGCTAGCAGGCGTTCTTGCTCGTCGATAATCAAGGCGGTGGGCGGCGTGGTATGGAAGAGACTTTCTAACAGTGTGTTGAGGCCTGCGGGCGTTTCCTGCCAGTCGGGTAGATTGTAATCGCCTGTGGGGATGTTGTGGGCGGTCATTTCGTTGAGAAACGCACGCTCCGCGATGCCGGGTGTGGGTTTTCGCCGCGCGCCTAGCGCGATGAGGACGATCCTCCGATGCCCGAGTTCAATGAGCCGCCGGGTGGCCGCTTGATACGCGGTCTCCTTATCTGGGCCGGCGCGGGCGATTTGCAGGCCATCGGAGCGTCCATAGAGGGCCAGGCACGGGGTCGCTTGCCTGGAAAACCACTCGAGGATTGCGGGTGAGCCGCAGTCGACGATCCAGGCGTCGGCCGGGGATTTGGCGGTCATTTCGGCGATGCGCGTGACATCGTGCTGGAGATCGATCTGCGATTTGCAGGCGAAAAACGTGAGATGCCCCGCCGACTCCAGGTAGTGAGGAATCTGTTGGACCAGCGCGTCCGGGGTGCTTGTTTTCAACGGTGTCTCGTGAATTAAAATCCCCACTCGCAGCTGGTGCGGCGGGGCGCTCGATTTGACGATGGTCCTGCGGCGGCCCCGTCCGTGAGCGACGAGCAGTCCTTCTGATTCCAGTTCGCGGAGAGCATTGCGCAGTGTTTGCGGCGAAATATCTAACTCCGCCGATAAGAGCAATTCGCCGGGCAGCGAGTGACTCCAGCGACCGACTCGAATCCCCTCGCGTAGGAGCGCTGCCGTCTGTTCGGCCGCGTTTAATCGGTGTAAGGGCTGGCGGCTTAATGACACTTCAAAAACCAAGGACATTTCATCCCGCGCTGGCGAGTTAAAATTATGAAAAATATCCTTCGCCGCTCATGCCGGCACGCTGCGGGTTCCGAAACCTGGAATATGGATCAATGAGACGGGGGTGCGTTCTAATCGCCATATGCTCGACTCGACGGGTAGTGATACTGGCGTCCGTGTCGGCTTCAACGGCTTCCAACTCGTCTCTGCCGTGCCTGAATGAGATCATTCCTCAACCCATCGGGCCGCCAGCGCAAACTGGCGGCCTGATTTGCGTCCCGCCCAGGGCATCCCTTGTCGTTGATTCGTTTGGGGGATGAGGATGTTTGTTGATGGCAGAGGCCTCTCTTCCCGGGAACGCCGAGCCCAAGCTTGGCCACTTTCTTTTTCGACTCCGCCGGATCGAGGATTGAGGATCGATGAGGATGAGAATCTGCCGAGCTGGGCGTGGCGCTACCGGGGAAGGATGGGCCACGCCAGGGTACTCATAAAAGGGTTGCTCAGATGCCGGTTGATCGGCCATGATGGAGGGTGTGATGGCTGCCGATTTCCCCCATCCTTGCTCGGCCCCGCAGAATGATGCGCGCCATCCCCACCCGTAAATTCTGTCACCCTGCCTCGACTCAATGAAAACCCGTAAAATTGCCGATGATGGCAGCGCCGCCCATGACTCAGCCGTCGAGGTTTCCGCCACGGTGGTGGATGATGCCCGCCCCGCCCCGCCTCCTTTCCCCATTGTCGGGATCGGTGCCTCGGCTGGCGGCTTGGCCGCGTTTGAGGCATTTTTTTCTGGGATGCCAGCGGACAGGGACCCCGGGATGGCATTTGTGCTAGTTCAGCATTTGGCCCCTGACCACAAGAGCCTGTTGACCGATCTGATACGGCGCTACACCCGGATGGAGGTTTTTGAAGTGGTGGATGGGGTCAAGGTTCAGCCGAACTGTGCCTACATCATCCCGCCCAACTGCGATATGGCGTTCCTGAATGGCACGCTGCAACTGCTAGAACCGGCGTCGCCGCGCGGCCAGCGACTGCCGATCGACTTTTTCTTCCGCTCGCTCGCCCAGGATTTGCACGAGTTGGCGATCTGCGTTGTGCTTTCAGGCACCGGCAGTGATGGCACGCTCGGGCTGCGCGCGGTCAAGGACGAGGGCGGCATGGCCATGGTTCAAAACCCTCAATCCACCGAGTACGACGGAATGCCGCGCAGCGCCATCAATACCGGCCTGGTGGACTATGTCCTGCCGGCCGCAGACATGCCTGCCCAGTTGATCGCATACGCCGTGTATGCCCTTGGTAAACCCAAGCGACCGGCCATCGTCCCTGAATCGAAATCCGCCGGTGACCTAAAAAAAGTGTTTGTCATCTTGCGCTCGGTGACCGGCCACGATTTTTCGATGTATAAGCCGAGCACGATCCAGCGGCGCATCGAGCGGCGGATGGCGGTCCATCAGATTAATCAGTTAGATGGTTATGTGAAATATCTGCAACAAACCCCCACGGAAGTGGAGGCGCTCTTTCGGGATTTGCTCATTGGGGTCACCAACTATTTCCGAGACCCGCAGGCGTTCGCGGCGCTGGAATCATCGGTCATCCCGCAGTTGTTCGCTGACAAACCCACCGGCACCGTGGTCCGGATCTGGATCTGCGGGTGCTCGACGGGCGAGGAAGCCTACTCGATCGCGATTTTGCTCCATGAATACCTGGAGACCTTAAGGCAGCATTTCACGGTTCAACTCTTTGCCACAGATATCGATAAAAATGCGATTGAGCAGGCGCGCAAAGGGTTCTTTCCGAGCGGCATCGCCACCGATCTCACCCCGCAGCGACTGGCCCGATATTTCACCCTGGAATCCGATGGGAAAACCTATCGGATTCAAAAGACGATCCGCGACATGTTGATTTTTTCGGAGCAGGATGTGATCAAGGACCCACCGTTCTCAAAGCTCGACCTGATCAGTTGCCGCAATCTCCTGATCTATATGGGTGGCGAATTGCAAAAAAAGGTGATTCCGCTGTTCCATTACGCGCTCAATCCCGGCGGGTTCCTCGTTCTGGGAACCTCCGAAACCGTCGGGGAATTTACCTCCTTGTTCACCACCGTGGATAGAAAACAAAAAATCTATCAGCGAAAAGAATATGGCTACGCAGAGAAATCACTGCCGATTGCCAAGTTTTTGCCATCCACGCCCAAGGCGGATGCCGAGTTGTCGTCGCCAGCCGCCAGGAAGCCTGCGGCCACAAAACCCACGCTGCAGGAGCTGGCGGAGCGGGCATTGTTGCAGCAGGTGATTCAGGCTGGCATCTTGGTCAACCGTAGTGGCGATATTCTCTACCTGCATGGCCGCACCGGCATGTATCTGGAGCCCGCCACCGGTGGAACAGAAAGTTACAATATCCTGAAAATGGCGCGTGAAGGATTGCTGCACGATCTAACTATCGCCCTGCACCAATCCGCCTCGCGCCATGAGGTGGTTTTCCGCCAGGCGCTGCGCGTGCAAACCAATGGCCACTTCACTAGCGTTAATCTAACTATTAGCCCGCTTGATCTGCGCGCAGAGTCGGCCGACCTGCCGACCACTGCGGCGCACTCGGAGACGGCGTTATTCCTGGTGGTGTTAGAAGAAGCCGTTCCCCCTGCGGATGCGCCTGCAGGGGGTCACGGCCAGTCAGCCGCGTCAGCGCCAGCGGACTTGGCGACGGATGCCCGGTTGGTGGTTCTGCAGCAAGAATTGCAGGCCAAGGAGGAATATATCCAGAGTGCCAACGAGGAGTTGCAGGCGTCCAACGAAGAGTTAAAATCGGCGAACGAGGAGTTGCAGTCGATCAACGAGGAAATGCAGTCCACTAACGAGGAGCTTGAGACGTCGAAGGAGGAGTTGCAATCGACGAACGAGGAATTGGCGACGATCAATGCCGAGCTGCAGACCAAGGTGCAGGATCTATCGCGGGTCAACAATGATATGAACAATCTGCTAGCTGGCACGGGCATCGGCACCGTGTTTGTTGATTTTCAACTGCGCATCCTCCGCTTCACCCCCGGTGCCACCCAAATTATCAACTTGATCCTGAGCGATGTCGGCCGATCGATCGGCCATTTCGCGTCCAATCTGGTAGGATATAGCCGTTTTTTGGAAGACATCCAAGTGGTGTTGGACACGCTGATTCCCCAGGAGTTAGAAGTGCGCACGACGGACGGCACGTATTATATGATGCGGATTTTACCCTACCGCACACTGGACAACGTGATCGAGGGGGCGGTCATTACGTTTGTGAATATCAACGACCGCAAGCAGGTTGAGGAATCGCTGCGGATTGCCAATCATGAACTCCGGATGGCGGTGGTGGTGCGTGATTCGCACGATGCCATCTTGATGCAAGATATGGAAGGGAACATCATGGCATGGAATCCATCGGCTGTTAGAATGTATGGTTGGAGTGAAGCCGAGGCCTTGCAGCGCAATATCCGTGAGTTGATCCCCGAATCTCTCCGGGAAGCCGATATTGAAAGGGTCCAAGGACTGATGCTCAAAAATATCCTTGAACCCTATCGAACCCAACGCTTGGCCAAAGATGGTGCCGTCGTCGAGGTCTGGCTCACCGCCACCGCGCTGCTCAATCGAGGCGGGGAGGTGTATGCCATTGCTACGACCGAGCGGGCAATTGGCCTCAAGGAATCCCCCAGCCGCATACTGCCATGAAACCGCTACCCCCCCCGCCAGTCTCACCGGATCTACGCCAGCGCGCCGAAGCGTTGCTCCATGCGCGCGAATCCGCCGTGCCGGAGGTCTCCTCACCTGAGGAAACAACACGAATCATCCACGAGTTGCGGGTCCACCAAATCGAGTTGGAAATGCAAAATGATGAATTGCATCGTGCGCAAGCGGCGTTGAATGACTCCCGCGCGCGGTACTTCGATCTGTATGATTTGGCACCGGTTGGCTATCTCACCTTGGGGGAATCGGGGGTGATATTGCAGTCGAATTTGGCAGCGGCCAGTCTCTTTGGGATTGCGCGGGGTGCGTTGATCAATCAACCGATGAACCGGTTTCTGAGTAAGGACTACCAGGACTCATACTATCAGCCGCGCCAACCGGTCGCGGACTCCGGGTTCGCAGAGGTGTCAGAAAGGAGTTGCGTGCGGCCTGACGGCTCGTCGTTCTGGGCGCTGTTCCAGGTGGCACCGATGGCAGGGGGCGAGTATTGGCTCACCGTGAGTGATATCAGCGAGCGCAAACGAGCGGAGGAGTCACTGAAACTCGCGCTGGCAGAGAACACGGTGCTGGTCCAGGAAATCCACCACCGGGTCAAGAACAACCTAGCGATCATGATCAGCCTGATCAACATCCAGGCGCGCCATTTCACCAACCCGGAAACCTTGACGGCCCTGGCCGATACCAAGGCGCGCTTGTTTTCGATGTCGCTGCTCCACCAGATGCTCTATCAAAGCGGGCTCATGGATCGGGTGGAAATCAATGGCTACTTACATCAGCTATGCGGCCACCTGACGCAGTCACTGGGTCTCTCAGCGCGGAGGATTCACCTTCTGCACCATGCGTCCACACGAATGGTGCTGGAAATCAATCAGGCAGTGCCACTCGGATTGATCGTGAGTGAGTTTCTAACCAATGCGATCAAGCACGCGTTCCCCGAGGGGCGGCCGGGGGAGGTGGCCGTGGGCATGGAAGTGGCGTCGCCCGAGGTGCTGGTTCTGCGGGTGTCGGACAATGGCGTTGGGTTGCCGGCCAGCCTGCAGATCGAGCAGGCCGAGAGCGTGGGGTTGACGTTGATCAACACACTGACCCGGCAGCTCGCCGGGACACTGACTATCAAGCGCGAGCACGGGACCCAATTTGAAATCCGCTTTCCGATTCATCCGACCGGCGATGTGTGAGGTGATGGCCGGTGCGCACCTAGCGGGTTAATAACTATCCTTGCCGAGCTTCACCTTGCCCCGGAAAATGTAATAGACGGTCGTCGTGTAGGTCAGGACGATGGGCACGCCGATGGCG
>JAYSPI010000093.1:0-10528 GCA_043722215.1 Prosthecobacter sp.
TCGAGGCGGGAACAGTCGGCGAGCTTGATGGCCGCCGAGCCGAAGTTTTGGCTAGAACCGAGCAGTGACGAGTCGTGCAGGCCATTGAGTTGGAATACGATGGATGAGCCGTTAGATAGCCAGGCGCGGATATCGCCGTTGCGGCGCTTGCAGCGCTCCGGATCGGATGATTGCACGGCCACGTTGCGCAGTCGGGACAAGGGAACCTGAAGGGTACCTAGCGGGGTTTTGATGGCGACCTGTCCTTCTGCGATCGCAATGACCTCCCCGCTGAGGCGATCGCCATTGGTGAGTTCCATGCGCCCCGGTTGGTAGGCCGAAGGAGCGCCGGGCTTGGTTGGCAGGCCCACGCCCGGCGGGTCGAATTGGTGAAGCAAATCGAGTTGAGGTGGCGGCACCGGTTCGACGGCACCATCCCAGGGTTCGACGGCGATGGCCGAGATGCGCAGCGGGCTGGGTGACAGGGCCTCAAACCTCAATCCAGCACCCAACTCGTCCTTGCTCACCTCGGGATCGGTCCAACTTTCTAGCAGTCGATCATTGACCCATAGGCAGACTTTGCCGGAGGTGGCGCTGGCGCGAATTTCAATATGGGCACTTTCGTTTTCCAGGAGGGCGAGTGCTCGGGTCGAACCTAGAAAACTTTGGGTGCGGACGTTGCGCAGCGAAATGCTGCCGCGCTGGAAGGTCAATTCATAGCCGCTGGGCGAATCCGTGGAGACCTCACGGGACAGGACGAACACTTTGAGGCCGAGCGCATCGCCCAGCCATGCGACGTCGAAGGTGAGTGCGCATGAGTCAGGGAGAATCTGGTCGCGGGCGATGTAACCGGGGGCCTGCGCCACGAGAGCGCTGCGGATGAACCGCCACGACGGGCGGGTGGCGGAACCTTGCTGCCACTCGTCGCTGACGCTCGGGCCGCGGTAAAGCAGAGTGGATGGGGCGGCTATTTTAGCACCGGCCACCATCACGCGCCTAAAATCCATGCGTCCGGCGAACGAAGTTTCCAGGGTGACGAGCAGGGGGGTGATCGCGACGAGTTGGCCGCAAACAGTGTCGCCATTGGTGAGCTTGAGTGTCGCCTCCCCATCCGCCGCCCGCTCCATTGGAGCGGGCGGCTGGGTGATGTCCACCACCTGCTTGAGAAAAAATGCCGTGGGCACCGCCAATGCCGCGGACTTCCATACCAATAACTCGGGGGTGAGTTGGTCGAGCGTGCCGGTGATTTGGTTGTGGTTAGAAAACCGCACGCTCGACGTGTCGGCGGTGGAGGGTTTGGCAGCGGGCCAGTCGAGTGACCAGACGCCGTTGCGGCAGAGCGACAGAATCCCTAACAACGGATGACTGGCAGTCACCATCTCTCCCTGGAACTGGCAGGATGTGGCATGCACCATGCCATCGCCGCTGAGTCGCAAGACCAACGGTTGGGGCGCTGGGGCGGGAGGGGCGGGGGACAGGGTCGCGAAGAATACGCTGGCCACCTCCGTTGCTGGGATTTCTAACTGCTCGGCATGAGCGCCAGTGGTGATATGCAAGAGTGGCCCGCTGCTGGTTTTTTGGATATCAGTTAGATGTCCATCCCATCGGTCGCCCTGGCGGCTGAGCAGTGAGTCGGATTGTGGATCGCCGCGCTCGGTGGCGTGATCGCGGCTGCGAGCCTCGTCGAGTTCGAGGATTTCGATATCGCGGATTTCCAGGGTATTTCCATTTGGGGCATTGCTGAGCAGCGCGATGCCGGAGCCTGTGGGGGGTGCTGGGATCGGGTCAGCGAACTCGCCTTCGAGTTCGCCGTTGAGGAGGAGTTGCAGGCGGGAGTTTTTGCGATCGACGCGTAGATCGACCTGCAGCTGGTGGTCCGGGTATTGGTTCGGGTGGCGGTTGAGCTGCACGAGGGTTGTGAACCGCCGCCCGTGGGACGCCTCGCGCTTGATCTCCACCCCGGCCTCGCCGAACTGCAGGTAGTACCGATCGCAGTTGTCTCCCTGTAGTTGAAGTGGATCGGCGAAGGATAGCTGGAAATTCGGCACTTGTTTAGGCTGCCATTTCAGGGTGAGGCGCAGGCTGAACTGTGGTGGCAAGGCGGGGATAATTTTGGAGGCGGATGCCTGGCCGGTGGCGATTAGCGAGTTGTGGTCGAAGCCCCAGTGGTGGGTGTCGTGCGGGTTGTGAGTCCACTCGTCGAGGGTGGTCGGGCCGGCGAATACCAACGGGTGGCGGCGGATGCCCAGCTGCAGCGATTTGAGAGCCTCCCGAGGAATCACCAAGCGCCCCGCCACCGGCGAAATCACGGTGAGCTGCCGGCCATCGAGCGCCTCAATTTCGGCGGGTAAGCGGTCGCCATTGAGCATCTCGATCATGGCGGTTGGCTGCGGTGGTGGTGCGCCCCCGTTGGGGGTGAATTGGATGCTGGCGATGGCGTCGGGTTGCAGTTGCACCGGTTGCGGCGCGAGGTCGCTGGCCAGTTCCACCGCGCCGGCCTCATTGATGGAGCGCACGACGCCTGTGAGGATTGATCCGTCGTTCAGCGCGAGGTCATCGGCGCTCGCCCATCCGCCTAGGGTACCGAAGCAGGCGACGAGGAGGCTTGCCCGGGTGAGCCTCCTCGAGAATCGGTGGGTAGGAGTTGACATGGACACCATGGTGTGGGCGGCGAGTGGAATCATTTTTCGTAAATCGGCAGATACCGGTAGTTGAGAGCCAGTGACAGCAGGGCGCCCGCCGTGCTGAAGGTGGTGCCCTGGTTTCCTGGAAACGAGCCATCGCTCCCCTGGATAGTTGCTAGATAGCGGATATTGCGGGCGTTCCATTCCTGCCAGGCGGCATCGTCGGTGTGGAATAGCGCTTGGGACATGTAGTACTCGTAATAATACGGGTAATAGCGGTCGCGATAATCCATGCTTTTCTTCAGCTGCTCCAGGCTGGTTTGAGAGGATGTTGTGGGGGGCTCCTTGGCCAAGGCGAGACACAGGATGCCGATCGCAGTTAGAGTGGGTTTGCCGCCGGAGGCGGAGGTATAGCCATACGAGCCATCGGCATTGCGGTTATTTGCTAGATAGGCGAGCCCCTTGTGGATCGCGGCATCGGGGATGGCGATGCCGGCGTTGCGGGCGGCAAATAGCGCGACCATCTGGCAACCGGTGCAGGTCGTGTCCGCATCATGACTGTCCGGTGTGTAGCGCCAGGCGCCGAAGGGGTTTTTCTTTTGCGAGTTGAGGATCATTTCGACGGCCTTCTTGAGCGCGCGGGCAATCTTCGGGTGGTCCACGGTGCCATAAGATTCTGCGAGGGCCTTGGTGGCGAACGCGTGGTTATACATGCTGGCGCCAATGTAGCCGCTGGTCTCACTCTGTTGGGAAATGATATAGTCGATGCCAGCGTGGATATTTTTGGCATACGGTCCGTGAGTGGGGTCCTCGCCGTGGGCGAGGAATGCGGCGACGCAGAGGCCGACGACGCCGGGTTCGGCGCCGACGCTGTCATTCCATGATCCTTGTTCGGATTGCGTCCGGGCGAGAAACTGTAGGCCCTTGTCATAAACCATTTCGGCCTGGGCGGGGATGGCGTCATCTTGGCGGTCTGGCAGATCCTGCGCGTAGGTGAGAGCCGCAACCGTAAGCCAGGCGCCTGCGGCGAGCCGACGGACGTGGGGTGAATTTTCTAACATGAAGGAGGTCATCGCGGGTGCTTATTTAATTTTTTGTTCGGCGCCGCGGTTATAGGCGTCGAAGGCGGGTTTGAATTCCGCGGGGATTTCGACGGTGGTGGAGCCCGCCGCCTTGGGCACGCGGCGGGCTTGGTTTTTACCGCTCGCCGGGTTTTTGCTGGCCTGGTTATGAGGGGCGGACGAGTTGGATGGGTCGTTGCTGCCGGGGGCGGTGGGTGATCCGCCCGGCCCCTTTCCGGGCGATTCGCCGGCGGGGGATTTTCCCAGCATGCGCTCCATCATATCCATCATCGCGCTGCCGGACTGGCCCCCGCCGCCTTGGTTTTGCTTCTCCTTGGCAGCGGTATGGATTTTTTCGATAATTTCGGTCTGAGCGGCCAGAGTTTCGCCGCCGGTGTCGGCCTTGGCCAAGCGGTCGCTTGCTTCATGCATGATGGATTTTACGTCATCGAGCAGTTTGATGACTTTGGGTTCCGTTTGTTCGATGGTGAGTTGTTGGACATCGGCGGCGAGTTCGTCTTGGTCGTCGGCGACCTGAGCGGCACCTTGCTGATGTTGGGTGGTGCCGGTGGCTGGAGGGTTTTGTTCAGCAGTGAGGGTGGGCTGGCAGAGGACCCACCAGGCGGCGATAATGAGCGGCAGGTTCATGGTCGGTTGGCGGGTGGTGGGGGGTGGAGACTCCGGCGGAATTGTTCGAGCACGCGAGTGCGCGAGCGCAGGTCCTGCTGCTTTTGGATGAGCTTCATGACGCGCAGTATGAATTCAAAATCGTCGTCCTCGGGACTGGGTTTGGCGCTACCGCTACCGCCACCTGTGTTGCCGTTATGCGGGTCGTTACTGCCATCAAGCAAGTGGGCCCAAGCGGCGAGTTGGTCCGCCCATTTTTGGGCCTCCTCGGCCGCCTGATAGGAATGATTGGCAGTGAGGTGGGTGCGGACGTCTTCCAGGCCGATGTCGATGTGCGCGTCATGCATGGAATCGAGGAGTTGCTTGAAAGACTCGGTCTGGGTGCGGGCAAAATAATGCCCGAGGTCCTCTTGGATCCAGCGCACGTCGGCCGTGGTGTCGGATTGCTGGCGGACCGACTCGTTGAGTCGGTGAGCATCGGCGGGGTCAAGGTCCGATGCTTTCACCCCCAGAATCTGGCTAAAAGCATCTTTAAGCGCGCCGATGATGCCGAGTTCCTCGCTGGCGGCTTTGTTCAGGCGGTTGACAAAAGTGCCAGCCTCGAAGCGGCGGTTGGCATCGTGCGCTTTGTCGATGGCGCGCTGCATTTTTTCGACCACGCTGGATTGTTCTTCGACGGCGTGTTGGACATCCAGGTGTGATTGGTCGGTGGTGTTGGAGGGTTCTTGGGCGTTGGCGAGATGGTGGCGGACTTTGGGGACGGCGAGTTGCGAGAGTTCCTGGAGAGATTTGAGGGATTCTGCGAGTTTTTGGAGGGTTTTTGGATCGATATCGCCGTTGCGGGCAGAGTCCTTCATCAACTGTTCCATCTGTTGGGTGAGTTCGTCGATCCGGCGTTGGGATTCGGCCTCCTCTTGGTGTTGGGACCCGAGGCGTTTGCGGTTGGCGTCCTGTTGGAGCTGGGTTCCGTCGAGGTGATCGAGGCGCTGATTTTCCTCCAGCAGGGATTGTTCGCGGCGGGCGAGGTCCTCGAGTTCGCTGATTTGACGATCGAAGCGGTTTTTAAGCATCTGGGCGTGCTCGTCGCGGGTGAGCACATACAGGATCACCGGCTCCGAGTAGGTGCGAGCGCGGCCCGGAAAATAGTCGTCAGCGTAGGCACGCAGGGTGATTTTTTGCGGTGCAATCCCCATGGCTGCGGGGGAAAACGCCGCCGATTGCAGGAGATGGCGGCGCTCAGCCCCGCCATCGGAGAGCTTCAACTCGCCATGGGCCGGTGACTCGTGGGTCGGTCGAGTGAATTGCCCGCTCCATGCGATGCCGGTGGATTTCACCCCGAAGTCATCCTCGGCGAGAGTCTCGAAATCGACGGTCTCTTCGGGCAAGATCACTTTTTGGCGGTCGATCCCCTGCAGGTAACTGGTTGGTGGCGCATCCTTGATGGCATCAATCTGGAGGCGAAACCCCGAATCTCCGGCTAAGCCGAATTGATCGGTCCAGACCATGGGCATCACGAAGGACTCTGCCCCGATGACTAGGGGTGGGGTGCGTGCGGTCATTCCCGAAATTTCTAGCGCGCCAGAAAATACGGGCGGTGCCAGACGATCCGAATCGATGGTCAGCGGGTGGGTCGGGCCGTATGAGCCACCCGCAAGCGGGCGCGTCATGGCGAGTTCGACGCTCAGTTGGCTGCCTTCCACTGCGGTGATGACACCGGCGTTGAGGGCAACCGAACGTTCGGGGATGTGCAGGTACGACGGGGCGGTCACGCGGGCACTCACGCTTGCGGCGGCCGGGCGCGGCAGCGGGTCAACGCGCAGGTCATGGCGCAAATCCCCCACCCGAAAGGCGATCGTCCCGGGTGACTGCTGGCCGGGAAACGTGAAGTGGTAGCAGTCATGGTGGAGTGTCCCAGTCAGGCTGGGTTGCTGGCCATAGCGGCCGGTGGCGGCAATCGGTCGGTGCTCGGACTCGGGCGCGAGTTGGAGCGTCACGTCGAAGGCCTCGCCAAATGCCACCGCTAAATACGTGGGTGGGTGGGTGAGTTTGGTGAACGTGTAGCGCTCGGTGGTGGCCAGCGGCATGAGCCAGCGGTGCAGGGCATTCATGCCGGCGCGCGGCGCGTGGGTGATGAGTGCAGCGGTGATTGCGGCCAGGGCCAGCGCGGTGAGAGACCAACGCCGGTGGTGGGGCGAGGGGAGGGCGGTCTCGAGTGGGCGGCGGAGGGTTTCATCGGCGACGGCGGCCATGGCGGCTTGGCGCAGGCTAGGGGAAAGCGAGTCCGCGCTACCGTGTTGATGTTGCAATTCGATGACACCGAGCAAGCGGTCACCCAGGCCAGGGAGGCGTTGGGCGATGAGGCGTGCCAGCTGGGATTCGCGTCGTTGGCGCCAAACCCAGCGGTGCAGCCAATAGGGGGCGAACCCACCCACCAGCGAGACGCCCGCAACCAAAATCACCAAGCGCACCCAGCCGGGGGTCGGCCAAACCCGGTCGAGCCCGTAAACGAGCAAGAATGATACCAACAACCCGATAATCCCTGCCGCGCCGGCTTCCAGGATTTTGATCCGCCACAGGTGGCGACGGAAATCCGCCAATTGGAGGCGAAGCGACTCCGGGATGGCGGTTTGGGAGGGGTGGGGTGGAGTGGGCATGGAGCAACAAGTCCAAACATCAGTGACCAGACAGACGGAAAAGTCCCAGAAGAACGGTCCTTCATCCAGCGCAATTTCGCCGCTTCAGCGATTCGTGCAAGGGTCATGGTCTCACCGTGCGAAATTCCGGATCAATCATAGGTGGGTGACTGCCGCGGATGGATCGTGAGTTGACCGGACTAGCTGGACGCGCGAGAATCCCGAGGCTAGCGATTTGCGCCGGCTCACCTTCAATTGATTTACCCTCATGCCTCATTCTCATTCGTATTCATGTGCCTTGGTCACCGGTGCCTCATCGGGGTTGGGGGAGGAATTCGCCCTGCAACTCGCACCACGGGTGCGACAACTCGTCCTGGTCGCCCGCCGAGAGGCCACTCTGCTCGACCTCGCAGCGCGCATTCGCGAGAGGGTTGCGCAGGTCGAGGTGGTAGTGCTGGCGGTGGATCTCACAGAGGCGAGCGAGCGCGATTGCCTCGTGGCGACCCTGGACGCCCTGCATTTGACTCCGGACCTCTTAGTCAACAACGCCGGTATGGGCGACTACGGCGAGTTTGCCACCGCCGACTGGCCGAAGCTCGACGCGATGCTCCGCCTGAATGTCGAGGCCTTGACCCACTTGACCCACGTGCTGGTGCCTGGAATGATCTTGGGCCATGGCGGCGCGATCATCAACGTCAGCTCGCTCGCATGCTTGATGCCAATCCCCGACTTTGCCGTGTATGCCGCTACCAAGGCCTACGTGACGAGCTTTTCGGAGGCGCTGCGCGTTGAGTTGCGCGAGCACGGGATTCCGGTGGTAGCGGTTTGTCCAGGCCCAGTCCACACTGAGTTTGGCCAAGTGGCCCGCCGCGGTGAGCATGGCCGCAGCGTGCCGGGGCGCGAGTGGTTTCACGTCCCAGCGGCCCAAGTGGTCACCGCAGCCCTATCCGCATTGAGGCGCAATCGCGCACGGGTCTATCCGGGGGTGAAAATCGCTGCGGCGGCTGTCGTTCTATCGCTCGTGCCGCTGGTCCTGCTGCGTCTCGCGCTCGGCTGTCGCCCGCGCCGCCAGGGATTCTGAGCCTACAGATCGCCCTCGACGGTGGGCTGCGCCGCAGGTAAACGGGCGGCCATATGCAGCGCCCGCAACCCGGACAACGGTGGATCTCCACATCGGAACCGTCACTCGGCCTCGGTGTCGTCCGGGCCATCGATGGCCATCAGGTGATCATCCACTACCCGGCCGCCGAGGAAACCCGCGCCTACGCGGTCGAATCTGCGCCGTTGGTGCGCGTCACATTCAGCCCGGGTGATGAGATCAGCGGCCGCGATGCGCGGGTTCTAACGATCGAGCGCGTCGTTTCGCACAATGGGATTTTATCCTATCATGGCGGCGGGCGCGTGTTGGTTGAGGGCGAGTTGTTAGATTCGCTCAACTTCATCCGTCCGGAAAAGCGCTTGCTCGCAGGGCTAGCGGACCCGCCGCGCGATTTTGACCAACGGTTGGAGGCCTTGGCATGGAATACGCGTATCCGCCAGTCACCCGCGCGTGGTTTCGCTGGGGCGCGCATCGATTTGTTGCCGCACCAGTTGGCCATCGTTGCGGAAACCGCCGGACGTTTGTATCCGCGAGTTTTGTTAGCCGACGAAGTTGGTCTGGGTAAAACGATCGAAGCATGCCTGATCTTGCACCGTCTCCACCTAACCGGGCGGGCGGCACGGATATTAATTTTGGTTCCAGAAGCGTTGATTCACCAGTGGTTTATCGAGTTGTTGCGGCGCTTCAACCTGCTGTTTGCTATTTATGATGAAGATCGCTGCGCGGCGATCCAAGCACACGATTTGGAGAGCAATCCGTTTCTCGATTCACAGCACATCTTGGCGGCCAGCGGGTTTTTCACCCGCCAACCGGAGCGTGCCACGCAGGCCCGTGCCGCCGGGTTTGATTTGCTCATCGTGGACGAGGCGCATCACCTTGCGTGGTCGCCAGGCGCGCCCTCGGACGAGTATGCCATGGTTGAGGCGCTAGCGCGGGAGATTCGCTCGCTGCTCTTGCTCACGGCGACCCCCCAGCAACTCGGGTCCGCTGGCCATTTTGCGCGCCTGCGCTTGTTGGACCCCGACCGCTACGCGGATCTCGAAACGTTCGTGGAGGAATCCCACACCTACGGCCCGCTGGCGACGGCGGTGGAAAAACTTGTCATGGGTGGCCTGCCCGACGACCTCGATGGATTGAGCGCGCGATCGCCCCGCGCACTCGGCCACCTGGCGGCGCTGCGTGCTGGCGACGCCTCTGCCCGGCGCCCGCTCATCGCCGAGTTGATTGATTCATTTGGCACCGGCCGGGTTTTGTTTCGCAATACGCGTGAAAATCTAACAGGGTTCCCCCTTCGCGTGCCCCATCTTTATCCGCTCGCAGAGCGGGCGTCCCCCTATGCCTGGCTAGCGGGTTTATTGAATTCCCTGCCAGTCGGTGAGAAGGTCCTGCTCATCACCAGCGCGCCAGACGCCGCCATCGCCGTGCAGGAAAAATTGTTAGCGAAGGTGCAGGTGGCCTGCGCGTTATTTCACGAGAATCTATCACTGCTGCAGCGCGACCGCAATGCCGCGTGGTTTGCCGACCCAGATGGCGCACAAATTCTCATCTGCTCGGAAATCGGCAGCGAGGGACGCAACTTCCAGTTTGCCCGCCACCTCGTGCTTTTCGGCCTGCCGCGCGACCCTGAGCTGCTAGAACAGCGGATTGGCCGCCTCGACCGGATCGGCCAGTCCGGCACGATCCATATCCATGTGCCCTATGGCGTGGGCAGTCGGTCGGAATCCCACGCCCGCTGGCTCCATGAGGGGCTGGATGCCTTCACTCGCCCGCTCAAGGGAGCCACCACCTTGGCCACTACCTTGCTCGTCGAGCTCGACGCGCTTGAAGATACCGCTGCGGACTCTGATGTCTTTGGGCGCTTTCTCCAACGCAGCCGCGATCTCAAGACCAGCGTGGCCCGCGATTTGGCCACGGGCCACGACCGTTTGCTGGAGTTGGGTGCGCCCGCCCCGGAGTTGGCAAGCGATTTGATCGACCGCCTGCAGGCGGCAGCGAGCGACCTGCGCTTCGAGCGGTTTGTCGTGCGACTCTTCGATCACCTCGGGCTGGATGTGTCCGATCACTCGCGCCGCTGCTATCACTTCCATCGCGGGCATCGCCACGGCGAGGCTTTCGCGGATCTGCCAGCGGATGGTCTCACGGCCACCTTCGAGCGGAGCACCGCACTCGCCCGCGAGGATTTGGCCTTCCTTACTGCGGATCATCCATTGTTTCTCGGGGCCCTGGAACAACTTCTTGATGGCACTAGTGGCAATGCCTCATTCGCCCAGTGGCAATCTGGCGGTGGCAAGGCGGTGCTGCTAGAATGTGCGTTCGTGTTAGAAGCGCTCGCACCCACTCGCCTGCACCTCGATCGCTTTCTTCCACCTACCGTCGTCCGCGTGCTGGTCGATCACCGCGGCGAGCCGGTGAAAGAGCCCCTGCCATCCGCCATCCTGCTGCCAGGCGACTCGCGCCGCCTCGTCAGCCAGGAAACATTCCGCAGCGAACTTTTTCCAAAAATGC
>JAYSPI010000094.1:0-3365 GCA_043722215.1 Prosthecobacter sp.
TCTCGTTCGTTTCATTGGTTTCGGTGTCTTTCTAGACTCCCGAAACCTCCCGCGCCATAGCTAAGAGACTGGCTCCGTTTCGCGGGACCACTTCACCCAGCTCGACGTCGCGTCGTGGGATTACATTTCGCAATATGGCAGCGAGGACGAGGTGTTCGCCTTTTTGGATCACCACAACCTTGCGTCGATCGCCATGCCGCGTGTCGCATGGCGCTGCCACCGCCGCCGGTTCTTTGAAAAATTATGCGCCTATCTTGGAAGTCATCACGTCTGGGATGACACTATCTACAGTTATGCCTTGCTGCACAATGATCTCGCTACCCTGCGCGAATGGATCCAACACCAGAACGATTTTATCGCTGAGTGCGGGCCGTATCTATCGACTCCACTGATCGCGCTCGATCCCGTAGAGCGCCGTGCCTACGAGCACCTTGAATACAGCCCGCTGGTCAACCCTCGGGCGCACCGGCTTGGCAACGAGGCGCGCATCGCCAACCCCGCCATCCTCACCCAATACCGCGCGCTGCTCGATGTGCTGGCCCACAAGCCGGCCCTCGTCGCGGCCGATCACATGAGCGTGGCCTATTACTTGTTTCTCCAAGATCGGATCGAGGAGGCGTTGGCACGCTTCTCGCGGGTCGATGCCAACGACCTGCCAACACGCTTGCAGCACGACTACTTCCAATGCTATGTCGGATTTTATCAGGACAATCTAGCGGACGCGCGCCGCATCGCTGCGCAATACCGCGATTACCCGATCGGGCGTTGGCGGCTCGTGTTTGCTGACGTGACCCGCCAGCTGGATGCAATCGCAGGCACGACCGGGCACGCGGAGGATGCCAGCCCGCCTGACCGCGATCACCAGTTGGTCGATCTAGCAGCCAGCGAGCCAGCGGTCGAGTTCAAGGTGGACCAAAAGACCCTCGCGCTTAGTTATCGCAATCTCACTGAGGTCATCGTGAATTACTATCTAATGGACCCCGAGTTCTCATTCAGCAGCAATCCATTCATGAGCGATGACGCTACCCGATTTGGCATCATCAAGCCAAATCACGCGTCCGTGCTGGCCTTGCCGGTGGGCCAGGACACGCTTGATGTGCCGCTACCCGCTGAATTTGCCACGGCCAATGTGCTCGTCGAGGTGGTGGCCGCTGGCCAGTGCAAGGTGCATGCCTATCACGCGAACTCCCTGAAGCTCACGCTGGCAGAAAACTATGGTCGCCTGGAAGCGCGCGACCCCGCCAGCAACTGCGCCATCAGTCGCGCCTATGTGAAAGTCTATGCCCGCCTCAAAAATGGCACCATCCGTTTTTTCAAGGATGGTTACACCGACCTGCGTGGCGGCTTCGATTACGCCAGCCTCAATGGCGGGTCACCGGTTGCACCGGCACCATTGCCGCGCCATGGGATGCCTGGTGCTAGCCCGGCAGTGCAGAATGGCCTCGACTATCAGATGCTCAAACCCGCCGAGTTACCTGAGATCGACAAATTTGCCATCCTTCTCCTCAGTGAGGCCAACGGCACCACCACTCGCGAAGTCAGCCCGCCCAGCGAATAGCGGCGTGGCGTGCCTGCCTACCAATCGGAGCCTAGGCGATGTCGAGCGGCTGTTTCTAGCAGGTCAGCTCGCATCGGCCATTCGTCGGGGCGTTCACTGGTGGCGTGGCGGTTGCTGGCACCTTTGAGCGTCATGCAGCCGGTGTTGTCGCCGATCTGGCGGACGGCCTCGACTTCTGCGCGGGTGAGGCGCGCTGCGGGTAGGGCGGCAAATTCCCGGATCTTATCCTCGATTGGGCGGGCATCCGGGCCGGCTTCTTGGATGAATGTGGGCACCACGCTGGCCACTGCCGGGTGACTGAGATTCCAGATGGAGGCAAACTGAAGCGGAGTGAGGTGGTGCTTTTCCATGATAGAGGCCATTTGACTGGCCTTTTCCATCCCCTGCTGGACCCAGCCGGCCGGCCGAAAACTCCGGTGGTCACCCGGCTTGAACGTGTGGCCAGGCAGGCCGAGGTCACCGTGAAATACCCCGCCGTAATCGACAACTCGTGTCATCACCTTGACCCCAAATTGTTCGCAGGCAGGCAGCGTGAGACTAACTGGCCACGGCTCTAGCGGATTAAGAATGAGCATTGCCCAATCGATAAGTTCGCCAAAGCGCTCGAGGCAAGCGACGAGGTCGAGCGAGAAGCCATTGGCTGGGCCGGGCGCGATTCCTAGCAGATCGGTGAGGCCGCTCTGTTTGGCGGCATGCAGCGCCTGCCATAGGGGTTCGCTGGTGTAGCCGATTTCGTCTGGGTTATGGAGCATCAACAGGTCAAAACGATCCGAACCGCAGCGCTCCAGTTCCTTCGAGCACGCCATATGAATAAAGTCTGCGTATGCGGCAGGGCCGCGCAGCGCTGGATCGGTGAAGCGCGGGTAGCCGCGACTGCCCTCCCGTTGACCATGATAGAAATCATGGCCGATCATCCCAACTAGGCTGTAGCTGGCGCGGTCGATTCCCCTGAGGGCCAGCCCGAGCAATTCGTCGGCCTTGCCATTGCCATAGACGTCAGAGGTGACAAACGTACGGATTCCTGCCTGATAGGCGGTTTCGATGCAACGCGAGAAGTGCTCCTCGGTGAGGGTTTCGCCGAAGTGCATGAAGCGTCCGCCGCTCCATGTGCCGTAAGCGGTTGTGGTAGGTTCCATCATATGTGGCGCATCGGTAGTCCACGACGCGGCTGCTGTCAAACCGTGGTCTGCCACCGGATGAATCCACAAAAAAAACACCGGGCGGGTTTCCCCGTCCGGCGTTGGTTGATGATAAGTTAGCGGCGCTTGGTGACCGCCGCGTTAGGATTAGTCTTGGCCTGGGCTTCAGTCTTCGGAGGCAGCGAGGTTGAACGCTTGCTGGAGGTCGACCATCACGCTGGACTGACGGAGGCTTTTGAAGCTGGGGCTTTCCTTCTTGAGTTGCTCTACCGAGTAGCCGACGGCCTTGATCGAGAGGCCAGTGCGGCGGGCCCTTGCTGCGTAGCGGTCTTTTGTAGACGGATTTTTACACTACCGGAGTGCCACTCAGATAATCATTTTCTCATGCTCAGAGAAGACCCTAAATTTCAATCGGCTGTTAGTTTCATTTGCATCGACAGAGTGACAGACAACTTATTCAGTTACTTCTGTTACAAATCACCCGCCTTCCATCCGTGAAAGTACCCGCCATCCTCGCCGCGCTCGGCCTGTCGTTGTTAGCTCCGCCACTCGTTCATGCCGAATCCCAGGCGGTAGTGTAAAGATTCGTCTGTAAAAGCCCGCTACACAGCAAAGGCTGCCAGTGCGGCGGCGCGCCGACCTCCCCCGACCATCCGGGGTTGTTGGCG
>JAYSPI010000095.1:0-4585 GCA_043722215.1 Prosthecobacter sp.
GCGGCGACGTAGCCGGCAGGGCCGCCACCGATGACAATGAGATCGTAGGCCATGGGAGTGAAGAGTGCAGAATTGCGGACTCAGCCTGTCGCGCCCGCGGCCGATTGTCAAAGCGGGAAGGTGGGAAAACCGAGGCTTGATTGTTGCTAGTAGGTTTTCCAGGGTGGCGGAGTGAACAGGGGGGCATTCCAACGGTGGCAAGGGGTGGCGCTCGTCGTCGCGATGAGTATTGCGGGGTGGTGGTGGCTCACGCCGTCAGGGTGGCATGATGCTGCGGCACCGTTGCGGATGCCAGAATTGGGCGACGTCGATCATCGGTTCGATTTTTTGTCCGCTTGGCAAGCGGTCCAGATCCCGAGATCTGAGCGGTTTGATCCACCGCTCGGCACGGAGCACGGCGGATTAGTTTACAACGCACAGTCATTTTGGGAGATAAACGACAAGCGTGGCGGCCACCATACCGGCGACGATCTGAATGGCATCGGCGGCATGGACAGCGATCTTGGCGATCCCGTCTTTGCCATCGCCGATGGGCTGGTGCTCTACGCCGGCCAACCCTCGCCTGGCTGGGGAAATGTCGTTATCCTCGCCCACAGCCCCCCGGAGGGTCGCCCGCTGGAATCGATGTATGCGCATTTGAACCACATTGACGTCACTCCGGGGACACTCGTCGCTCGCGGCGGTCACGTCGGCACCGTCGGGACGGCCAACGGCATCTATCCGGCCCACCTGCATTTTGAAATCCGTGAGGGTGCCGCCGTGGACATCGGTGCCGGCTATGCCGCCAGCCCGCTCAACCGACTTGACCCGCTGGCCACGGTGGCGGCGCTGCGCCATGCGCCTGCCGATGACCTCGCTGCGTCGCCGCTGGCGCGCGCCCTAACGAAGCAAGGTGGGCCGTGATGGGATGTTCGGGACGTCAATGACTGTGTGTCACTGGGTGCTCGACTGAAACGTGCCGCCGGTGAGAAGCGCCCGCGCCTCGCCCACCAGAAACAACGAACCGGCGACCAAGATCGGTCCACCGTGGGCTTGGGCGGCACTGAAGGCAGCTTGAAAACCGCTAAATGCTTCATGCGGCGGTGCCTCCGGCGGCAGTGCGGCGGCGAGTTCCATGGCCGATACGGCGCGGGGCGTCGCCACTTGACAAAGGAAGATCCGTGCCGCAATCGGCGCCAAAATCGTTAGGATGCCTGCGATGTCCTTGGCCGCCACTGCGCTGAAAACGAGGGCCGCCGGCACGCCGCCAAAGCGTTTTTTCCAGGTGGCGGCGAGCGCTACCGCCGCTTGCGGGTTGTGCGCCCCATCGAGGACGACTCCGGGGCGGATGTGCTCGAAGCGGCCCGGCCAGCTGACATGGCCTAGGCCAAAGCGCACGCTCTCGATATGGAGCGGTCGGCCCGTGTGGTGGAGTGCGGCCACAGCGAGTGCTGCATTCCATTGTTGGTGGGCGCCATCGAGCGCGATCGGGTACCCTGCTAATGGTTCCGCGATGATCTCTAGTGGCGCGCGCACCTCAGCTGCTTCCTTGGCTAACACCTGGGTAACACACTCGGCTTGCGGTGCGCTAACCACCGGTTTGCCAGTGACAAAAATCCCTGCTTTTTCCGCCGCGATGACCTCAAGGGTTTCGCCGAGGAATTGCATGTGGTCCAGTCCAATGGGGGTGATCACGCAGACATCGGCGGGCACGGCGGTGGTGGCATCTAGGCGACCGCCCATGCCGGTTTCCAGCACGATGAGCTCGCAGTTGCGCTCGCGGAACCAGCGCATCGCTAACACTAGGGTGATTTCAAAAAATGTCGGGTGAGTCGCCATTTTCTCGCAGATCCCGCGCAGCTCGGTGAGCATGGCTGCGCATACCTCGGCAGGGATCTGCTCGCCGGAAACCTGCACGCGCTCACGGAAGTCGATCAAATGGGGTGAAGTGAACAATCCACAGCGCTGGCCGCAGGCACGCGCGATGCTGTCGATCATTGCGCAGGTGCTGCCCTTGCCGTTGGTGCCCGCAACATGGATCACCCGTGTGCCGTGGGCCGGATATGCCAGATACTCCTTGAGTAGGTGCCGCGTCCCCTCCAGCCCGAGTTTGATCCCAAACATCTGGCTGGCAAATAACCAATCAATCGCTTCGCCGTAGTCCATCGTGTCCTCCATCTGTCACCCTGAATCGGCTGCCTGCCAAGCGGCGATTTCAATCAGTGTGCCAAAAAAACACCCGACTCCCAGTCAGGAAAGTCGGGTGTTAGGAGCGATCCGCTCTCCGCGAATTCACTATGGGGTCTTGGTCTTCGGCTTGGACTCCTGCTTCACACCGATGTTGAGCTTGAGCACCCTATCGCTGCCGGTTGGCGCTTTTTCCAAGCGGCCGCCGACCTTCTGGCCGACTTTCACATCGGCCACCGTTGCGGGCTTGTCGCCATTGACGATCACAGTTTGCGGGGTCATCGCAAACACGCGGTCAGGTTTCCCATCCCCGCCCTTGATCGTCAATTCGGTCGCACTGATCGCCAGCACCGTGCCGGTGAGCGGGTATGCGACCGCCTTGGTCGGGGTGGCTGGTTGGTTCGGTAGCCCGCTCCATGTTGAGACGGGGGGCGTGGGTGCGGGTGCCGCATGCGTGATGGGCGAACTACACACGGCGGTAATAACCGCAACTAGCAGGTATTTGTGTTTCATGGGATCATCAATAAAACAAATCTCTCAGAACGGCGCAATTCAATTCTCGACTCCCTCTCAGCGCCCTCTAGCCAGCGCCTCCATCAGATAGCGTGCGGGCCGGAAGTTTTCGATGAGGATTTCCTGCTGTGTGCCGCGTTGCATGCGCACTTGGCGGATGTTGAAGTTGGGGGTCTTGTGCGGTGCGAAAAGAATATCGTCGTGCGTCGAGTTCTCATGTCGGTTGAACATTGCGGGCAGAATGTCTCCCCCGAGATGGTCGTCGCGCCCGGTGGCCAGATGACATGTGCCGAGGATCTTTTCATCCTGAATATCGGCACCGGAAACCGGCAACACCTGGGTGCCTAGGCCAAGTTCGCCTAAAGTGCCGGTCATAGGGTCGTCGGCAAGGCGGGCATTATGCGCATCAATGGTGGCCTGGTTGCCGGCAATCAGTGTGGAGCGAACAATGCAGCGCTGCTCAACATCCAGCACCCCGAGCGTGCCGTCCTCATATTTCATCGGAAACTGCCCGCGGGCATCGCGGGGCACAAAGTAAACCTCCCCAGCCGGAAGATTTGCAATGTCCGGCGTCCTCCCACGGCAGAGGCCGTGGGATTTCTGCGCTTCCTGGCCACCCAGCCCGAGCCATGCGGTGAGCACTCGTCCGTCTTCCAGTGCGAAGTCAATTTCCACGGAATCCGCGTGGTTCAGCGCGATCCGCAGGCGCTCGGCGTCGGCCGACACCTCGTGATAGTCCACGGCCAGCCCGGAATTGAGGATCACATCGTTGAGTCCATGGAGGGTGGCTCCACGGAAACCGAATTCCTTGCACTTGGCCGTCAACGGCGCGGTTGCGGAAAATGTCGAAATGCACAAGATCAAGTTATAGTTCGGGTAGATGTCCCGATCTAGTGAAAGCTGCTTACCCGCAGTGTCCCAGACATCGTCTGCTAGATCAAGGTTGGACCCGTGGCTGCAGCGGTATGCGAAAATCTCGCCGCCCGTCATCCCCAGCGCTGCCATCGCGCCATCGCGCAGCCCTAGATAAAAATGCTGGTGCGCGTTCTTCTGCACGGCAAACCCATCTGCCCGAAGAAATGCCAGATCCTGGATCCACTCCGCCGGTTCGTCGAAATCAATCAGAATGCAGACTCGGCATCCTTGCGTTGGCGTGAAAACCGTGCGCAGCAACCGAACGAGATCAAACGGTGGGAATTGACGCTTCTCGGGATGGAAAAGGATATCCTCGTGCAGGTAGTCGGGGAGGGATGATTCAAGGGAATTTGACATAGTTCACCACCCTAACATTCATTCGTTAGCTCGCAAGGATCGATTCCTTGGAAATCTCGCGCATCTTCAGACGGCGCTACCACCCTCGCTCTCCCTCATTTCCGCTAAGACGCCCGACATGTCCTCGAGCGAGTCCCAGAGCGCCCGCACTACATAGAAGGGCGCACCGCAGCGAACCGCTAGCGCTAGACAGTCGGAGGGGCGGGCATCAAGTTCGACGATCTTGCGTTCCATAATCTCGTTTTCAGCCTCCAAGATCAGGCGCGCATAATAGATCTCGTTGGCCATGCTCACGATGACCGTCCGCAAAACCTTCGCCCCAAAAGCCTGGAGAGTGAGTAAATACAGGTCGTGGGTCAGTGGTCGTGGTGGATGCTGGCCGCTGAGCGAGGCATTGATCGACGCACCCACCGATGGATCAATGTAAAACACGATGGCCTTGTTGCCGTCCCCTAAAAATACAGCGCAGCCCGCTTGTGTTGGTAGCAGCGCGATCGGTTCAACCCTTACAAGATCAGACATGACCCACAGCATGCCGCACCCAGCGGTGGTTTCCAAGGCCAAAAGCGGCCAGAATCTGCAGCGCATCCTTCTCTGATGCGCGCAGATATCCCGTCAGAACCCTCAAAACGCC
>JAYSPI010000096.1:0-4032 GCA_043722215.1 Prosthecobacter sp.
CCATTGTTGGTGGGGGCCGTTGGCGACGACGACGACTTGCAGGTTGCGTTCCCAATAATCGGAAACGAGTTGGTGGAGGATGTCGGTGAGTAGTTGTGGGCCTTTTTGGACCGGGTCCAAGCGAGATGGCCAGAAGAAGACCGGAGCGTCCGGGTCTTGCTTGAGTTGGAGTTCGCGCTGGAGTTCCAATTTATTGGCGGCCTTACCGGCCATGACATCGGCGGCGGTGAATTGGCGGACTAGGGCGTCATCGGTTGCCGGGTTGTAGGAAACATCGGGGGCGTTGAGGATACCGGCCGAGCATCCGGCATGGTATTTGTATGAGAGTTCGGCGCGCACCGAGTCGGGGACGACTGAGTGCCATCCCGCGACGATTTCCCACAGGAACCGTGGGCTCACGGTGTTGATATAGTGCGCGGTGAAGATCCCTGAGGTGAGTAAATCCACCGGGACATGCGAGCGGGCATGATCGTAGTGGATCGGAAGCCCGCAGAAATAAAGGTTCATCCAGAACTCGGCGGCATCGATGCCCGCTTCCTCGATTTGGGCGAGCGAGACTTGCCGGGTGTGGATGTTATGCACGGTGAACAGGCATTTGATGCCACGCCGCCGCGCCATCGCCGGGATCAACGCAGTCATCCAGTCGTTGCAATGGATGAGGTCGGGTCTAACTTGTGGAATGATGTGGTTGATCAATTCGCGTTGAAAAACCAGGGCGATGCGCATCGATTCGTCCGAGTGGTTGCTGTAGACTTGTTCGCGGTAATAGAAGATGCGGTCCTCCGCCAAATGGATGTGGGTGTCTGGCAGAACTTCGTGATATTTGCGCAATTCCTTTTCATGGAGGCTGAAAATGTCACCTTGGAACATCCGCCGATAATTAGGCATCGCCACGTGAACATCCGCCCCCAATTCAAATAAGGCGGAGACCAACGAGGCTGAAACATCGGCTAACCCGCCGGCCTTGGCCGACATGCGTTGGGTCATGTTGCCCATGCCTGCCGGTAGGTAGGTGATCTCCGGCGTGACGATTAAGATGCGAGGTTTGGTGGATTTTGGGGTGGCTGACATCGGACTCGCAATGAGGGTGGCTGGCTAACTTGCGGGCAATTTGACGACTTTTCTGCAACTGCGCCACTTGAATCTGTCACCGACGTTAGAAAACCCCAATCCGGGTTGACGGTTGGCGGGAGATCTGTAGCGTTTCGCTCATCCTTTGCCCGGAGGTCGTCACATTGCCATGATCATGAGACGTTCACCCCACCTACAGGCGCTGGCCGCCACCGCTCGCATCGCCAATATCCCCAGCGTCGTCAGTAATGTTTGGCTAGGCATCGCGCTTGGTTCGCTTGCCAACCACGACCTCGCAAGCGGCCACGTCTGGGCGCGGACCGCCGCGTTAGTGGTAGCGGGAACGTGTCTCTATCTGGCAGGAAACTTTGCTAATGACTGGGCGGATCGTGAATGGGATGGGGTGCATCGACCAGAGCGAGCGCTGCCGCAGGGGTTGTTTCAGCCGCGCCTCTATTCGGTGGTGGCGGTGGTTTGCGCTCTGCTGGGGGTGAGTGTGGCGGCGGCGGTGGATTGCGGGTGTTTGCTGGTGGCGCTGCTGATCGGGGTGAGCATCGGCACTTACACCAGGTGGCATAAGCGCTCGGCATGGGCGGTCATACCGCTTGGTTTGTGTCGGGCGATGTTGCCGGTATTGGGGTTTTTCGGTGCGTTGGTGCCCGGTCCGGGGGGGGGGGGTAGCGTTCCGGGCGGATTGGTAGCGGTGCTCATGGTGGCCACCAGCGGGTTGTTTTTGCATATTGTGGGTCTTTCGTTGAGTGCTCGCCGCGAGGCATTTGTAGGTCCACGGGGGCGGGCGATGGAGTTGGCGGGGTGGGTTTTTCCGGTGGTGGGTTTGGCGATGTGGATTGCTGCCTATCAGGGATTGAGGCTGCCGCTCGGGCTTTCCTTCGTCGGAGTGGTGCCGTATGCGCTGTGGGTCGTCGTGTGCCTAACGGTTTTCCGGCAACCGGTGCCGGTGCATGTGTCCAACTTACTGGCGGGTATTCCGCTCGTTGATTGGATCGTGTTGCTGCCACTGGCGCTGGCTGGCAGTGCGGTGGGTGCACCCATTGCGCCGGTGTGTCTGGTTTTGCCGCCTGTCGCCTTTGTGTTGGGCAAAGGGATGCAGCGGCTTGCGGCAGCCACCTGAGCGTTGGGTTTGTAGCTTGCCGGGGGTGGCGTTCTGCGCTCCATTGCCCTCAGCATGAGCATCGCTGAGAAACAAGAGCAGGTCCTGGACGAACTCGCCATCTTCCCGGATTGGTCCGAACGCTACGAATACGTCATCGGCATGGGAAAAAAACTTCCGTGCATGCCAGCCGCCGCGAAATCCGCCGAGTTTCTCATCAAAGGCTGCCAGTCGCAGGTTTGGCTCGACGCGGCCTATGAGGACGGGGTCGTTCGTTATGTTGCGGACTCTGATTCGCTCATCACCAAAGGGATGATTGCCTTGTTTGTGCGCGTGTTAGATGGCGAGACGCCCGATGCGATTCTCACGGCGGACATGGGGTTTATCGAGCGCACCGGGCTTAAAGAGCATCTCGCGCCGACCCGTGCCAACGCCCTGAACCTGATGGCCACCCAGATGAAGCAGCGCGCGTTGGCATTTGCTACCGACGCCCGCTAACCCAGCGCTCACACCATGTTGGATTTCAGTTGGTTGGCCGATCCGAACGCCTGGGCCGCGCTGGCCACCCTCACGCTATTGGAAATCGTGCTGGGTATTGATAATATCGTGTTCCTATCGATCCTAGTGGATCGGCTTCCCGCCGCACAACGCTCGTCGGGCCGCCTCTTCGGCCTTGGCTTGGCCATGATCACGCGGCTCATGCTGCTGGCCACCATCAAATGGATCATGGGACTGACCGCCGTGATCGGAGTGATTCCGATCCCCCCGGTGCTGTGGTCGATGGTTCCGTATGCCGCCGCCCACCACGGTCTGCTCGACCTCACTGGCAAGGGTCTCATTTTGCTAGGCGGGGGATTGTTTTTGATTTGGAAAGCGACTCATGAAATCCACCACAAGCTTGATCGGTGCGAGGAATCACAGGCCCCGGCGAGGGCCACGCGTTTTGTGGCGGTGTTGATCCAAATCGCATTGATTGACATCGTTTTCTCGTTGGATTCGGTGATCACGGCGGTTGGCATGGCGGATCACCTCTCGGTGATGGCTCTGGCGGTGGTGATCTCGGTGGGCATCATGATGGTTGCCGCCGGGCCGATCAGTGATTTTGTGTCCCGCCATCCGTCCATTAAGATGCTGGCGTTGGCGTTCCTTATCCTTATTGGCACCGCTCTCATTGCCGAAGGCCTGCATGTAGATGTGCCGAAAGGCTACATCTACTTCGCCATGGTCTTCTCGCTCAGCGTCGAATTGCTCAACCTGCGCGCCCGCGCAAAAGCGCTAGCCCACCATTGAGCTAAACGAAAAAGTGGCACCGCGTTGCTGTGAACGCGGTGCCACTTTTCAATGAGAAATCAGGCGGGTCGTATTAGTGCGAGCAGCCGCAGCCGCCACCGCCACCACCACCGCCGCAGCAGCCGCCGCCGCCGCTGTCGGCCTCGGCGATATCGCTCGGGGTCGGGGCGTGGCCGAGTTCCAGGGTCAGGCTGACGTATTTGCGGATTTCCTTTTGGAGGGTTTCCATTTCCTGTTGCGCCACGAGAAACTCCTGTACCACTTGGTTTTTCAGAAGCTCTTCACGGGCGGTTTCGAATTCACGGATCTCGGTGACGCCGAGTTGGATTCCGGCGTGTTGTTTTTGATGCAAATCCTCGCCGCGTTCGTGGACGCTCTGGTACTGGAGGCGGGAGGCGTCGTCGCTCAGGAAGCGTTCAACACTCTCTTGCTGCTTGAGAAACGTTGGATCGCTGGCGATCAGGGCGCACAGCTCTTGGGTCTTCACGATGATGGCGGAATCTTCGGCAATGATGGACATGGGGCCGTCCATACCCTCGCAATTCGCGACTGGCAACGGG
>JAYSPI010000097.1:0-6011 GCA_043722215.1 Prosthecobacter sp.
CGCCTATCGATCACCCCGGTGGATGCCGGAGATTTCAGGCGGGTTTGTCAACTGGCGGCTACCCAGTAGGCGTGGCCGCCGCCGCGCTAGGATCGACTGCACGATCAGACTTTCATCAAGTCGGCTTCTTTGGCGACCGCGAGTTCTTCGATCTTTTTGGTGAATTTTTTCGTGAGTTCCTGGACTTCAGCTTCGAAGTCTTTTTGGCCGTCTTCAGCGATGAAATTACCGGCCTTCATTTTTTTCGCGGCGTCCATGCCATCTTTGCGGGCCGCGCGCAGACGGACTTTCGCTTCTTCGGCGAGTTGCTTGATCAGTTTGACCATATCGCGGCGGCGTTCTTCCGAGAGTTCGGGGATCGGCACGCGGATCGAGCGGTCAGCGGCGGCCGGGTTGAGGCCGAGTTTACTTTCGCGGATGGCGCGTTCGATGTCGCGGGTGGTGGCAGGATCGAAGGGTTGAACCATGAGCATGCGTGGCTCGGGTGAGCTGATCACGGCGATGCTTTTGAGTTTACTGACCGCGCCGTAGGCGTGGACGTGGACGTCCATGTTTTCGATCAAGGCTGGGCTAGCTTTGCCAGTGCGCACGCCGACAAATTCCTGGCCGAGGTAATCGACGCATTTGATCATGGCTTCTTCGACTTCGAGGATGGCTTCGGTGGGGTCCATGGTGGTGGGGTGTGAGTGGGTCATTCGCCGTGCACAAGCGTGCCGATGGGCAGGCCGCGCAGGGCATGGGAGAGGTTGCCGACTGGGGCGAGATCAAAAACGATGATCGGAATGTGATTGTCCATGCACAAACTGAACGCGGTGGTGTCCATCACATTGAGGCGACTGGAAATGCACTCATGGAAGGTCACGTGCTCGTAGCGCACGGCCGTCGGGTTTTGACGCGGGTCTGAGTCATAGACGCCGTCCACCTGGGTCGCTTTCAGGATGACGTCGGCCCCCATTTCGCTCGCGCGCAGGGCGGCCGTCGTGTCGGTCGAGAAAAATGGATTGCCGGTGCCTGCGGCAAAGATGACCACCTTGCCCTCGTCGAGTTGGCGTTCAGCGCGGCGGCGAATGAACGGCTCCGCCACATTTTTCATTTCGATGGCGGATTGGACGACGCAACTGACACCGTGGTGCTCGAGGGCGCCTTCGAGGGCCAGGGCGTTCATGACCGTGGCAAGCATCCCCACGTAATCCGCGGTGGCGCGATCCATTCCGCGCGCCGAGGCGCTGGCTCCGCGCCAGAAGTTTCCACCGCCCACGACGACGCCAAGTTGCAGGCCGGTATCGACGGCTTCGCGGATTTCCATGGCGATGCGGTTGACGATTTCTGGCGAGATATTATCCCTGGAGGCGGTTCCACGCAGCGCTTCGCCACTGAGTTTGAGGATGGCGCGTTTGAAGGGACGTGGGTCGCGTGGTCGTTGGGGCATGCAAGGAAGGAGGTTGGCCGATGGAAGAGAAATCGTCTCGCATTGAAAAGGCAAATCCCGCGTAAGGCGATCATTTTGGCGGCGATGCCGCGCCAAGGATGAAGTGGCTACCAAGATCTCGCAGGCCGGCATTGGCCTCACCGGTGCCTTCGATCACTAGGGTGACGGCAAGCGACTGGGTTTGGGTGCGCTGGTATTCATCTAGGGTTCTCCTAACCGCCGCCACGGTCAGTTTGATAATCTGCCGGGCCGTCAGATCCACGGGTACCGGAATCACAAGCTGAGCGACGTTCACCCGCACGGTGAGTCCATCTGCAGCGACGGTGCCGTTGATGCCGATATGACAGAGCACTAGCAGATTGCTTTCCTCCACCCGGTAGTGCGGGTGGTTGCTCGGAATCCTATGCGGGCTGCGGATCGCGTCCACTAGCACCTCCGGAACCGCCCCGGTCAGGGCCATCGGACGTGACATGACGCACGCTTGCAGCGTATCGCCGGTGTCCGAGATCGCATCGTCGCAGTCCGTGCCCTGCAGACTCAACGGTTCATAAACCGGCACCACCGCCAGGGTACTGGCGTGGCAGCAACCCCACGCCAGCAGCCATCCCGACGCCGCCGCAACCCTCACGAGTTTCATCGCACAAACCTGCCAGAACTACAACAGGCTGACGAGGGCAAAGGCCGCGCACGGGCCTCAACGCTTGCCAAGCACGCATTTCCGGTCATGTCATGGCGCATGGACTATTTGGCTAAAGCGCGATTTGTCATCGAAACCGAGATCGAAGGGCTGCGACGAATGTCCGGCTCGCTCGACACAAGCATCATCGCCGCCGTGCAAACCCTCCAGCACACACTCGACCATCGGGGGAAAATCGTGGTCATCGGTGTGGGAAAGTCCGGCAACATCGGCCATAAAATCGCAGCCACCTTCAACTCCACTGGTAGCACTGCCGTGGTGCTGGATTCACAAAATGCCCTGCACGGCGATCTCGGCTTGCTCTCCGATGGCGATGCCGTACTGGCGCTCTCGTACTCGGGTGAAACCCGCGAATTGATCGATTTACTGCCATTTATCAAGCGCTTCGACGTGCCAATCATCGCCCTGACGGGAAAACTCGACTCCACCTTGGCACGGCTCAGCGAGGTGACCCTCGACACCTCGGTGGAACGCGAGGCCTGCCCACTCAACCTGGCACCCACCTCGTCGTCCACCGCCATGCTGGTCATGGGTGACGCCCTGGCAATGGTGCTGCTGGAGGCGCGCGGCTTCACCGAAAACGACTTCGCTCGCTACCACCCCGGCGGCTCGCTAGGGCGCGCACTGCTGACCCGTGTCGCCGACATCATGCGCTCGGATCGAGATTTACCCACAGTGGCCGACGATGCGGATGTGGCAGCAGCGCTGGATGCGATGAACCGAGTGCGCGCCGGGGCCTGCTTGATTCTGGCGGCGGATGGTGGCCTCGCTGGGATCTTCACCCACGGCGATTTTGCGCGCGGCTTCCGCCTCGATCCATTCCTGGGCGGCAAACCGGTGGTATCACTCATGACCCGCCACCCGATCACCGTGCGCGCCGACTCGCTCGCCGTCGAAGTCCTGCGCACCCTCGGCCAGAACCGCATCGATGACATCATCGTCGTCGATGCCGATGGCAAACCGGTCGGCCTGATCGACACCCAGGACCTCGCCCGCCTTAAAATCGTCTGACCCGTTATCCCTATGAGGCAGAGGGATAACCAGAATTTCTGCTAGTTGAGGGTCGAGACGAATTGGTAGATTCCAGGTGCCACCGTGAAAACAGCGGCATTGGGTTCCATCCGCAGGAATTGCACGCCATCGGCCTGGGCTGCAGCAGTTCCGGATTCGGTCACGGCGGCAGCACCCGTGGCCGGGACATAGATCGTGGCATGGGTGTTGGCGGGAATCGTGACGTCCATCGTCACTTTCTGGCCGGTCCGACTCCAATTGCTAACAATCGTTCCACGGACGGAATCGTAGTGGCAGCGTACCCAGTCGAGGCAGTTAGGGATGAGCGGACGGATGATGATATGGTTGAAACCGATGGCGTCTGGTGCAGGTTGGATACCACCGAGCCAATGATAGAACCATTGGCTAACCGAACCGAACATCGGATGATTTTGGGAGTAGGTGTTATCACTTTTCTGCCAGTGTTCCCATAAGGTTGTCGCACCATTTTCCAGCATGGCTCCCCACCCGGACCCTCGGGTCTGACTGACCAACTCGGCCGCGACATCGCCATGATTTTCACGCGCCAACACATCAAGCAAAAACTTGGTGCCAAAAATGCCGGTGGTCAGGTGTGCCTCGGGTGTACCACCCAGGTGGTTGAGGAGAAATTGGATGGCGGCTGGGCGCTGAGCCACTGGCACTAGGTTCAGATAGAGTGCGAACGCCTGACTCGCCTGGGTGCCCGGGCCGACCTGACCGGTCGTTGGGTTGAAAAATTTTGCCAGGTAAGCAGTTTGGATTTCTGCGGCGAGGTGCTGATATTGATCGGCGTCCTCGTTGTGACCGAGAATCGCGGCGAGTTCGGCCACGGTTCTGGCGCTCGTCGCAAACAAGGGCGTGACCAGCACCGGCGGAGGAACCGCCTGCAAGGTCTCGTGGTCACTCAGCCCCTCAGCTATGATCCGATCAGGGGATTTTTTCGCCTGCAAATCTAGCCAGCGTTTTGTGGTGGCGTATTGCTCGACTAGCAGCCGGCGATCGCCGTAATATTGATAGAGCTGGCGCTGCACCAGCGGGTGGGCCAGCCCCCAGGCCAGACCACAGTAATCAAGCCCAACCGCTGGTGCCGTGTCAGCCAACCCACCATCGGGGCGGGCACTATCTCCCCAGTCGCGCACCGCTTTGGCATAGAAAGTGGCCATGTCGTAGTTCATCATGAACGCCTCGCTAGTGACCGCGAGGTCACCGCCATAGCCGAAGCGCTCGCGATGCGGGCAATCGGATTGCACGCTGAATAAGTTACTTAGAAACGTCCAATCACACATTTCCTGGATGCGATTGATTAAATCGCTAGAACATGTGAACGACCCGGAACGCTCGACATCCGCATTGAGCCTCAATCCGGTGAGCAAATCGACGGTGGGTTTAGCCGCCAACCCCGACACCTCGACATAGCGAAATGCGTGGAACGTAAACCGCGGCGTGTAGCACTCGAGTCCCTCGCCCTTGGCGATGTAAGTGTCGCTCTGCCAGGCAATGGCGGGAGCACCCGGCCCGCCGACACTTTCCTGGTGACCTGCTATATTTTTCCGCACCCCTTTGACCTGACCTGCCACGCTGGTCATCGGGTTGAGCGTGCCATCCTTGGCCAGCAACTCGCCATAACGCAGCGTGATGCGCGTTCCCGCAGGTGCCCTCACTTGCATCATGACCCAACCTGCAAAGTTTTGACCCAGGTCATAAATAAAAACCCCGGGTGTGGGTTCTGATAGACCCACTGGCTTGAGCGTGCGCGTCACCCGAATCGGCGGCTGTGACTGCGCCCTCAGATCACCGACGAGTTCCGTGGCCACTGCTGGCTGACGCCACGCGGAGTCTCCCAACCCAGGACGGTCCCAGCCAGGGATCTCCCGGCGCGCGTCGTAGATTTCACCCAGGTAGATGCTGTTCGACCGCACCGGGCCATCGGCTACTTTCCAGGTGGAATCGCTGACGACGGCCTGCTGCGTGCCATCGGCAAAATCCACTACCAAGCGGGCGATGAAACGCGGGCGACCTATAGTTAGATGCTCACGCGGGTTGAGATGTCCCCAGAGGCGCAGCGGCAGCGGGTTATACCACCCGTTGCCCAGCATCACACCCAGGCAGTTGTCGCCCTGGTGGAGCTGGCCGGTCACATCCCGGGTGGTGTAGAGAACCCGTTGGGCATAGCCTGTCCAGCCGGGGTCTAACACCTGATCGCCTATGTTGCTGCCGTTCAGGCTGGCCTGATAGTAGCCGAGCCCCGAAATATAAAGCCGTGCCCGAGCCACCTTCTTTGGCAGGTTGAACTCCTTGCGGAACAACGGCGCCGGGTCATTTTGATAGAACTCCTCGTCCCGCATGGGATTGGCCTTGCCGTCATTGAGCCACTGTGCCTGCCAGTCCTGTGGGGCTAACAAGCCCATCTCCCAGGTCGCCAGGCGGCTCCACTCCGACGACCTTCCGTCCATGTCCCACACCCGCACTTTCCAATGACACCGCATCCGCGACGCCAACCGATGGCCAGCATATTCAACTTGGATGCTCTGGCCCGAAACCACCTTGCCGCTGTCCCACAAATCTCCCTGGTCCTGCTTGAGCAGCTCATCCGAACTCGCCACCACTACCTGATAGGCGGTCTGCAGGTCGCCGCGCCGCTCGGATGCCATCACCCAGCTCAGGCGCGGCTGTGCCGCGTCAATGCCCAGCGGGTTAGTTAGGTATTCACAACGCGGATTGGAGACCATCATCGCCTGAGCGGTGGCCATCAGCAACCCTCCGAGACAGATCCCCCTGGGCAGGAAAAGAAGAACGACTGATATCATGGATTTCAAGTGTGGTTAGAGCTCCTCGATGCTTAAAATCAGCCGC
>JAYSPI010000098.1:0-12214 GCA_043722215.1 Prosthecobacter sp.
CCTGCTCGGCTCGAGTGAACTCACAGGGGCCTTCGCCGAGGACGTGTTGCGCTCGGCACGCATCCTCGCCGAACGCTATCAGTCGGATGCCGGCCATGGTCAACGCGTGGGCGAGTTGTGTTCCCGCCTATTCGATGAACTAACCGATCTGCACCACCTGACGCGGCACGACGCGCTCTTGTTGCAAGTGGCCGCCATCCTCCATGAAGTCGGTACTTATGTTAGCCCGCGTGCCCACCACAAGCATTCCGAATATATCATCCTCAATTCCGAGGTCTTTGGCCTCGACCGCTTGGACGTCACTCTGGTCGCGCTGGTCGCCCGCTACCACCGCCATTCTGGGCCGGTGCTCGACCACCCGCGCTACGCCGCGTTGAGCACCGACGAACGAATTCGGGTGTCCAAACTTGCCGCCATCCTGCGAGTGGCCGACGCCCTCGAGCGGACCCACGCTCAGCGCGTGTCGCAGCTAGAGATTCGCCGCGATGCCGGTAAGCTGCGGTTGCGACTCCCCGGTCTGGCAGATGCTGCGGTTGAACGTCTTGCCATGACTTCGAAAGCGGATCTATTTGAGCAAGTGTTTGGTCTAGCGGTTGTCATTGATGAGGATAACTGAAGACCACGATCCCGCCCTGCTGCCTCATCCCGACATACCCCGCTACCCTCATGCCTGCTCCCTATCTCAACCGTGACATCTCTTGGCTCGAGTTTAACCAGCGCGTCCTCAATGAGGCGCTGCGTGGTGATTTGCCGCTGCTAGAACGGGTCAAGTTTCTGGCTATCACTGCTGCCAACCTCGACGAGTTTTTTCAGGTGCGGGTTGGCGGGCTGATGGCGCTGCGTCGCAACGGGGTGAAATCCGCTGATGCTTCCGGGTTGACGCCCGCGCGGAATCTATCCGCCTTGCGCCAGCGGATTCTACAGATGACGGCCGATCAATACGCATTGTTCAACACGACATTGGTGCCGGCGCTGGTCAAGGCCGGTATCCAGCCGTTGCGGGTGAGTGATCTGCTAGTCGAACAAACCGCGCAGGTGGCCGCCTCCTTCGAGGATCTTATCTATCCGTTACTCACGCCGTTGGCAGTTTACGCCGGTGAGACTCCGCCGGTGGTTCCGGCGCTGCAGGTGATTGTGGCCTGCCGCCTGCGCGATCCTGAGACGCAGGTGACGCGCTACGCGTGGATCCCGATTCCGGAGACGCTGGGGCGGCGTGTGCCGGTGGCCACAGCGGCAGCACTGCATGGGTTCATCCTTATTGAGGATCTGGTGGCGGCGCATGCGGCGCGCTTTTTCCCCGGTGAGGCGGTCACCGCCACCACGGTTTTTCGGGTCACGCGCAACGGCGATATCGCCGTCCAGGAGGAGGACTCTATCGATTTGGCCGATGAAATGGAAGATGTTCTAACTGCCCGCCGCTTCGCCGATACCGTCCGTCTCGAAATCCGCGCCAACGCTCCGCGCGACCTCGCCCGCATCATTCAGGCGACCATCGGTGCGGGCGCGCAGGAGGTTTATCAAGTGGATGGGCCGCCCGGGTTGGCGGCGTTGATGGAGGTCGCGTCTCTGCCGGAGTGCGACCACCTCCGCAACCCGGATTGGCCGGGCCAGAATTCCCCGGCGATTGCCCACGGGGCGTCGATGTTTGAAACGATTGCGGCGGGCGATGTGATGTTGTTTCACCCGTACGAGTCATTTGAGCCGGTATTGCGGCTGCTAGAGGAGGCGGCCGTTGACCCCGAGGTGGTGGCGATCAAGCAGGTTCTCTATCGGACAGCGCGGAAATCACGGATCATTGACGCACTGATCCAGGCCGCTGAAAATGGCAAGCATGTCACCGTGCTCATCGAGTTAAAGGCGCGCTTCGATGAGGCCCGCAATCTTGACCGCGCCGATGAACTCCAGCGTGCTGGAGCGCAGATTGTTTACGGGGTGAAAGGCCTCAAAACTCACGCCAAAATCTGTATGATCATCCGCCGTGAGGCTGGCCACTTGCGGCGCTACATCCACCTCGGGACCGGCAACTACAACGAGACGACGTCGCGGCTCTACACCGACTTATCGTATCTAACGTGCAAGCCAGAATATGGAAATGACGCCTCGTTATTTTTCAATGCGGTCTCGGGTCGGTCGAAGCTACTGCGGTTTCAACGGTTGATTCCCGCGCCCACTGCGATGAAGTCCACCTTGCTAGATTGCATCATCGGTGAGGCCGAGCGTGCAAAACAAGGGCTGCCTGCCCGCATCCTCGCTAAGGTGAATTCGCTGCAGGACCCCGAGATTATCCAGGCGCTTTACAAGGCATCCCGTGCTGGCGTTGAAATCAAACTCAATGTCCGAGGGATCTGTTGCCTCAAACCTGGTGACCCGAAATACTCGAAAAACATCGAAGTTATTTCGATCATCGATCGGTTCCTCGAACACGCGCGCATCTTCTATTTTCACCAGGGTGGAGACTCAAAAGTGTATATTGCTTCCGCGGACTGGATGACGCGCAATTTGGAAAAGCGCGTTGAGTTGATGATCCCAATTGAGGAGGCGCCATTGAAGCGCCGCGTGGTGCGCATTCTGGACGCATGCTTCCAGGATAACAGCCAGGCATCGCGACTGCTGCCCGACGGCGGGTCACTGCGGATCATGAAAGCCAAAGGGCAGAAGTCGTTCCGTGCCCAGGAGCATTTCTATCAGCAAGCGCGCAAGGCGGCCAAGGCCCGTGAGCACGAGCGAGCGATGACCTTCGAGCCCCATATACCGCCTGAGTGATGGCGATGGGGCGATACGCCTGGGGCGCAGCGTCATGGACATGAATTTGTCATGAAGTGCCGAGAACAGGACTCGAACCTGCACAGATTTCTCTACTTGATCCTAAGTCAAGCGCGTCTACCAATTCCGCCATCCCGGCCAGCGCGGTGAGAGTAACGAGAGAAATGCGCAGGGCAAGAGCGCAATGCATTGGGGTGAAAATTCAGGGCAGGTGGCCAAACAAGCGGTGGTTTAGGGCTGTGGCGTCGGGAGGAGTAGAGGCAGGGTTCCACGAGAGTTCGAGGATGTGGAAGCTGGCGCCGAGGTGGGCGGGGTGAGTGAGGGTTTGGAACTGGCGCATGAGCGACGATGGGGGGTGGCCATCTTGTTCGAGGAGCCATGGCCGTGCGACGTCGGTGAGCCAGAACCCTTGGTTGCGGAAGACGGTGGGCCGCGCGCCGAGGGGCAATGCCGCTTCTGCTAGGGCAGTGAAATCGACATGGGCGGTGATATCGAGGTCGCCGGGGGTGATCAAGGGGTCGCTGCCGGCGCGGTGGTTAGCAAAGGTGCGCAGGGTGCCTGCGGTGCGGTCCGGGTGGTAATAGTCGGGCCGGGCAAACCCGTAATCGGCCCAAATCATCAGCCCTGACTGCAAACATTGAGCCAGCGGTGCGAGAAATGACCCCAGCCCGGTGCGCACTTCCGTTCGGTAGCCCACCGGAAAATTGCGACCCAGTGGCGCGAGGGCCGCCAGCAGTTGGGGGTCGTGGATCGCTCCGGTGGACCAAGAAAATTCACCCTTGGGGGCGAGGGCGACCCGGCATTCCAGCCACTGGTTGCCGTGCCACTCGACGACATGGAAGGGCAAGGCATCGAGGACTTCGTTGCCAAACGCGATGCCAGGCAGTGGGTGGTCGGCGATTTCTAGCAGGTTGGTGGTGAAGCGGACGCGCTGCGGGTAGTGGCGCAGGGTATTGCGCTGTGCGGTTTGGAGGGCGGGCAGGGGTTCAGGGATGACGTATTCCAACGAGTTGAATGCGCACGGGTCGAGGGATGCGAGAGTGGGGAGGATGTCGGCGGCGAGGGTGCCATCGTGGGCCCCGGATTCGATGATCCGCCATGCGGGCGGGGAGCCGGATTCAAGCCACTCGCGCAGGAACCGTCGGGCGAGGAGTTCACCGAAGAGCGGCCCGACACTCACGCTCGTGAAAAAATCGCCGTGGCGGCCGATTTGGCGGCAAGGGCGGGCATAGTAGCCGTGGTTCGGGTCATAGAGGGCGGCGGCCATGAAGTCGGGAAATGGCAGTGGGCCGAGCTGGTTGATTTGCTCGCAGAGGATGCGGGTGAACGCAGGGGTTGCGGTGAGTGCTCCGATGGGATACTCCTGTGGGCGAGTTGCCACCGGTGCGGGTGGTGATGAATCCAGATCAGGCATGGCGACGATTCAGAAAACGAACCAAAGGAAGCCGGGGAAACCGCAGATCTACAAGCGCAAAGGCTTTTGGCTGAGTCTGCTGGTGCTGGGAGGGGTGCTGGCGGCGGTCGGTTGGCGGTGGGTGGATGACGCGACGCGGCCCTACCGTGAGCGTGCGGAAACCTACGATTTGGAGCGGATCAATGATTTGGAAATTCCGAGCCTGATCGTGGATCGAAACGGTCGGGAAATCGGTCGGGTTTTTGTTCAAAACCGCAGTGTGATTCCCATTGCCCAGGTGCCTGAGGTTTTCATTCAGGCGCTGCGGGCGGGTGAGGACTCTAGGTTTTTAACGCACCAGGGGGTGGATTTTATTGGGATTCTGCGGGCCGGGAAACTCAATGCCCAAGGGAAAAAACAAGGGGCCAGCACGATCACCCAGCAACTTGCCCGCAATGCTTACAACCTCAAGGAGGAGGCCAAACAACGCAAGGAAAGCACGATTCAACGCAAATTGGTGGAGGCCTTTTTGGCGATGCGCATCGAGAAGCGCTACACGAAGTCCGCGATCCTCGAGTTTTATTTGAATCGGATTTACTTTGGCAGTGGGTTCTATGGGATTCGCTCGGCGGCACTCGGGTATTATGGCAAGGAGCCGCTGGACCTCACGACCGAAGAGAGTGCGTCGTTGGTCACATTGATCAAGAACCCGACCGAGCGCTCGCCGCTCAACAATCCGGAGGTCAACCGCGAGGGGCGCAATTATGTGCTCATGCGCATGAAGGAGGAGGGCATGATTTCCTCCGCCGATCTCACGCGCCTCAAGGCGCTGCCCCTGGCGCTCAATCCGAAGCCACTGCGGCGCGGCACGACCCATTTGTATGAGCGGGTTGCGGCGGCGGTGGGTGATGCCTTGGGTGAGGATGCGATGGCGGCGGGTGGGTTTACGGTTCATACGACGATTTTGAGTGAGGCGCAGGAGGCGGCGCAGAAGGGCTTGTTGGAGAGTTTGGCGCGGGCGGAGGCCCAGCCCGGCTACCGCCATCCGAAGTACGAGGATTATCATAAATCCAGTAGCAAGCCCGCGGAGTATCTGCAGGGGGCGGTGTTGATGGTGGACCATGAAACCGGCGAGGTGCTGGCCCACGTCGGCGGGCGTGATTACGCGCAGGTCCCCTATGATTTCATCGAGCAGGGGAAGCGCCCGCTGGGGACTGCATTTTTTCCATTCATTTACGCGGCAGGGTTGGAGGGTGGGTTGACGCCAGCCACGGTGGTGGAGGATACGCCGATGGACAATCGCTCGGTGATGGTGGGTGGGCGCGAGGGGATTTTAGGCGAATGGGGGATGGAGGTGTCCTCGCCGGTTTATGCTGGCAACATCACCGCGCGCGAGGCCCTGGAAAACTCAAAAATTGCGGCCACGGTGCGGTTTGCGGATTTGGCAGGCTTGCCGCGAGTGGTGGAGCGTGCGTGTGCCTTCGGATTGCCACTCCACAAGGCGGAATTGCTGCGGCGCCTGTCGGTGGGGTTTGAGGAGGTTTCCTTGAAACAAGTCGTGCGGGCGATGGCGGCATTTCCGTCCGGCGGGCGCCTGGGTCCGGAAAAGCTCGTGTATGTCGACCGGGTTGAGAATTCGGCGGGGCAGGTGATCTATCGGCGCGAGCGGATTCACCCGGTGCGCAGCGAGGTGATCGATGGGGCCACGGCATGGCAGGTTCACAGCATGATGGCGGGCTCGCTCTATCGCGGGAGTTCCAAAGGAGCGCTCGATAAGTTGTTGGAAAAACCATTCAACGGGGCGGGCAAGGGTGGGTCCACCCATGACTTCGGCGATTGCTGGTTCATCGGCTATAACAAGCACGTCACCTGCGGCGTCTGGACGGGGTACTTGGCCGCCAATGGCGAACCGATCTATCCTGGCGCATTCAGCCGCGACTTGGCGCTGCCGGTTTGGCAGGCGACGATCAATGCCGCCACGCCATCATTTGGCGGAGGTAAGGTCTTGCCGCCAGCGAACGTGGTGGAGGTGCCGGTGTGCGCGCGGTCTGGCCAGCGGGCAACCCAGTTCTGCCAGGAATACGCGGAAGCTCCCGGCGCGGGGGCGGTGCGCTCGCGCTCGACTGCGGTGAGCGAGTATTTTCGCAAGGGCACCGAGCAATTGCCATATTGCACCGTGCATTCCGGTACCAGTGGCGATGGCAGCCCGTCCTCGTTGGCCCTGCTCAATGCCCCTGCGCTGGATGTCGTGCCAGTGCGTCCGAAAGCACCCGTTCTGATCGGTGATGACCCGTATCACACTGAGCTGCCGACCTTTGCTGCCACCTCGGGTGAGCCGGGTTTAATCCAGCACCGCACCAACGTGTTAGATAGTCTTGATCTGGGTGACATCGAAGAGGCGATCCCGCTCAAGCGCCCGAGGCGCTTGGAAATCGACGACGAGTGACGGCAGGCGATGGCTCGACCGCAGAGGGCACGGCCCGCCGGGTTGACGGTTAGGCGCGACGCGAGTTAATCGAAATCCTCAATGGTCATGCGGACCGGTTGGCCAGCAACGACGTCGAGCGCGGCAATTTCGCGCATGGCGATGACAAAGTTTTTTTCGAGCGCCTTATGAGTGAGGAAGACGACTGGCACCTGCTCGCCGGCGTTTTGCTCTTTTTGGATTAGCGAGGCGATGCTGATTTGGTTTTTTCCTAGGACATGGGCGACTTGCGCGATGACGTCCGGTTGGTCCTTGAGTGAGAGTCGCAAGTAACAGCGAATCAAAATATCCTCGGCGCTGCGTATGGGCAACGCATCGTGCTCGAGCAGCCACGCACTGCAATCTCCCTTGCCAGAGGCGGCTTCCATAATGTCGGCGACCACCGCGCTGGCCGTCGGTCGACGACCGGCTCCGCGCCCGTAATAGAGCGTGCTGCCAACGATGTCGCCCTCGACAAAAACTGCGTTGAACGAGTCATGCACAGCAGCTAACAAATGGTGTTGTGGCACCAGTGATGGCTCGACGCGCATTTCGATCTCGCCGTTGACCTCGCGGATCACGGCTAGGAGCTTAATCCGATAACCCAATTCGGCGGCATATTCGATTTCGCGGTGGGACAACCCACGGATGCCCTGAATGGTCACCGCGCTCATCGGCATGGGTGAGCCATAGGCCAGGGACGCAAGCACGACGGCCTTGTGGGCGGTGTCAATGCCGTCGATGTCCAAGTCTGGTGGGGTTTCGGCGTATCCGAGTTGTTGGGCGTCGGCGAGGACGGCGTTGAAATCCAGGCCTTCGCGTTCCATCCGGGTGAGGATGTAATTGCAGGTGCCGTTGAGGATGCCATAGATGCTTTTGAGGCGGTTGGCCACGAGGCCGTCGCGCAGGGCGCGCAGCACCGGGATGCCGCCGCCGACGCTGGCATCAAAATACAACCCGGCCCCGCTTTTGGCCGATGCTTCAAATAGCTCGCGGCCGGATTCTGCTAGCAAGGCCTTGTTGGCTGTCACCACCGGTTTCCCGTTGGCCAGCGCGCGCAGCACAAACTGCTTGGCCAGCGTCAGCCCGCCGATGAGTTCGACGATCAGGTCGATCTCTGGGTCGTCGATGACCGCGAGAGCATCGGTGGTGAGGAGTGCGGGGTCGATGGTCACGCCGCGGTCGCGGGTGATGTCGAGATCGGCGATTTTACCGATGGTGGGGCGGATGCCGGTGCGTTGGGCGATGAGGTTGCCGTTGCTGAGGATGGTCTCTACCACGCCTGCGCCGACGGTGCCGAACCCAAGGATGCCAATCTTGATGGTTTTCATGATTTATTTGTAAGGTATGGGTGGCGGGTGGGGGTCGATTGCCGCCGTTGCAGAAACAAGTCGATCCCATCGACTAGGGCGAGCCAACTGGCTTCGATGATATTTTCAGAGACGCCCACGGTGCCCCAGAGCGATTGGCCATCGGTGGAGACGATGAGCACGCGGGTTTTGGCGGCGGTGGCTTCGTGGCCATCGACGATGCGTACTTTGTAATCGACGAGTGAGACGTCGGCAATTTCTGGATAGAACGGTAGCAGCGCCTTGCGCAGTGCCAGGTCGAGTGAGTTGACCACCCCGAGGCCTTCCGCCACGGTGAGTTCCGGGGTGCCCTGGACCACGAGCTTCACGGTTGCCTCGCATACCGGCGGGTGGCCGTCGCGGTATTGGCGGAAGCTGGTATGGTATTCGGTGAGGTCGAAGGGTTTGTGATAGATGCCGAGTTCGCGGCGGATCAGGAGTTCGAGTGAGCCGCTGGCGGACTCGAACGAATAGCCGGAGTTTTCGAGGTGTTTGACGCGCTGGAGGATGGCGGCGGCCTGAGGGGCTGCGTGGCTGAGAGGGAACCCGAGTTGTTCTGCCTTGCTGAGGATGTTCGCTTGTCCGCTGAGTTCGGAGACGAGGATGTGTTGTTGGTTGCCGACGCTGGCGGGTTCGATGTGTTCGTAGCTGCGGGCGATTTTGCGCACGGCGTTGACGTGCATGCCGCCCTTGTGAGCGAAGGCGGTGCGGCCGACGAAGGGGGCGCGGGCGTAGTGGTGGTTGTTAGAAATATCATCCACGAAGTACGATAGATCGCGGAGGTTTTCGAGGTGGGGAACTACGGCGAGGCCGAGTTTTTGTTGGAGGATGGGGATGAGTGACGTGAGGTTGCAGTTGCCGGTGCGTTCGCCGTAGCCGTTGATGGTGCCTTGGGCTTGGGATGCGCCAGCCTTGATGGCGGCGAGGGCATTGGCGACGGCCAGTTCGCAGTCGTTATGGGAGTGGATGCCGAAGCGAATTCCGGGCAGGTGGGTCTTGACGGCCAGACAGATTTGCATGATCTCGGACGGGAGTGAGCCGCCGTTGGTGTCGCACAGCACGAGCCATGAGGCTCCGCCGTCGGCCGCTGCGCTTAGAGTGTCCAGAGCGTGTTCCGGTGAATCTTTGTAACCATCGAAAAAGTGCTCCGCATCATAGACCACCTCGCGACCGTGATTCACGAGGTGGGCGACCGTGTCGCGGATCATGGCGCGGTTTTCCTCGACCGTGGTGCGCAGAACCTCGGTGACCTGCAACCCCCAGCTTTTCCCAAAAATGGTCACCACCGGCGTGGCCGCTTCCAGAAGCACGCGGACTTGGGCGTCGTCCTCGACAGCCAGATCGGCGCGGCGGGTGGACCCGAAGGCGGCGAGTTTGGCGTGCTTGAGGTCGAGTTTTTGGGCCTCGCGGAAGAATACAATGTCCTTCGGGTTGGAGCCGGGCCATCCGCCCTCGATGTAGTCGATGCCAAATGCGTCGAGGCGTTCGGTGATGCGCAGTTTGTCGAGTCCGGACAGCTGGAACCCCTCGCCCTGAGTGCCATCGCGCAAGGTGGTGTCGTAGAGCAATACAGGTTTGGAAATCATCGCTGGGGCGGCGACGCTAATGGCTGATCTGCGGATGGGCAAGGGGGAAGGACGGCGCAATACGGGATTGCCAGGTTTCGGCGGCGGGCCAAGAAATGATTGCGTTCTTGTGTCGGTGCCGGGGGGCTCGCTAAGTTGGCGCAGCAAAAATCCTCGTGATCGCACTCCAACCGATGTTCCAGTTTTGTTAGAAGAATCACCATTTGACGGGTATTTACCGATGTCGCGTCGGGAGATGGAGGTGCGCGGGTGGCAGGAGTTGGATGTGTTGCTCATCACGGGGGATGCGTATGTCGATCACCCGTCGTTTGGTGCGGCGATGATCGGGCGAGTGCTGGAGGCCGACGGTTGGCGGGTGGGTATCGTGGCGCAGCCGGATTGGCGTGACGTGGAGGCGATCCGGGTGATGGGCGCGCCGCGATTGTTTGTCGGGGTGACGGCTGGCAACCTGGATTCGATGGTGTCGAATTACACGGTGGCGCGGCACAAGCGCAAGGTGGACGTCTATAGTGCGGGCGGGCTGACCGGGCAGCGGCCGAATCACGCGGCCGTCGTGTATGCGCAGTTGAGTCGGCGGGCGTTTCCGGGAGTGCCGGTGGTGTTAGGTGGAATTGAGGCGAGCATGCGGCGGGTGGCTCATTATGATTATTGGGAAGACCAACTGCGACCGTCCATTCTGACGTCATCTAAGGCCGATTTGCTAGTCTATGGCATGGGCGAACGTGCGGTGCGAGAGATTGCACGGCGACTGGCCAACGGAGCTGGCGATCTGGGCGGGATCGCGGGCACGGCTAGGATGTTAGGGGCCAAGGCGACGGCGGCGGCAGATTTTTCCGATGGGGTGATTTTGCCGTCGTGGGAGGACCTGCAGGCGGACGTGAAACGGTTGTTAGGTCTGACGAAGTTAGCGGAAGCCCAGCAGACGCCGTATTGCGGCAAGCGGTTGGTGCAGATGCACGGTCAGCGGGCGGTGGTCATTGAGCCACCGGCGATGCCGGTGGATGGTCCGGAGTTAGACGCGTTGTATGAGTATCCGTTTCAGCGGCACGCGCATCCATCGTACCAGTCACAGGTGCCGGGTTTTGAGTCGATCAAGGATTCGGTGATTGTGTCGCGTGGGTGTGCGGGCGGGTGTACGTTTTGCGGGTTGGGGCTGCACCAGGGGAAGTTTTTATCGAGTCGGAGCGTGGCCTCGGTATTGCGTGAAGTGCGCGGGTTGTGCCAGTTAAAGTCGTTTCGGGGAACGGTTTCGGATCTAGGCGGGCCGACCGCCAATTTGTTTGGGGCGCGCAATGGTCACGTAGCGGCGTGTCGGGCGTGTCATCGAGCGAGTTGTTTGTGGCCAAGCATCTGTCCGCATTTTGAGGTAAATGAAGCGCCGGGTTTGGCGATATTGCGAGGGGCGCGGGCGGTGCCGGGGGTGAAGCATGTATTTGTGCAATCGGGGATTCGGATGGATGTGGCGTTACTCACCCCGGAATACCTCAGTGAGCTGGTTCGGTTCCATGTTTCGGGTCACCTGAAAGTGGCTCCTGAACACCTGCATCCAGACGTGCTGCGGCGAATGCGCAAGCCTGCCGGGGACTTTCCGGCATTCATGCAGCGGTTTAGCGAGCTCAGCGCGGAGGCGGGCAAGGAACAATATTTGGTGCCGTATTTTATTTCGAGTTTTCCGGGGTGTACGGACCAGGAGATGGGCGTGGTGGCCGAGTTTCTCAAGCGCGAGCGCTGGAACCTCCAACAGGTCCAGGATTTCATTCCATTGCCGATGACTGCGGCGGCGGCGATGTATGTGACCGGCCTGGATCTCCTGAGCGGAAAGGCGATCCATGTGACCCGCCATGCCGGCCAACGCGATCAACAAAAACGCATGCTCCACCCGAATCCGGTGACCCGGGGAAGGCGGCCTGCTGGCAATTTGGATACGGTCGATTGAGTCGGGTCGCTGTGGCCACGGCCAGGAGGCGGCCGAGTTAGCCGAGGGGTGAGAGCAGGTGGGAGAGGGTGTCGGCGTCGATTTTGAGTTTGCCGGTGTCCTCGGAGAGGAGTGCTTCGACGAGGGCCGATTTATATTTTTGGAGGTCGAGGATTCGGTCTTCGATGGTGCCGCGGCAGACGAGCTTGTGCACAAAGACCGGCTTGGTCTGGCCGATGCGGTGGGCGCGGTCGGTGGCCTGGTTTTCGGCGGCGGGGTTCCACCACGGGTCGTAGTGGATGACCGTGTCGGCGGCTGTTAAGTTCAGACCGGTGCCGCCCGCCTTGAGCGAAATCAGAAAAATGGGCACCTCACCGGCTTGGAATTTCTTGACCAGGCTGGCGCGGTTTGTGGTTTGGCCGGTGAGTTTTAGGAATGGGATGCTTTTGAGTGTTAGGTGTTCCTCGATCAGGGCGAGCATGGAGGTGAATTGCGAAAATAGCAGAATGCGGCGACCCTCTTCTAGCAATGTGGGTAGTAGTTCGTTAGTTAGATAATCGAGCTTGGCGGAGTTGATGCAGCGCTGGGCAGCGGCGGACTTGAGGAGTTGCGGGTGGCAACATATCTGACGGAGCTTGAGAAGTGCATCGAGCACGATGATATGGGATTTGGCGAGGCCCTTGGTAGTGATCGCGTCGCGGACCCGCTGGTCCATGGCGGCGCGCACCGATTCGTAGAGGTCGG
>JAYSPI010000099.1:0-10432 GCA_043722215.1 Prosthecobacter sp.
TACCTCGCCATTTCAACCTTACCTGATCCGTTACCGGCCATCGGCGGTATATTTTCTGCGGCACTTTCCGTCTGGGTCCCTCGCGGTTCCCATCCCTCACTTTCATGAGGCGCGTTGCCCTGTGGTGTCCGGACTTTCCTCAATCGCCGCTTGCGCGACCACTGCGACCGTCCAGGGAGCGGCACCCGCAATCTGCTCGATCCTCACCAGCAAGCAAGCAAAACCTGATGAAAAACCCACCCGGCGACCACTCTAATAGCAAACTTGTTGCAGATAGAGACCATCTGCCGGAGCACAATTGGGCGCTTTGCCGTGCGGCAGGCCAGGCGCTTGATCGAGCAAGGCGGCGAGGGCGGCCATGGGCAGGCGGCCATGGGCTGCATGAACCACCGCCCCGGTGAGCAAGCGGCACATTTTGTAGAGAAACCCATCGCCCACCCAAGTGATCCGGTAGCCATCCGCCAGCGATTCGAAATCCGCGCGGTGGAGCGTGCGCGTCCAATCCATATCCGGCCGTTCGTTGCCTCGGTAAGCGGCAAATCCATGGAAATCATGTCGCCCGGTGACCACAGCCAGCGCTTGTTCTAACACCCTAGTATCAGCTAACCGCGGGACATGCCACGCCAGTCCGGCCTTCAGCGGTGGCAAGACTGCCGCCGTACACAAGTCGTAGTGATAGATTTTCCCCGTTGCCGAAAAACGACTGTGAAAATCATCCGCGGCCCGCTCGCACGCCATGACCCGCAGGCTGGCGGGCAGCTTGCAATTGAGGGCGGGCAGCCAATGGCGCGGCTCCATCCGACTGCCAAGCGGGGCGTCAAAATGAGCAATCTGGCCAAGCGCATGCACCCCGGTGTCGGTGCGACCTGAGCCATGGAGTTTGAGAGGTTGCTTGGCGACCTCGGCCAGCGCCCGCTCTAGCAGATCCTGCACGGTATTGCCACACGTCTGAGTTTGCCACCCGTGATACGGGCGGCCATCATACGCAATGGTGAGTTTAAGGCGCATCGCGTCACTCGGCTCAGGCAACAACCACTAATTTTCAGTCATCCGCTGGCGCTTTCAACTGCAACGCCGCTTCCAACGCTTTCACCCGCTCCGCCAGCTTTGGCAACCGCCGGACATGCGCCTGGAGCTTCATATCCTCACGAAATGGCTTGGCCGGGCGACCGGAATAAACCTGCCCGCCTGCTAGATTGGTGGTCACACCACCTCGACCGGTGACCGTGGCATGATCGCCGATACTCACATGGCCGACGGTTCCAGCTTGGCCAGCCATCGTGACATAGTCGCCCAGACGGGTGCTGCCGGAGATACCGACAAACGCCACAATCAAGCAGTGTTTGCCGATGATGCAGTTGTGACCAATCTGCACCAAATTGTCGATTTTGGTGCCTTCTCCGATGAGGGTTTTACCGAAGCGAGCGCGGTCGATGGTGGTGTTGGCACCAATCTCAACATCATCACCGATCTCAACGATCCCCACTTGGTCGATCTTGACATGGCGACCGTCCACCAGTTGATAGCCATATCCATCCGATCCAATGACCGCTCCGGGCTGAAGAATCACCCGCTCACCTAACACACACCGCTCGCGCACCGTCGCACTCGCCATAATGTGACAATCGCGCCCGAGACGCGCGTCCTCGCCCACCACGCAGTTAGGGCCCAGGGTGGTGCCAGCGCCCACGTGCGCGCCGGCCATGACCACCGCGCCCGCCTGCACACAAACGAGCGCCGGATCCAGCGTTGCGCTGGGATCCACCGTCGCATGCGGGTGGATTCCAGGGATGAACCGGCGCGAGGCGGCGGCGAAGTGGCGCACCACCACCGAAAATGCGAGCGTCGGGTTATCCACTGCAATCAACGCGGTACCCTTCGGCCCGTCGGTGATGCCGCGCGGCACAATCACCGCCGCCGCCTCGGTTAGAAGAAACTGGCTGTGGTATTTATCGTTACCCAGAAAGCTCACATCCTGTGAGCCTGCTAGATCCAGCGCGGCCATCCCGGTGAGGGACAGATCGCACCCGCCGCGGACGATGTCACCATCGACCCAGTGGGCAAGGTCAGAAAGCGTAAGGGTGAATGCCAAATCGCGGGTCGGCTAGATTATTTATCGTCGCCAGCCGCGGGTGCGGGCTGCGGGATTTCAGGCTTGGGATCGCTTTCGCTCGGCAACGAGCCGGCTGGCGCGTCTTTATTGAGGCTCTTGAGCAAGCCAGCCGTAATATCGGTGGCGTCCTTGGTGTAGAGCAGGAATGGCACCTGCGAGGTGCTGAGGCCGGACTTGTCGAACACGTAGTCAAAGTTGTCCACCTTGGCCTGTTCTTCGACGAGTTTGCGGATTTCCTCAAGAATCCCCTTCATCCGTTGGACCATTTTCTCGTTGAGCGCCTGGTTGCGGCGCTGGAGGAATTCGCGGCGTTCGCGATCCAGGGCGATGCCTTCCTGCTGCTGGCCTTGCCAATCTTTGAAGAGTGTTTGCTTCTTCGAGTCGTTGATCGCTGGGTCCTCAAGCTGCTTGCGCAGATTGGCTAGATTTTCTTCGAGTGAGCGGATGCGCGCGAGGCGCTCGTTGTTATCCTTTTGGATACGTGCCCGCTCGACGTTGATTTGTTTCTGAGCCTCGTTGGTGCGGTAATACTGCTTGAAGAGTTCCTGCATATCCACCGTGGCAATGTTGAGTTTGGCCTCCTGAGCGGCGGGGGCCATGGTGATCAATGAGGCCGCTAAGGCGGTACTGAGGAAACGACGCGTGAGAGTCATGGGTAGATATGTTGAGGTTCGGAATACGGGGAGCGGCGCGCACCGTGACCGCCAATCCCTGCCGCGTCAAGGCTCATCGAACCGCTAGCCCAGAGAATCAAACCTGCGCCCCTCACGCCAGCGCCGCTAGCAACATCCCATGGATACCGCCAAAGCCGCCATTGGAAAGCACCGCCACCACATCACCAGGCCGGGCCTGCGCGCTGACGCAGGCGACCAAGGCGGATAAATCTGGTAGATAGAACCCGCGCCCGCCCAGGCGCGTGATGTCCGTGGCGAGTTGATCGGGGTCGAGGCGGTCGTTGGCCGGGATTTTGTGAAGATCAGGGATGGCGGCCACCAAGGCAAAATCCGCGAGCGCGAGCGCCTCGGCAAGCGCCGATTGAAACACGGCGCGGCGCGTCGTGTTCGAGCGCGGCTCGAACAGCACCCACAACCGGCATGCCGGGTAGCGCTGGCGCAGACTCTGGACTGCCAGACCGATCGCCGTTGGGTGGTGCGCAAAATCGTCAATCACCCTGACCCCATTGACCTCACCCCGCAACTCCTGGCGCCGAGCCACTCCGCCGAAACTCGCCAACCCGGCCCGGATTTCGGCGGCGGAAAGCCCCCCAAAGGTGGCAGCAGCGGCGGCCATAGCCGCATTGCGAACGTTGAACTCACCGGTCATGCCCACCGCGTATGCCACTCCGCCGAGCTCGAAGGACGACCCCTCGGGACAATAGTCTGGTCGCTCGATGCGCAGCGCGCACGACGGATCAAACCCGACCCGGGTGACCGGGCACGGAGCGCCCGCAGCGACCTCTAGGCAGTGAGGGTCATCCCCGTTGATGAAAGCCATGCCGGTGCGCGGGACAATATTGAGCAAACGGCGGAAGGTGAGCTTGATCTCGTCGAGCGAGGCGTAGATATCAGCGTGGTCGAACTCGATGTTGTTAATCACTGCGCACTCTGGCAGGTAGTGGAGAAACTTCGAACGCTTGTCAAAAAATGCCGTGTCGTATTCATCCCCCTCTAACACCGTGAAGTCGGAATCAGTGAAACACGCACCGCAGCCAAGGTTGCTAGGCAGCCCGCCAATCATGAACCCTGGCTCACGCCCGGCCTGGCGCAACAGCCATGCAAGCATCGCCGAGGTGGTCGTTTTACCGTGGGTCCCCGCCACTACGAAGTTACGCTTGCCGCGCAAGAAGAACTCCTTGAGCAACTCCGGCAGTGATTGATAGAGCAACTTGCGATCTAGGGCCGCTTCCGCCTCGGGGTTGCCGCGCGAGATGGCATTGCCGATGATGACCACGTCGGTACCGGCAGGGATATTTTCCTCGCGGTACCCTTCTGCGACGGGGATCCCCTGGGCTCGCAGAAAATCCGACATCGGCGGATAGACATTCGCATCCGAGCCGGTGACGCTGAATCCGCGCTGTTTCATGGCTGCGGCGACGGCACCCATGGCGGTGCCACAGATGCCAGTGAAGTGAAATCGGGATGGGGCAGACATGGAAGAATTGGACGCTAAACAGCAAATCCCAGCCTGCCAACCCGCAATCGCAGAGAAATCACCCGCCACCAGTGACTCAACATTTGGAACAAACCTGCTCGAAATAGACGAACGCCCCCGGCACCACTGCGGCGGCCGCAACCCACAACGCAGGAACCATCCATTGGAAAATCACCCGCCCGCACAATAAGCGATACATCGTCACATCCACGGCTAGATATATCGCCGCCAGCACCCCGGCCACGACGCACTCCGGCATGCCTAGATACGCCCCCAGCGGCCCCGCCACATCACTGGCCACCACGAGCTGAGCGAACACGATCAGCACGACCCAGATCCCCGCCAGGGAAAATAAGTCACTCAGACTGCTCACTCGAAACGGATTCTCTTCTGCACTCGGATCCGCATGCTGGATGAACAAGCTCGACTGGCGATAGCGGTTATATTGCATACGGCTGGCACCCTAGGCTCCTGCTCGCCGGGTGAGTAGCCCTAGAATTCGTGATAGCCACGTCACAATTGTAACGACAACCGGGCCATCCTCGGGATGAAAACTAGCAGCATAACAGCCACGGATGCACGCGATCTAGCAGACACCCGCCAATCTACTAGGCATCGCGCTGTGCTTGCAGGCGTGCCGAAAGCACCTTGAGATCGCTGTGGAGGCGGCGGATTTCGTCGTTTTTTCCCGCGAGGGCATCCTGCAGGGCGAGGATTTGCTGGTCATTTTCGACGCGGATGCGCTGGGCGTTCGCGCGATACCGGTGGAGCGTGAGTTGCATTTCAACCATACGTGCGCCGACTTCGACGCGGGCGAGGAGTTCGCCTGGATCGAACGGTTTGACGAGATAATCGTTGGCACCGATTTCCAAGCCGGTGATGATATTTTCTTTGTCGCTGCGCGCGCTGAGCAGGATGATATGCGGCGGTCGGTCGGTTTGGAGGGCGCGCACGCGCCCCAAAACCTCGGGACCATCCATCCCGGGCATCATCCAATCCAGAATCACCAACCGTGGCGCATCCGGCTGCTGCAGTACCTGCCAGGCGGCGGTGCCATCGACGGCTTCTAGGACTTCGTAGCCATTCTGGGCGAGTACCCGTGCCAACACGGTGCGGGACGTGACGTCGTCTTCGGCGATTAAAATTTTCATAGGGTGATGGATGGTGGCGGGTGGCGGTGGGCCCCTCATACGACCAAGTCGTTGCAGATGGCATAGTGGGTGAGTTCGGCGCTGGTGCGTAGGTTCATTTTTTCTAACAGTCGCGCGCGATAAGTGCTGATGGTATTGCTTGAGAGTGTTAGTTGAACGGCCATCTCGCGCAGGGTCATGCCCGCACCGATTAGTCGGAGGATTTCGAGTTCGCGGGTTGACAGCCGTTGGTGGAGGCAGTTGCCCTCAGCATGGCCCAAGGCAGACGCGAGTTGTTCGGCGAGCTCAGCGCTGACATACCGTCCGCCGGCGAGGACGCGTTCGACGGCACGGATCAACTCGGTTCCGGCGCTGGCCTTGGTGAGGTATCCGCAGGCCCCGGCTTGCAGCGCGCGCATGACGTACTGGCGCTCCGCAAACATGCTCAGCATCAGCACCGGAAGGGTCGGCCGCTGCGCCTGCAGATCATTGAGCACATCCAACCCGCTTTCGCCCGCCAGCGAGATATCCAAAATGATCAAATCCCACGCCTCGCCGAGAGCGACTGCCATCGCCTCCTGGGCATTTTGTGCCTCCCCAAACTGCGCACTCTGGAACCTCTCGGCCAGCACCAGTTTGAGGCCTCCGCGTAGAATCGCATGATCATCAACAAGCAGGATTTTCATAAGCTTGCGGTGGGGGGCATGGGAAAAGTTGCTAGTGGGAGGAGCACCCTGACGCAGGCACCCGCCGCGCCCGGAGCATGACCAAACTCGACCGAGCCGCCAAACACCTCCATGCGCTCACGCATGCCTAGCAAACCGAGCGCGTGTGAGCCCGCACGTACCTCCGCACCGAACCCCCGTCCATCGTCCTGGATTTCCAACACCAACTCGCACTCATCGACGTGAAGCAACACCTCCACATGGCTGGCTTGCGCGTGCCGCACGACATTGACGAGAGATTCCTGCACAATTCGAAACAATGCCAATGCGCGATCATCGTCCAGAGCCAAATCGCCGGCAGGCAGCGATACCCTGCCAATCAAGCCGCTACGCTTCGCCGTGTCCTCCACTTGCCACTCGATTGCCGCCTGCAGCCCCAAATCGTACAAAATACTCGGTCGCAATGATGCGCACAGCGCCTGGGTCTGCTCGGTGAGGCGTTCGATAACGGGCACCATGGCCACGATTTTATCGCGCAAGATCGATAGATCGGCGACTGGTGCGGCCTGCAGGTGGCGATCCATCCACATCAAGTCCATCTGCAGGGCGGTGAGGTGCTGGCCGAAAAAATCGTGGAGTTCGCGCGCAAGGCTGGTGCGCTCCTGTTCGCGCACTGCCTGCAAGCGCGTAGCGAGTACCCGCAAGTCTGCCTTGGACTGGCTTAAGCTTTGCTCCGCGCGCTTGCGCAACAACGCCTCGCCTATGAGGATGGCGACGCCTTCTAAGATTTCTACCACATCGAGGGTGAACCAGCCTTTGTGTGACGAATTGAGCTGGAGCAAGCCGATGATCTGATCATTGGCACAGATCGGCACCACCACCAACGAGGCATCGCCCTCGCGAAGGCAGCGGTTGCAATGGGTGCCGGACGATCCCTGCTCCGGCACCAAGCCATCCTGCGGTAACCCATCGTGGACCCAATAGCTACCCCGTGGCGTGACCCACGGCTCGCCGGACGTGAGCGCCCCGGCAATGACCTGACCACAGGGACAGCCCCCGCCATCCGGGCGCACGCCAGCACACGCCCGAATCGTATGCTCTGAGCCGACCATCTCGTTAGGAAACCCGCTGTGAACGAAATAGGGAAACTCATTGCCATCTTGGAGGCGCATGGCCACGGCATCCGCGCCGGACTGCTCCTGGACGACCGCTAGGACGCGCTGCATGGATTGCCGTAAATTCCCAGACCGGTTAAGGATTGATAGGACATGGCTGCCCATATCTCGGTAGCGCTCAACGTGTTTTTGGGCGGTAATATCTCGTAAAAACGCCACCCCAAAACCACCCTGGCCTGAATGATATTGGCAGCTCACCTCGACATCAAACAGGCTGCCATCCTTGCGCCGAAGCCGAGATTCAAACCGCTGATCGCCCAACGTCATGAGTTGCTCGATGCGCCGATCCTTCTCCGCGACTGTTGCCGCTGAGCCATTTCCACCTAGCAGATCAGAAATATGTCGGCCTAGCAGTTCGGATGCGTTATAGCCACTCATCCGGCAATAGCTCTGATTGACTTCAAGCAAGCAGCCACGGGCGTCCACTAGCCAGAACCCATGCATCGCGCTTTCAAGAATACTCTGGTGACGCGCCTCGCTCGCGCGAAGTTGGCACTCAACCTGGTTTTTGTAGAGCGCCATTTCGATGACGATGCGCAGTTCACGGTCTTCGAAGGGTTTGAGCACATAGCCCAGCGGCTCGACCGCCTTGGCGCGCTGGAAGATGGCACCCTCGCCATAGGAGGTGAGAAACACCACCGGGATTTGCCAGCGGGTGCGTAGCACCCCTGCCGCAGTGATGCCATCCATCGCCCCCCTCAAGTGAATGTCCATCAATACGAGATCCGGACGAAACTCGTCAGCCAATAGCAGACTGTCCTCACCACTGAACGCCGTGCCTACCACCTCATATCCTAAAAGCGCCAAGCGCCTAATGCCATCGGCAACGACGATGGCCTCGTCCTCGACAACTAACAGCCTGGGTTTAGCGGATGGGCTCATGCAGGATCACTCGCAAAGTTTGTGACTGATCGTATAGTGGGTCAGCTCGGCATTGGTGCGCATCTGCATTTTTTCGAGGATGCGAGTGCGGTAAGTGCTGATGGTGTTACTGCTCAAGGATAATTCGACCGCCATCTCCTTGACCGTCTTGCCGGAGGCAATGAGGCGCAAAATCTCAAACTCACGATCAGACAAACGCTCGTGGGCCATCCCCCCACCTGCCTGGCTCAACACTGAGGCCAAGTGCTCCGCCAACTGAGCACTCACATAATGCCCACCCGCCAGAATATGCTCGACGGCGCGAGTCAACTCCGCCCCGGCGCTCGCCTTGGTCAAATAGCCGTTGGCTCCCGCTCGAAAGGCCCGAATCGCAAACTGACGCTCGGTGTACATGCTCAGCATCAAAATCGGAACCTTCACTCGCTGCGCCCGCAGTTCCTTGAGAACGTCCAGCCCCCCACGCCCCGGCATCGAAATATCCAAAATAATGAAGTCCCATGCCTTCGAGAGCGCCCCATCCAAGGCCTGCTGGGAATTCTCCGCCTCGCCAAACTCAACCGCAGGAAAAGCCTCAGATAACATCAACTTCAGGCCACTGCGCAACATCGCGTGGTCGTCTGCGAGTAAGATTTTCATATGAGTGCCGTGGCTTGGGGTGGGTCGACAGTGAAGGGCAGATCCATTCGCACGCGCACCACCGCCCCCTGGCCCGCTAGATTCGTGAATTCCACCTGACCGCCAAAGACATCCACCCGCTCGCGAATTCCTAACAACCCGAGCGCTCGCGATCCGGAAGTTGAATGCGGAGCGTAGCCACACCCGTCATCCTCGATGTCAAGCTCTAGCCGGTGGCCATCGATGCGCAAACGAATGATCACCTGCGACGCCTGGGCATGACGAACCACATTGGTCAGAGCCTCTTGCACGATGCGGAACAAGGCCAGCGCGCAACGCTCCTCCAATTCAACATCTTCGGCCGGGAGAGCCAGCAAACAGATCAAATCACTGCGTTTCGCCAATTCCTCGGTGTGCCACTCGATGGCCGCCACCAGTCCAAGTTCATATAAGACACTAGGGCGCAGCGCCGCACAAAGGACCTGTGTCTGTTCCGTGAGGCGCTCAAACTGTGGGACCATGGCCGCAATGCGATCACTGGCCGCCGCCAAACCCGGTGCCTGCGCGGCTTGCAGGTGACGGTCGATCCACATCAAGTCGATTTGCAAGGCGGTGAGGTGCTGCCCGAAACAATCGTGAAGCTCACGCGACAGGCTGGCCCGCTCTTCTTCACGCACCGACTGCAGGCGGGACGCTAAAACATGCAGGTCCGCCTGCGATTGCCTCAATAATTCGTTGCTGGAAGCGTAGGCATCCTGGAGTTCGAGCATGCGGCGGCCGACGGCCAAGCGAGCCAGCAGTTCACCTGGGTCAAATGGCTTGGCCAAATAATCGTTGGCACCGATTCCGAGGCCCGCGATGATGTTGGAGGCCCCCCCCTTGGCGGTGAGCATGATGATGTAGGGCGGTCGCGCCGTGCGCATCTGGCGCGCTCGCCGCACCACCTCTGCCCCATCCATTTCTGGCATCATCCAATCCAGGATCACCAACAACGGCGCATCCAAGCGCTGGAGTACCCGCCACGCCTCGCGACCCTGACACGCCTCAAGCACCTCGTAGCCATTTTTTTGCAGCACCCCCGCTAGCACGGTACGGGACGCTTGATCATCATCCGCAATTAAGATTCTCATCATGATGGCGGGTGAGTTACGGGTGTCTCGGTCAGCGCTGGCTTGCTGGCAGGACCCACCTTGGCGGGCAGCCACCTCAGCAGCACCTCGACCAACGCCTGCGGAAAGACGGGCTTGGTGATGTAATCATTCATGCCAGAATCAAGACATTTCTCCAAATCCCCCGGCATGGCATGAGCGGTCATGGCGACAATCGGCACGTCGTGGTTGCGCACCGCCGACCCAGCATCGCGGATCATCCGCGTCGCTGCTAGCCCGTCCATCACCGGCATCTGAACATCCATCAAAACCAAATCGTATGCAATCGCTTGCAGCGCCTTGACTGCCTCCGCGCCGTCCGCCACCACATCGGCGTGCAGCCCAAGTTTCTTGAGAATACTCAGCGCAACCTGCTGGTTGATGATGCTATCCTCGGCCAGCAAAATATGCGCGTGATAATCGGCCAATAAATTGAGCATCGGCTGGTTATCACGTGCCGGTGCAGGATGCTGGAGAGCCTCCTCCTGCAGGCCAAGGCGCACGGTGAACCAGAACTCCGACCCCTTGCCCTCGGTACTGATCACTCCAGCCG
>JAYSPI010000100.1:0-8578 GCA_043722215.1 Prosthecobacter sp.
GACGACGCCCGACGTTGGGGTCGTCAGGCCGAGAAGCAGGTTCATGGCGGTGGTTTTGCCCGCGCCATTCACGCCGAGTAAGCCGAGGGATTCGCCTGGGGTGACGGCAAACGACAGGCCGTCCAAGGCGGTGAGATCCCCAAAAACCTTGACCAGATGATCGGCCTCTAGAATTGGGGTGGCGGGCGGCATGCGCGCAGACTGCCATCGCACCGGAGAATTTCCAGCGCCAATTGACCGTGGAATTCGGGAATCCCACGCTTGACTTTGTGGGGTGTATTCTCAGGTTACGCCTCAACCATGAGTCATCGAATCTTCATCGGAACGGATAGCGGCGCGACCACATCCAAGAGCGCCGCCGTGTGGGAAAACGGCGAGGCCGTCTCGACCAAACTGCTCCAGCGCCCAACCCATTCACAACTCGGGCGCGAGGCGGTCATCCGTGGCTGGATCGATGGCATCACGGATTTTCTCGCGCAGAACAACCTACTCTGGTCGCAAGTCCACGGCGTCGGCCTAGCGATCCCCGGCCCCTACGAAAGCTATGGCGTATTCGGCAATTCCCCCAACCTGCCAGACGAGTTTTGTGGCTGGAACGTCCACCACGATTACAGCGCCGCCCTGGCCCGCCAAGTCGGACGCCCGGTGCCTCTCGATGTCGGCAATGACGGCAACTACGGTGGCGTTGCCGAGGCCCGCCTCGCCCGCGGCAACTCGGACGCCTCGGTGCTCATGCTGATGCCTGGCTCGGGCTTGGGCGCGGCTTTCGTCGGCCCAGACGGACTCGCTCTCCAGGGCGACACACTCGCCGGGATGGAAGCCGGCCACATGCCGACGCCGCTGCACCTGCTAGGTGGAACTGCCGCCCTCCTCCCGTGCGGTTGCGGGCGCGACTGGGGCTGCGTCGAGGCGTACACCACGATCTCGGGGTTAGGCCACTTGCTCACGCAAAAATTGTTAAAATTCCCCAGCCACCCACTGGCGACTTCCGAGGCCACCGAAAAAACCAAGGTGCTTTCGCTGCGCGGACTGGCGCAACAGGGTGACGCGCTGGCATTAGAGATCTTTGATTTTCAAGCACGGGTGATGGGCCTGCACGTGGCCAACCTGGTCATGGCCCTAGATCCCAGCATCGTCATCATCGGCGGTGGATTGATGGATCACGAGGGAACCACTCCAGACTTCCGCCAACGCTACCTGCAGCTCATCCGCGAGGCCGCCGCCCCCTACCTTTGGCCCGCCCAACGCAACACCCTGCAGATCGTGCCCGCCGTGCTCGGCGATTTGTCCCAGGCCATCGGTGCCGCCTTGGTCTCCCTCTATCGCAGCCGCTAATCCCATCCGCCACCACCGTCGGCCACGGGCACGCACCGCTTGCCGATCCCACGGAACCTGGTTTCATCCCCGCTCGTGACCGCAGCACGCTCCTGAATTTTCGCCATCCATGACCCACCACCTCGAATCCATCGCCCACGAAACGGGCATCTCGCTGGCCTCCGTGGCCTCGACCGCCAAACTGCTCGCCGAGGGCGGCACGGTCCCCTTCATCTCGCGCTATCGCAAAGAACAAACCGGCTCGCTCGATGAGGTGCAGATCACCACCATCCGCGACCGGATGCTCCAATTGGCAGAACTCGACACGCGCCGCAGCGCCATCCTGAAGTCGTTGGACGAGCGCTCGCTGCTAACCCCGGAACTCAATCAAAGGATTGCCGACGCCGTCACCCTGTCCGCCATCGAGGACATTTTCGCACCGTTCCGCCCAAAGCGCCAAACACGCGCCACCAAGGCCATCGAACGCGGACTCACGCCACTCGCTGAGTGGCTGCTGGAAAACCAGCACGCCGACCCCGCTGAGGAAGCCGCCAAGTTTGTGGACGCCGCCACGGACGTGCCCGCCGTGGCCGATGCGCTGGCTGGCGCGCGCGACATCATCGCCGAACGGGTGGCCGACGATGCGCCGTTGCGCGGACGAGTGCGCCTGATCTACGAAGAGGAGTCCACCGTCTCCTCAAAAATCATGTATGGCAAAGAAGCCGAGGCTGACGCCCAAAAATTCCGCGATTACTTCGAGTGGAGCGAGCCGTTCAAGTCGATTCCCTCGCACCGCATGCTGGCGATCCGGCGCGGTGAGAAGGATGGGTTTTTGCTAATGCGCGTCGAGGTTCCCCTCGACCGCATCACCGCCCAAGCCCTGCCAACATGGGTCAATGCGCGCGGCCAGGCCGGCCACCAGGTCAGCCTAGCCGTGGAAGACGGCTGCAAGCGCCTGCTGATGCCCTCCATGGAAACCGAATCTCGCCTGCTAGCGAAAAAGCGCGCCGATGTCACGGCCATCGGGGTGTTTGGTGACAACCTCCGCGAGCTGCTGCTGGCCTCACCACTCGGCGGCAAGCGGCTGCTCGCCATCGACCACGGCTTCCGCACCGGATGCAAAACGGTCGTTCTCGACCGCTCTGGTAAACTGCTCCATCACACGGTGCTGCACGCCACCGCCGGGTCTAACAATCAACTCTACGAGGCCGCCGTGGAAGTCACCACCCTCGTGAAAAAACATGACATCGAGGCCATCGCCATCGGCAATGGCACCGGCAGCCGCGAAACCGAGGCCTTTATCAAAAAACTCAAACTGCCGGCCGCCATTCCTGTGGTGATGGTCAATGAAAGCGGAGCCTCGATTTACTCCGCCTCGGACGTCGCCCGTGAGGAATTCCCCAACGAAGATGTCACCGTGCGCGGCGCAGTATCGATCGGGCGACGCCTCATGGACCCACTCGCAGAACTCGTGAAACTTGACCCCAAGTCGATCGGCGTCGGCCAATACCAGCACGACGTCGAGCAGCGCGCCCTCAAAACCAGCCTGGATGACACCGTGGTATCCTGCGTCAACGCCGTGGGCGTCGAGTTGAATACCGCATCCAAACAACTGCTGTCGTATGTTTCCGGACTCAACTCCGCACTCGCCGAAAATATCGTCACCTTCCGCAATCAACACGGCGCATTCACCTCGCGCGCTCAACTCAAACAAGTCCCGCGCCTCGGCGATAAGGCCTTCGAACAAGCCGCCGGATTCCTCCGCGTGCGCGATGGCCAAAACCCGCTAGACACCTCTGCCGTCCACCCGGAACGCTACGCCCTCGTCGAACGCATGGCCACCGATGTCGGTTGCAAGGTGATCGACCTTCTAACCCACGAATCCGCCCGCCGGAAAATCGACCTCAAGAGGTATGTCGATGAATCCGTCGGCCTGCCCACTCTCCACGATATCCTAGGCGAACTCGCCAAACCCGGCCGCGACCCACGCCAGCAATTCGAGTTGTTCTCATTCGCCGAGGGCATCGAAAAAACCACCGACCTACAAGTCGGTCTCAAACTCCCCGGCATCGTCACCAATGTCACCGCCTTCGGTGCCTTCGTCGACGTCGGCGTCCACCAAGACGGCCTCGTCCACGTCAGCCAACTCTCCGACCAGTTCGTCCGCGACGCCTCAGAAATCGTCAAAGTCGGCCAAAAAGTTCAGGTCACCGTGATGGAGGTGGACCTCAAACGCAACCGAATCGCTCTGTCGATGAAATCCAAACCCGATCTCGACACCCGCCGCGCGCCCGCCGACGCAGGAAGCTCACCATCGAACCGCAAGCCGCACCAATCTAACAATCGTGGCAGCGCGGCCGTTGTACCTACCAACGACTGGTTCTCGCAGGCGATGCAACACGCCAAGAAAAAATAGTTACTTCCACATTGCGGCCTGCTCACGCGGCGTGAGCAGGCCGCGTGAGCGAATCACTCAGCCTCGGTATCGTTGCCGTAAAAACTCTTGATATACCCATATTCAACGAGCGTATCCTGCCAAGGAGCGGTCACATTCGGGTCCTGAAAAATCCGCCCCGCGATAGCCAGCCATTCCTCCGCCTTCACCAAATCCTTGGCATCGTACGCCATGGCGGCTTTCACATAATAATAATACGGCGAATCATCAAGAAAATCGTATTTCTCCGCGAGAATCGCCACTTCATTTTTCTGGCCGAGTTTCTTTTTGCACAGCAATATCTTGAACTCAACTAAGCGTCCGAGAGAGATATTTTCAGGCGGAATTTGCTTGCGTATTTTCTCAAGCAAATCCAGCGATTTCTGCCACTTTTTCGTCACAAAATACACCTCGGCAACATTGAAATCGAGACTTGAATTCTCCTTAGATAACGCCCGCGCCTTATCAAACTCAGCCAGCGCCTTGTCAAACGCTCGCATCTCCACATAGCAACTGCCCCGTAGATTGTAAATCTCCGGACTGTCTTTGAATATCACCGCCGCCTTGTCCGCTTCCTCTAGCGCCTCAAAGATCCGCTTCTGCTGGAAAACTCGGTTCGCTTCTCCTAGGTGCTTGATGAATTCCTTGCGACTTTCCTCCGGTAGATTCAAAAACGCCTGCTGGTTTGCCAGCAATTCCTCCTTGGCCGCAGTAGGCGCGGGATTGGCTGCGCCGGGCGCGGGGGAGTTCTGTGCCTTAAGCGGAGTAAGCAGGACTAACAGGGTGAGGAGGGCGGTGGCTTTCATTGGAATTGAATTGGCCTGCAAACTATCCGCTCCCCCCATGGACCGCAAGCCTCCGTTCTCGCCGCGCACCAATCCCAGCCCGCATTGCACTCCGCCTCTGCCAGCCCGATATCTTAGCCGCTGACAAGTCCCTAGATCCGTGATTCCCTTCGATCATGATCCACCCCACGGAAGCCGACGCGCAATTCATCCGCGAGCGCCTCGCCGTCGGCTGCTTCACCCTGCAACAACAACTCGGCGACTTGACCGCCGCCCACGGCCAAGTCGCCGACAACGTGCATGCCATCCGCAAACTCGCTAAATCCCTGCGCGGCGGATTCGCGTTGTTCCACCTCAAACCCTCGCCCGCCACCAACATCCAGGCAATCGGCCGCCTCCTCTCGGACCGCCGCGATGCCGTGGCTCGCCTCACCACCTGGACCCACCTCGACTGGCTCGCTGACCCGCCAAGCGCCGCCGCCATCACCAGCCTGCTAGATCAACAAGCACACTCGGCCGCGCTGCGACCGCCGCCACCCGCCGTCGCCTGGTGTCTCGATCATATCACCGCAGCCCAACAGGCATTGCTCGCCATGTCATCGGTCGATCTAGCCCGCCAAATCACCGACGGTCTCACATCCCTCGAACATAAAACCTTCAAGCGTTGCCGCATGCTCGATCATCGCTCCCACAAAGATTTCCACCAAGCTCGCAAGGCCCTCAAGGCATGGCTCGGTGCCGTCGGATTCCTTCCTCAACCGATGACCCACACCGACCCACAACTCAATAACCTGGCTGACGTGTTAGGCGATGAAAACGATCTGGCCACTCTCGCCGACTGGCTCCAATGCCATGGATTCACCCCGCAACTCGCCCCAGACCTCTGGCAAACTCTCAATACCGCACGCCACCAACTCCAGCGCGATGCCATCCAGATCGCACACCATCTGTCGCCGGGGCCCATGCACAATTCTCTCGCACGAGAGTTGCCCTAGGCGGCATTGCCGCTATGCTCGCCGCGCCCTGCCACCACAGACACTTTATTCCCATCACCACTGACATGTCTACACGCCTCGACTTTTGCAGCCGCCACCTCGGTCCGATCGGATCTTCCCGCGAACAAATGCTCATCACCACCGGATTCCCGTCGCTGGATTCCTTGGTGGACGCCGCCGTCCCATGCTCGATTCGCAGCCAATCGGAGCTCAACCTGCCGCCCGCCATGGCCGAGCATCAGGCACTCGCCTCCTTGAAGTCCATCCTCAGCCATAACCGCGTGCTCAAATCGTGCATCGGTCAAGGGTACTCCGGTACCCACACCCCGGGCGTCATCCAGCGCAATGTACTCGAAAACCCCGGTTGGTACACCGCCTACACTCCCTATCAGGCAGAAATCGCCCAGGGACGCCTGGAAGCTCTGCTTAACTTCCAGACGATGATCACCGACCTCACTGGCCTCGATGTCTCTAACGCATCACTGCTAGATGAAGGCACCGCCGCCGCCGAGGCCATGACCTTGGCACTGGCTGGTAAACCCAAGGGGAAAAGCATCTTCGTCTCCGACCGCTGCCACCCGCAAACCCTCGATGTGGTCGTCACCCGCGCCGAACCCCTCGGCATCAACGTCATCACCGGCGATTGGCAAACCTTCTCCCTACCTACCGACGGCAGCGTCTTTGCCGTGCTCGTGCAATACCCCGATACCCGCGGCCGCATCGACACCTTCTCCGGGTTTTTTACCCAAGCTAAAGCCGCTGGCGCGGTTTGCATTGTCGCCGCGGATCTCCTCGCGCTGACCGTCCTGCAGGCTCCCGGCGGATTCGGTGCCGATATCTGCGTGGGCACCAGCCAACGCTTTGGCGTGCCGCTAGGGTTCGGCGGCCCGCACGCCGCATTCATGGCCTGCTCCGATGCTCTCAAACGTAAAATGCCTGGCCGTCTGATCGGCGTGTCAGTCGATTCACGCGGCAAACCAGCCTATCGCTTAGCTCTCCAAACCCGCGAACAACACATCCGCCGCGACAAAGCCACCTCCAATATCTGCACTGCCCAGGTATTGTTAGCTGTGATGGCCTCGATGTATGCCGTTTATCACGGCCCCGCCGGACTCCAACACATCGCCCGCAACGTGCATGCCAAAACCACGCAACTCGCCGCCACACTCGCCCAAGCAGGTATCGCGATCGAGCCCGGGCCATTCTTTGACACCCTCGTGGCCAAGGTCCCCAGCGCGGCCGCGAACATCGCCGCCGCCGCCGTGCGCGCCGGGATCAACCTACGCCTCATCGATGCCGACCACCTCGGAATCTCGCTGGATGAAACCACCGAAACGGATGATCTAGCCGCGATCTGTCAGGCATTCGGCACCACTCTCACCGCAACTGCCCCCGCCGCCACTTGGCCCGCCGCGCTGGCACGCACCACCGATTTTCTGACCCAGCAGGTATTTAATTCCTATCACTCAGAAACTGAAATGTTGCGCTACCTCAAGCGCTTGGAATCCAAAGATCTGGCACTCAACGAATCGATGATCGCTCTGGGCTCATGCACCATGAAGCTCAACGCCACGTCCGAAATGCAGCCGCTCAGCTGGCCGGAAGTCGCCACCATGCACCCATTCGTTCCTGCCGAGCAATCCCTGGGATACCGCATGATGCTAGAGCAACTCGAAGGGTGGCTGGCTGAAGTAACCGGCTTCGCCGCCGTGTCGCTGCAACCCAATGCTGGATCCCAAGGCGAATACGCCGGCCTGCTCGCCATCCGCCGCTACCACCAATCGCGCGGTGAAAAGCACCGCAATATCTGCCTGATTCCGGTGTCCGCCCACGGCACCAACCCCGCCTCCGCTGTCATGGCTGGCATGCGGGTCATCGGCGTGAAATGCGATGATTCTGGCAACATCGACGTCGCCGACCTAGCCGCTCGCACCGACGAGCACCGCGCGAACCTGGCCGCGCTGATGGTCACCTATCCATCCACCCATGGCGTTTTTGAGGGCACCATCCGCGACATCTGCCAGATCATCCATGCCGCCGGCGGTCAGGTTTACATGGATGGCGCAAACATGAATGCTCAAGTCGGTCTGACCAGCCCGGGCCTCATCGGTGCCGACGTCTGCCACCTCAACCTGCACAAAACCTTCAGTATCCCACACGGCGGCGGCGGCCCAGGCGTCGGACCAATCGGCGTGGCCAGCCAACTGGTCCCGTTCCTACCGGGACACCGCGAGCTCACTGCCAAGCACGGGGCCGTCTGCTCCGCTCCATGGGGAAGCGGCTCCATCAACACAATCTCATGGATGTATATTTCCATGATGGGTGGGGTCGGCCTAAAAGAAGCAACCTCCGTGGCCATCCTCAATGCCAACTATATCGCCAAACGGTTAGCTCCATTCTATCCAATCCTCTATACCGGCAACGCTGACCTCGTCGCCCATGAATGCATCATCGATGTGCGCCCGCTCTCCGAACACAGCGGCATCACCGTGGAGGACGTCGCTAAGCGCCTCATGGACTATGGATTCCACGCTCCCACCATGAGCTGGCCGGTCGGCGGCACGCTCATGATTGAGCCCACCGAATCTGAATCCAAAGCTGAAATCGACCGCTTCTGCGATGCTATGATCTCCATCCACGCCGAAATCATGGCCGTTAGCCGCGGCGAACTCGACGCCCATGATAACCCACTCAAAAATGCCCCCCACCCCGCCGAAACCCTCTGTGGCAATGCCTGGCCACATCCCTATACCCGCGAACAAGCCGCCTTCCCGCTGCCTTATCTGCGCCAACACAAGTTTTGGCCCGCCGTAAGTCGCATCGACAACGTGCATGGTGACCGCCACCTCATCTGCACCTGCGATAGCGTGGAAGCCTATGCTGCCCCAGCGGATCGGTGAATCAGATGAAGGATCGAGTAGGTGGTGGGATCGCCCTCACCACCTCTCACACCACCAGGCGTACGGTTCCGTATCACGGCGCTTCACTTTGAGGCAATCGCTTCAGGATTGCGGACTGAGAAGCAACGGATTTCTGGACCGTTTTTTGCT
>JAYSPI010000101.1:0-4045 GCA_043722215.1 Prosthecobacter sp.
CTGGTAACGGGAGACCCCGGCATATGCAGCCTCGCGAAACCGGTGATCCAGCGCTTCGGGCGGGCGGCCTGCCGCGTGATCCCAGGCATCAGTGCGCTGCAAGCGGCATTCGCCATTATCGGCGAAGACTGGTTTGGCGCACGCATACTCTCAGCACACCACACCACTCCCGACATTGATCCTGCTAGCCTATCCGGCGACGAACGAGTGGCGGTCCTAGCGGGTAATCCGGCCAATGCAGCGTGGGTGGATGCGCTGGCGCAGGCGCTGCTGCCCACGCATGAGATCATTCTTTGTGAAAACATGACCCTGCCTGATGAATCAATCCGCCATCTCCATACCCTGACACTGCCCATGAAACCTGCCTCCAGAACTATTTTGATATTCATTCGAAAGGACCTCCGCCAATGAAACTAGGCACATTTTATGGCATGGGCGTCGGTCCCGGCGACCCTGAATTAGTCACCATCAAGGCTGCTGGAGTGCTTGCACGCTGTCCGCACGTGTTCGTGCCCAAAGCCACGGCCGAGGGTGGCAGCGTGGCGTTAGAGATTGCGCGCAGATACGTGCATGATAGCGCAGTGATCCATGAATTGCTTTTCCCGATGACAATGGACCCGCAGGAATTGGCACGAAGCTGGCACCAATCCGCAGCCACGATTGCCACCCTCCTGCAGACCGGTGATGACGTATGCTTTCTCACGCTCGGTGACGCGCTGGTTTACTCAACCTATATCTATCTGCTACGTGCGCTCAAATCATTGTTCCCTGACCTGGCCGTTGTCACGGTGCCAGGCATCACATCGTTTTCAGCGGTGGCGGCGCTCACCGATTTTCCGCTAGGCGAGGGCAAGCAGGCGATCACGGTGGTGCCCACGGCAGATGACTTGAGCGCGGTGCGGCGCGCCATTGCCAGTGGTGGCACGGTGGTACTGATGAAAATTGGCAAGCGCTTAGCAGATATTCTAACGATCCTAGATGAGACCGGGGTGATCGATCACGCCGTATTTGTCCAACGGGCAGGCCACCCGACACAAATCATCGAGCGGGACCTTCGCAAACTGCACAACCAGGGTGTCGAAGCTGGCTACCTATCGGTTATTTTGATTCACACTCAACCCCAACCAGTATGAAAGTCATCTTTGTAGGTGCAGGACCGGGCGATCCGGAATTATTGACGGTGAAGGCGGCAAGGTTGCTAGAAAATTGCCGGTGTTGTATTTATGCCGGGTCATTGGTGAGTCCGCAGGTGCTGGCACTATTGCCCGACGCTGCGCAAAAACATGACTCCGCGAGTATGACTTTACAGGAAACCACTTCGGTTTGCGCAAGCGCGGCAGAGTGCGGCGACGATGTCATCCGCCTCCACACCGGTGACCCGTCGCTCTATGGCGCGATCCGCGAGCAAATGAGTGAACTTGCACGCCTAGGGATCGACTATGAGGTGGTGCCGGGAGTGAGTTCGTTTCAGGCGGCGGCGGCGGCCTTGAAGACCGAACTAACGGCACCGGAGGTCACGCAAACCGTGATTCTCACCCGCACGTCCGGTCGCACGCCGATGCCTGCCGGGCAAGAACTCGTCGAAATGGCGAGAATTCGAGCCACTTTGTGCATATTTCTATCGGTCCACCAGATCGCACAGGTCGCAGATGATCTAACTACCTACTACGGTGCAGATTGCCCCATTGCGGTAGTCTATCGCGCGTCATGGCCGGATCAGGTGATCATCCGTGGCATGCTGGAGGACATCGCGGCCAAGGTCGGGGCGGCAGGCATCGGGAAAACCGCGATGATTGTCGCGGGCCGTGCCTTGGAATCCAGTGGGCCAGTCTCCCGACTCTATCACAGGGGGTTTTCACATGGCTATCGGGAGGCGACTCCATCATGAGCACGGCAATCATCACCCTTTCCGAGCAAGGCGCTCGGGTTGCTAGAAGGCTCGCCGTAGCGCTGGGAGATTGCGAAATCTTCTTGCATGAATCGGTGGCGAGTACACCGGGGGAACAATCATTTCAAGCAGTCGTGCCATTGAGCGCGAAGATTTTCCAAAACTATCAGCGGCTAGTTTATATCGCCCCCTGCGGGGCGGTAGTGCGTGCGATCGCGCCGATGGTGGCCCACAAGCTCTCCGATCCGGCGGTAGTGGTCGTAGATGTCGGCCATCGGTGGGCAATCAGCCTGCTCAGTGGCCATGAAGGAGGCGCTAACGATTTTGCGCTGGCTGTGAGTAACATATTGGATTCTGAACCTGTCATCACGACCACGACCGAAGCGGCCAAGACGCTCATCGTGGGGATTGGATGTCAGCGGGGCACGTCGGCGCAAACGCTGTTGGCAGTGATCCGGGAGGGCCTTCTGCTAGCGGGCAGAACCCTCGATGAAGTCCGCTACATTGCCTCCGCTAAAATCAAATCCGACGAAGTCGGCTTGCGCGAGGCCAGCGCCGAATTGGGCATCCCGCTGCGGTTCATCGCCGAGGACGCCATCCGCGCCTGCTCGCGCGATTTTAATCAATCATCATTTGTGCTAGAAAAAGTCAACATGCCAGCGGTAGCCGAGCCATCGGCACTCCTAGCCGGAACCAGAACATCATGCATACTCAAACGAACGATACTACGGGGAGCGACCATTGCCATCGCCAGGGAAAATTGCTGCTAGTGGGCATCGGTCCGGGCAGTGTGGCGGATCGTACCCACCGCGCGGAGGACGCGATCCGCGCCAGCGATGTGGTGGTTGGATACAAGCTCTATCTGGAACACATTCGCGACCTAACGGATGGCAAGGAACTCATTGCGACAGGCATGATGCAGGAGATTGCTCGTTGTCGCATGGCGCTGGAGCGGGCGCGGTCTGGGGCGACGGTGGCGTTTATTTCCTCGGGAGACGCAGGAGTTTATGGGATGGCGGGATTGGCGATGGAGATGACAGCCGCACACGGCTGGCAGGTGCCAATTGAAGTGATTCCGGGGGTTTCAGCCGCCAACTCCGCCGCCGCCATGATGGGTGCGCCATTGATGCTCGATTACGCCTGTGTGAGTTTGAGCGATTTGCTGATGCCGTGGACGACCATCGTGCGTCGCATTAGCTCCCTAGCAGCAGCGGACATGGTGGTGGCGCTCTACAATCCGAAGAGCACCAAGCGAGTCCATCAGATCGAGCAGGTGGCCGCTATTTTACTCGACCATCGGCCTGCGAGCACGCCGGTGGGCATTGCGACGGCCGTAGGCTCCGTCGACGAATCGTTAGTGATGTCGGATCTCGGGAGCTTTTTGCACGAAGGTATCACCATGCGCAGCATAGTCATCGTTGGAAATAGCACGTCGGCGGTGCTGGGTGGTTGGTTTGTCACACCTCGGGGGTATCAGATATGATTTTGTTATTTGGTGGCACCAGTGACACCGCCGGCGCGGCAGAAACCCTCGCCGACGCGGGCTATCGCGTGCTTGTCTCGACGGCCACGGAAGCAGCGCTCGCCTGTGGGAACCGCCCCGGCATCACTCGCCGCCATGGCCGATTGGATATTGACCAGATGTGCGAGCTCATCGTGGTGGAGCGGATTCGTGCGCTCGTCGATGTAAGTCACCCATACGCCACCGCGCTGCATGCCACCGTGGCGGCCGCCGCCAAGCTAACAGGAATACCGTACCAGCGGTTGGATCGGCCTAGCAGCTTTAATGAGCGACCCGAAGCGGCGCGAGATCACGACGAAGCGTCTGATTTGGCATTTGCGGTCGGCCGACCGGTCTTGCTCACGACTGGCTCGCGCAACCTGTTACCGTATGTATTCGCATCCCGGCGCAGCGGGATTCCTCTACTCGCACGGGTACTTGACCACCCGGACTCGCACCGCGCATGTCAGGTAGCGGGTATGCGCCACGACCAAATCATCGTCGGGCGCGGACCCTTTTCAATCGCGGCCAACCGTGCCTTGATTCGTTGCCACGGCATCGGCGTAATCGTCACCAAAGACAGCGGCCGTGCTGGCGGGGTGGATGAAAAATTAGCAGCCGCACAGCAGGAAGCGTGTCAGGTCATCGTAGTGGGC
>JAYSPI010000102.1:0-6458 GCA_043722215.1 Prosthecobacter sp.
CGCAAGCTCTGGGTTCTCGATCATTCACCAAAGTTAACATGGCCCCCGATTCTCGGCCATTTTACGCTATAATTTGTCCGGTTTTGCTCCGCAAAAAAATCCGGTTTTGAACCAGCGCCGACACGTCTCGCGATTCCAGTTGCTTATTTCTCAATCTGTTGCATCTTCCCCCCGTCTGGCAAATGGGGGCGTTCTGGTTTCGACGGGATGTCTGATGCGCTGGTTGCACGTGGAGGTTGATCGGCTGGCCTCCTTAAAAGCCGTTCAAAACAAACAAATGCAAACTCTAACGAGCTCGCACTGGCTGCTTAATTGACAGTCACGTCTGAACCCTGACGCCTTCTGAGGGGGATGACGCAACCTAGAAGGCTGGGCTGGAACCGGGTCACCGGATCCCTCGCTGAGACTCAACAGGTGACTAGGATGAGCAACGCTGCAAGCGGGCCCAGCTACTCCGAAATACCAGACCGCATGCTAAACGTGTAGACACCAATGTTGACGGCGTTTCGGACAGGGGTTCGACTCCCCTCGCCTCCACCAACTGCTTTTCATTCTATCAGAAGGCGTGGGGTCCTCCCTGGGAGGATTCGATTGCTTTGAAAATCGGATGATTTGTCGGACCCTTGATCCGGGCGCGCGGGTTAATCAAAACGCGGAGTGGATGCCGAGGGTTAGCATCCAGGTTGGGACAAGTGCATAGCCATTCAAGTTTTGATACAGCGGGAAGTGGACGGTCGCATAGGTCGAGAGGGACGTTGTGAGGTCGACCGTGATGCCGGGGCTTAGATCAACTGACGAGCCGCCCGAATTGAAAAAATCGGCCTGGTCGCCTTGATCGTGGTCTGCGATTTTCGTATTGATTTGCAGTTGGGGGGTCACGCGTGCCTGGCCGGTGTAGCGCGCACCAAGACTGCAGGTTGCGGTGGTGCCGGGGTGGTAGCCGGCGCGGTAGTTGAGGGCAGCTTGGGTGCTGGCTTGGCCAAAGTACCCCCAGTCCTGGGTGAATGAGTTATAGTAATAGACGCGACCGATGATACCGGTGGTACCGGTGCCGGGTTGCAGCCCACGATCTAGCGGATCGCCACTGCGGAAGGTTTTGGTAAACGAGCCGCTTGGCAGGTTGACGCCAAGAGTGACGCCGAGGTGATGGTTGGCAGCAAGCCCTTCATAGCTCGCCACCACGTTTGTGTCGCCGATGTTTGAAGTGCTGGAGGTATCGTAGTCGCTGTGTGTGGTGCCGAAGGTCGCGTGGTCGCGGACGATGTAGGGCAGTTGCCACGACACGCGCCAATCCGCATTGATGACGTAGGCGAGGTCGAGGGTGAGGTCGAGGGTGCGGGTGTAGTCCTCGAGTTCCTGCCCGACAGGGACCTCATTTGCTGCAATCTTTTGTGTGCCGCTGCGTAGCTGATGTTGATCTATGTAAGTATAAATCAAGTCGGATTTAAATCCGGGTTGACGAGTGAACCCCTCACTCACCCATTCCCGGTTGAGCAAGCAACCGCAGGTGCTACAGCCGTAAGCGCGTGGAATCTGGGGGTATGCGGTGAGAATCAGGCCGACAAGAAAGCGAGTTGTTGTTGAATTCAAATAGGACGCCATGCGCGGCAATGTCGCATGATTGCCTGAGCGTGCAACGGGTTAATCAGGCAGGGGCGGGGAGTAGCTGGCGAGAGGTCTGACCAAGTTGGTGGGGAGTGGGAAGGCTCGCTCGAAGATGCCTGGGGCGAGTTCCTGGGATTGAGCGTAGGCGTCGCGGATCATTTCGAGTTTGGCGTCCAGGTTGTCGATATAGTGGAGGGCGAACGCCTCTGGGGTGCGCGGCAACACGGGCGAGCCGAACTCATACTCACCGTGGTGACTGCCGATGAGGTGCAGGAGGTGCAGGCGGGTGTCCTCGGCGGTGGGTAGGAGGTGATTCCAGGCAGCGGCGGGAGGGGTTTCTAACAGGTCTCGCCAGAGTTTATTGACCAGTTCGATGCCGAGTGGGATATGTCCTAACATTTCGCCGTGGGTGCTGAGGATTTGGGCGAACCCGTGCTCCGGGTAGGAGTTTTCCCAAAGTTTGCCGCAGTCGTGGAGCAATACTCCAGTGAGAAGGAGGTCGCGGTTGAGTTCGGGATAGACCGGGCACAGGGCGTCGGCGGCGCGCATCATCTGCGAGACGTGTTCGACCAAGCCACCGCGGCGGGCGTGGTGGTTGCGTTTGGCCGCGGCGGTGCGGCGGAAGCGCTCGCCCATCTGGGTGATGAACTGTTGGCAGAGGGCGTGCAGGCGGGGGTCGGTGATGGATGCGCAGAGTTGTTGGATCGCGGTGAAGGCGCGGTCTTGGTGGGCGTGGATCGCCGGGTCGCCCGCGTAGAACGCGTCGAGGGCGGCCGCGTCGGGGTGATGGAATGCGAGGTCGCGCGAATCGATGCCGTAGGACGATTGCGTCCACCGTCCTTCGAGGCGAAAGACGGCGGTCTCAGTCAAGGCGGCGGCATCCTGGTAGAGCGGCGAGTCAGACCAGATTTTGAGGTGGAATGAGCCGGTGGAATCCGCGAAGACGAGATCGAGGTACGGTTTATCGGCCTTAGTTTTGCGTGTAGCTCGCGATTGGAGTTGGGCGTAGACGGCGGCGGCCACGGGGGTTTCGCCGACTTGTTGCTTGAGGGAAGCGATGCTGATTGGACTCATCTGTCCACTGTGAAACCGCGCTGGCTGGACGGCAAGAAATTGTGGTTCAGCTGTCGGGTGCTTAGAAGTCGAGGTAGATTTCGGTGCGGCGGTTTGCGCGGCGGCCAGATGGGTTATCTTGGCCGGCCTCGGTGAGGTTGGGGCGGCGGGGTTGGCTGGCCCCTTTGGCGAGAGAGACGATTTGGGTAGGTTGGACGCCTGCGGAGATGAGGAAATTCCTGACCACATCGGCGCGGCGTGACGATAGGCTGTGGTTGTAGGGGTCCGTTCCTAAGGCATCGGTGTGACCGCTGAGGGTGAGCTTCTTGCCGGGATCGGCCCGCAGGATGTGCGAGACGATTTCGAGTTGGCGGCGAGTGCGCGGATTCATCTGGTCTTGGTCGAACTCGAAATAAAGGGCGAGGGTGTCGCCGCCGGCCGGGTTTTTAACGAGCGGTGAGTAATAGACATCACCGCCCGCGACCCGCCGTGAGTAATCTGCGAGTAGATCATCGAGGTTGATTTCAGTGATCACTCCGTGCGCCGGGGCACACTTTGGGCTGAGCGTGAGGGAAAACTGCGCGCTTTGTGAGCCATCGGACGTTTCCACATTCGCCAGAAACCCGGCTTTATCTTGGCGCTGGAAGATTGTGCGCAGCGGCTTGAATTTGCGCAGCTTGTATCCGCCTTCTTCAAAGAGGATGCACAGCCCGGCAATCTTGGTGTCCGACACGCTCGCCGGGGCGACCCACTCGCTGGCGCGCTCAAAGTCCTGGTTGAGAACCGCTTGCAGAAAGGTATCTGCCACTCCGAGCAGGTCGGTCAGTTCCTGCTGGACTTGTGATTCGCCGGGTGCGGCGGGCAGGCTGATTTTGTCGATTTGCCATTGTTTGCCATTGCGCCGGAGTTCGAGGAATATCTGCTCACGGCCGGGTGGTTGGTCATTCAGGGTGAGCGCCCAGCGGGTGCGGCCATTCAGTTCGAGTTCGCCGATTTCGCGGATGCGATTGAGTGGGCGCAGGTGGACGTGGCTGGCCACGAGCGCATTGAGGCGTTTGGCGGTTTGCGGGTCGAGCGCGGTTTTGCGGAGCAGGTGTTCGAGAGTTGTCAGTTCGCCGGTGTCGAGAGCGGCGGCCAGCCGGTTGACGAGCTCAGCGGGATCGGCGGATGTCGTGTCGGCGTCTGGGTTGGCGTGGGCGCTCGGTGGTTCGGTTGCGGGCGTGGTGGCGGATGGCGGCAGCATCGCAGCCCCCGGCAGGGGGGCTGCGTGATCGGGGGTGGGTTGAGGTTCGCGCATCCCCGGGCGCAGCAGGAGCATGACCAGCGCCGAAATCGCCAACAGGGCTGATAGACCAAGGAATAGATAGGGAAGTTTGGAGCGTTGCATGAGGAAGCGAGGGTGGGGAACTCCTGTGGTATCAGGTCCGGCCGGGTCATGGGCGGCCGGGGATCGCCGCCAAGGTGACCTGCATTGCTTGGCCATCGCGCAGCAATTGGAGTCGCGTGTCTTGGCCGGCGGCCGATGCCGCGAGGTGAAGGAAAAACTCGTTGGCGCTGCCGATCCGGGTGGTGTTGACGGCAAGGATCAGGTCGCCTGCTTGGATTTTGCCCGCGGCCTGCCCGGTGCTTGTGACGCAGGTCACCACCACGCCCCGGAACCCTTGCAAACGCTCGGCCACTGCCAAATCACGGACTTCGATGCCCAATCGTTGGAGAACCTCCTCGGGATCAAGCGCCCGCCCGGTCGAGCGGCCGTTTTTTGGCACAGTGACTGGTGCTGCTTCTGGTGCCGCGCTTTCTGTGATGGTGGCGTTGAGGACCAGGGTGGTTCCAGCGCGCCAAACCTGCAGCGTCACTGACGAGCCGATGCGAGTGGTTTGGACCCGCGCAAACAACTGCGCGGCAGAGTGAATCGCCTCGCCATTGAGCGACAAGATAATGTCCATCGGTCGCAACCCGGCGGCTTGCGCGGGCGACCCCTGTGCAACACCGATCACCGCACTGCCGTCGCCCCCCTCGTAGTCGAGTGCCGAGCGGACGCCCGGGTCCAAATCGCGCATTTGCACGCCCAGTACCCCGCGGATGGGTCGGCCGCGTTCAAGGATCTGCAACAACGCGTCCTTCACATCGTTCGCTGGCAAGGAAAACCCGACCCCTTGGAAACCTGGATTTTGTTTGTCTGGCGAGAAGATGGCGACATTGATGCCGATGATTTCGCCGCGCAGATTGACCAGCGGGCCGCCCGAGTTGCCCGGGTTGATGGCGGCGTCGGTCTGGAACAAATCGCGCTGGCTATCCGAGAGCGAGCGTTCTTTGGCCGAAATGATGCCATGGGTCACGGTTTCGCCCAAACCAAATGGATTGCCCACCGCAAACACGATCTGCCCAACCTGGGCTTGCATCGAATCACCGAATTTCAGCGGCGTGAATGATTCGTCCGCATCGATTTTGAGCACCGCAATGTCCAATAGCGTATCCTCACCGATCAGGTGCGCGGGATGGGTTTTCCCGCCATGCAGGGTCACTCGTATTTCTTGCTGGCCGGCAATTACGTGATGATTGGTCACCACATGACCCTCTTTGGTGACGATCACCCCGGACCCTTGTCCTTGTGTCGGAAAGCGCCGCTCGCGGGTGCGCCCCCACGCGTCCAGCAGTCGTTCGGTCCTCACTCCGGCGGTGTCGATGCTCACTACCGAGGGCACCACCGCCCGCGTCACACTGGCGTATTCCTCATTCAAGCGTGTCAATAACTCCACCTCCTGGAGCTTGAGTGCCGATTGGTCCGGCAAGCTAAATGCTTCCCTCCGAAATGATGCGGCTTGTTGGGTTTGACCTTTCAGCCAAGCGCTCCATGGGCCGCCACTGCCGCACCTGCGCAATCCGGCAACAGCGAGAAATGCGGTGCAAAAAACTGCGGCCAGTGCCAGAACGCGGCGAATTGAGAGGTGCATGGGTAGAGCGGTGTGACGCCGTGCATGATGCCTCGGTGTCCGAAATTTCCAAGCCCTGAAACCCAGCTGCCTGCAGCTCACCGTTTTTTATTCTTCCTGCTTGGTTTGGTCCACTCGATTTGCCATGACTTGGAGCATGCGCATTCTAGCAATTCTGATGACGGTGGCTCTTACGACTCCAATCGTCCGTTCTGCCGCTCTCTCGGCAGCAGACCGCGAGACATTGTTAGAGAATCTGGAGAAAATGCGAGACGCGGCCAACTCGAAAGTGGACGCGCGGTATCGCGTTGCGATGACGGCCTATCGGGCGGCGAGCAGCAGCGACGAGTCCACCCTAGAGTTGTATCTCAAATGCATTGAGAAATTGAACTTCCTGGACCAACACAAGAAGACCAGCGAGTTCCTTGATTGGAAACACAAGGATGAGGTGAAGGCGCAACATGCCGATCCCGCATTCCGACTGGCCCTGCATTACCAACTCCGCTGGCTCATGCTGACGCTGCAAGCCTCGTCCGAGAAAGCCAGCCCTCTCACGTTCACCACGGAAGCGCAGGCGCTCGTTGACGCGCTTTTCCGTGATGCGGCTAGCCTCGCCGGCCAAGAGAAGGTGCTCGCCAATCCGGTCAATTCATCAGAATTCGCCAGGGCCTATGAAATCGGCGACATGAAACCCGAGAAGTGGCCGCTCTCGCCGGTCAACCTGGATGAGATTTACACCACGATTGTATTTCCACCGCTGCGCACGCCGGCGCGGGTCGCCAGCCTGCGCGTGGCTTGGATTAAGCGGATTCAACAGGAAGGGATCAAATGTGAAGAATGGTCCGGCAATGTTCAATCGCCCAAGGG
>JAYSPI010000103.1:0-4973 GCA_043722215.1 Prosthecobacter sp.
CCGCTTCGCCGCCGCCCTCCGTGCCGCGCAGCAGGCTGTCGCCTAAAAAATGTCCCGCCGACGCGCCAGCGGCGGGGGGACGAATTTAGGACGCTTACGATTATGCCGCGCCTCGGCTCGGTCATTCGACTTCCCGATTTTTTCCAACCGTCATGCCTGCCCTCAGTTCACTCTTCCTTGTTATTGCGTTAGTCTTATCCGTGGTGATTGGTCCCCAGACGCGACCGTGGGTCTGGGGACCCGCGCTGGTGGCGCTCGGACTGGCCGCGCTCACCGCAGTGCCGGTGATCTGGAAACGTGGCAAATCTGTGCCCGATTTTGGGGTGATTTTGCTCGGTGCCGTCACGGCGGGGTGGTTTGGCTGGCGCGCCTGGGTGTCGCCGGTGGCGGAGCTCGGGCAGGCGGACGTGCTTCTGGTGGCCACGGCGGTGGGTGGGTTCGTGAGCGTGCGGGCCATCGCCGACTATCCTCTGGCAGAGCGAATCTTGCTGTGGGGTGTCGGGTTGTTGCTGGTGGCGAACCTGGTGGTCATCGGCCAGCAAATCGTCGATCCCACGGTGGTGCCGCTGATTCGGTCGCGCGGGACAATCGTTTGGCCATCCGGGTATTTTGCGGCGTACAACGAGGCGGCAAACTACTTGATTGCCAGTGCGATGTGCGTCGGTGGGGCGGCGGTTTTCGGGCGGCACGCACGGGCGACGCGCGTGTTGTGGGGGATCGTCGCGCTGGCGGGGCTGGCAGCGGTGTGGTTTACCCGCTCGCGGGGTGGCATCTTTGGCGCGGCGGTCGGCTGCGGGGTGTTTGCAGCGCTGGCATTGATCATGGCGAAGCGCCGTGGCTCACGCGCGTTTGCTCCCGCGCTGCTGGCGATCCCTCTGATCGGTCTGGCACTCGGCGCATGGCTCATCATCGGCTGGCAACACGCACAAGACGCCCACCGCGCCGGCTCCAGCATCGCCCAGTTGTTTGATAACGACTGCCGCCTGTATTTCCTCGGCCTCGCACTGGCGTGCATCGGCATGCACCCGCTGACCGGCGGTGGCAGCCAGAGTTTTAGCTGGGAATGCTATCAGTTTTGGGATGCCAAAGCGCAGGGAATCGGCGTCGCTAGGCCAGATATGGTCCACAATGAATGGGTCCAAGCGGCCACCGACTACGGTCTGATGGGTGCTGGGTTGATCATCGGCTTGCTGGGCACGGTGGCAGTGGTGTTGATGTTACGGGTGCTATTCGAGGAGTCACCCACGCCACGGGACGCCCGCGACGGCTGGCGCCTCGGTGCCGCCGCCGGCTTGGCGGGCATGCTCGTCCAAGCGTGCTTTAGCTTTGTGTTTCACATGATGGCAGGCGTTTTGCTGCTTGGGATTTGTTTGGGCCAAATGTCGCGCTCCGGCGCGCGGACGAGCTACCGGGCCGCGCTCGCCACGCGGGTATTGCTGACGCTTGCGGCGCTTGCGGGTGCGGCGGTGATGATGCCCGCCGGCTGGGTTGGCAGCCACGTGACCGGCGCGTTATGGCCGATTTATTTTGGCCACGACGCGCGACCGACCACGGAAGCGCGCATCGACGCATTCAGCGAGGCGATTGACCACTGGCCGCAGTCTGCATTCTATCAGGAGCGGGCCACCCTGATCCAACAAAGCATCAACAGCCACGAGAACCCGGGGGGCCGCGAAGCTGCCGAGCGCGCCATCCTCGACTACCAACAAGCCACCAAGTTCAATCGCTTCGATCCGGCCATCGCGGTGAATCATGCGAATCTCCTCAGTTTCCTCCACCGCGACACCGAGGCCGAGGAGGCGTTTGCCACGGCCATCGACCTGCAGGGTGGCATGGAGCCCGGGTTCCACGGCCAATTCCACCTCGCCCTCCACTGGCTCCACAAAGGCCAGCGACTTTGCCACCGGCCCGACCCACAACCCGCCCTCGCTGCATTCCAGGCCGCAGCCAGCGCAATCGAGCTCTCCGCCAAACACGGCGATTGGTGGAATATGTACGCCGAACGCGTCACTATCCATGAACACCTCGGCATGGCGTTCGAAGCCACCGACCACCCGGACGACGCCCTCCGCGCATACAACCTGGCCAGCACCCTGCCCACCGGCACCCGCGCTCACTATCGGGCCGGTGCACTGCTCGGAAAATTGGCCGTCCAGGAATGGTGGCAGCGCCGACCGTCGGATGCCCTCGAACATTTTATCCAAGCCCGCCAACGGCTTGGCCAGGCCGGCAGCGAACTGCCGCATGGCGTCACTCTCGGCCAACGCGCCGCCTACCTCGCCTACCTCGATCGAGCGATCGATTTCCTAACGGGAGCAAAGGTCCAACCGACGAAATAAGCGCGGACGTCCCACCCACGGCGGCTGGACCCGGTGCTCAGCAATCGGGACCAGGCGCGGCTCGTTCTCTTCCAATCAACAATCAACAATCAACAATCAACAATCAACAATCAGCAATGATCAATCGGCAATCATCAATCCTCTTCCTCTTCTGCGCCCCCGGATTGACGATCGATGATTGATGAACTCTGATTGTCGATTGAAGAGGCGCGTGACGGCGCTGACCACCCGCGAAGATGCCGAACTGGATCAGCCGCGGCTCGTTCTCTTCCGATCGGCAATCAGCAATGATCGATCGGCAATCATCAATCCTCTTTCTCTTCTGCGCCCCCGGATTGACGATCGACGATTGATGAACTCCGATTGTCGATTGAAGAGGCGCGTGACGGCGCTGATCAGCCGCGGCTCTGCCTCTTCCAATCAACAATCATCAATGATCGATCGGCAATCATCAATCCTCTTTCTCTTCTGCGCCCCCGGATTAACGATCAACGATTGATGATTGAAGAAGCGCGGGGATTCACCTCAGCGGGTGATTTGGTTCCAGTCGATCTGGTTTTGAGCGAAATCTCGGACGAAATTACAGAGGTTCTCATCGGCCTCAGCTTCGGTGACCTCCTTGTCGAGCCATGGGAGTTTGCCGAACCAGATTGAGGCGGAGACATAGGCCCATCGTTGGTCCATCCCGCGCACCAGCCGGTCTTGCATATCAATCCACGTGCGCTGCAAGTGATCGTTGGTGATGCGATCGTGACCGACAAAAAAGTAATACGTGACACATTGGAAAGCGCGGGAGTCGTTGGCGGATGCTTTGAGGGTTTGGAGTGAGTGGAGGCGTTTGGCGTTGAACGACCGGCCATTGGCCATGGCCAGAGTGAGGGACGATGAGGAGGTAATGACATGCCCTTGCGCAGGCATGCAGCGTTCCGGGCGGTGGATGGAGTTGTTCAAATCGTGGCCGGAGAGAACGACGGAAAGATCGATGCGATCGGGGATCAGGCGGCCATCCAGCGCAACCTCATCGGGTCGCGGGCGCAGGCACATCGCCTTGGCAAACTCGGTATCCGCCGACAACGTGCCTAATTCCTCGGGGCTGGCAGCCAGCGGCGTGAAGACCCACCCGCCTACCGTGCCAGGCAGGTCCATTTTCACGGCGGAGCCAGCGACAGCACCGGCCTGCGGCAATAAATGCACCATCCCCAAGCTCCCGATTAACAAGATTGGCAGCCACCAGGCGTTCAATTTCATGAGTCAATCGGTGGGTTGTCGATATCGGCCCGGGTGACCACAACCCGCCGGACGTGTCGGCGATTGGCTCGCCGCCATGGCAGGCCGCCATCGAGCAGCGCATGGATGACGAGCAGTAACATCAGTGAAAACGGATAGAAAAACAACAACCCCGACCAATCGTGCCAGGTATGACGCGCCCATTTGGCGTCACCGAACTCAGCGATAACAAAAATCGAGATCACGCGCAGGGTGTTGCCGAGAATGGCGAGCGGGAATGCGGCCAGAAAAAGGATGGCACGCTTCCACATGGCCATCTCTGCGATGCATGCCCAGGCCCCAGAAATCATCAATAGTGCCATCAACGAGCGAATGCCACTGCATCCTTTGGCAATTTCTAACGGCTCCCAACTGCCGTGCGCGGAGGAGATCATGTTGCCCTGGACGACCGTCGACACCCCACACAAGGCGGCCCCGTGATGCGCCAGCGCCGTCGCTAACAACTGCAATTGCGAGGTCGCCTGCTGGAAACCGGGCAAGGGAATTGCCAACCATAAAAAAAACACCGGTAAAAGGAGTTCCCGGGCGACCCGCCCACCCCATAAGAACCCTGCCGACCCCCATAGCAGGAATGGCAGTGCGCCGATCGCGACGCGAGGTTGGAGAGTGCGATAGGCCGCCGCATAACACAGCGCACCCACAATCACCGCGACCAAGCCCCAGGCGCTCCCAGTAGTGACCGCCGCTTTGAGATTCTGGAAGCGATAGACGACCAGGCCGACAAGGATCACCGGGAACAACGGCCCGTGTTCAAAGTCGTTCTCGCTATTCCAAGCGCTCCATAACCAGTCGAACGCGGATTGACTGCGGCTCGCACCGAAGCGGGCCTCCACGCCATAGAACCACCATAAAACCGCCACCGAAACCGCCACCACAGCCCACATCAATCGACGATGCGAGATGTCGCCGCAGATTTGAGGATCGCCGTGGGTGGTCTGGCAGGCAGTGGGTGGCATCAGCGGCTTAGGAATAGAGGATTTGTCAGCAAAGTGTTGCCGAGCGGCTGACATCTGTCAACAATTGCCGCCTCACGCCTGCCGCTCTCCTTTCTCATGAAACTTATCAGTGGAACCGCCCACCGCGCACTCGCCGAACGTATTGCCGAAAGTCTAGGTCAATCACTTGCCGACGTCCAAGTCAGCGCCTTCCCCGATGGTGAAACATCGGTCAAAATCAATGAAAACGTCCGTGGCCAAGATGTGTTCATCATTCAACCGAGTTGCCCGCCGACCAACCATAACTTGATGGAGCTGCTCATCATGGTGGACGCCGCGCGCCGCGCCAGCGCCGAGCGAATCACCGCCGTGATGCCATTTTTCGGCTATGCCCGCCAGGATCGCAAAGACC
>JAYSPI010000104.1:0-1796 GCA_043722215.1 Prosthecobacter sp.
CCGCTTCGCCGCCGCCCTCCGTGCCGCGCAGCAGGCTGTCGCCTAAAAAAATGTCCCGCCGACGCGCCAGCGGCGGGGGGACGAATTTAGGACGCTTACGATCGATCATTGCTGATTGTTGATCGGAAGAGAAAGAGTCGCGGCTCATCCTTCATCCTTCATCCTTCATCTCTCTGCTCCGGCCATTTCCCGAGTTGACTGCGCCACCCGTCACGCGCCGCGCGGCAAATCAAGCTCACTCGCCGCGGGCCGTCGAGCCAGGCGGCGGCTAGCGCGTAGGTGACGACCATGGCGATAGCGGCCCGTGCGCCGTTTTGTTGTCGTTTGAGCCAGACCATGTTGCGGACCTTGTAGTAGAGCTTCCAATCGTTCAGCCCGCGCTCGTAAAAAAAGTTTTTACGGCCGATCTGCCAGTGAACGATGTTGGCGGGGCCTGGGTGGTCGAGGATCGATCGGGTCATGGCCGCTTGCGAGAAGCCTGCCTGTTCGATCCGCCATGGATATTCCTCGTCCTCGCCACGGATGAACAACTCGCCATTGACCGGGCCGACCGCATCGCGCACCTCTCGCGACACCAAGGCACCCGTCCAGGTGATGCGCGTCACCACCGAATCACCCGCTGGCAGGTCAGCCAACGTATCCACCAAGCGCCATGCGCCGTGGCCGTCCGCCACTTGCAATGGCCAGGTAAATCGACCGGTGCGCGGGTCCAACTGCAGCGGGTGGCGGACCACACGTGGGTCCCACGGCGCAGCCCGCAGTGCGGCCAGTGCGGTCGGTCGCGGCCACGAATCGTCGTCCAAGATCCAGACCGCATCTGCGCCGCGTGTGAATGCCACCGCCATCGCCTCTTCCACCACGCCGGCATTGCCACGGTTCTCCTGCATTCGGTGGATCACCAACTCAAATGGCAGATCCGTCAGCGACTCCAGCGCCGCCAGCGTGTCATCGGTGGAATCATTATCCGCCACGACCACCCACGAGGGTGGGCACGTCTGCGCCGCCAATGCCTGCACGCATGCCACCGCCGTTTGGCTGCGGTTCATCGTCGCAAAAATGGCCGCTACCGTCGGGCGCGTCGTCATAGGTCTAGAAACCGCTGTGGATGTGTTAACGTCATCGATCTGAGAAAGAGGAATGGATTGATGATTCGGGTGAGCAGAAGAAGAGAATTGCTGATTGCCGATTGGAAGAGAAAGAGGGCGCGTCTTCTCCCCGGGAGCGCCGAGCCCCAGCTCGGCATCTTCGCCGGTGATCAGCGCCAGCCGAGCGTCATCAATGCGGGTGAGGAGAAGAAGAGGAAGAAAGAGGCCGAGCTGGGGCTCGGCGGTGGCGAAAGAAGCGGCGCTCAGAGGGCAGAGGAAAACTCCTCAAGGCACGATGCTTGGATCGACGACTTGTGAAGGGCCTGCAGGCGAGGTTCGTCGCGGATGGCTTCAATGGCATCTCGTAGTCCCTGGGGTACGCTGCCGAATCGGACATCCAACGCTTCTAGGACTGCTTTTTGTTGGCCTGTGATCATGCCTTCTTGATGGCCTTCTTGATGAAATTGTTGGGCGAGGGTCATGGCGGAGTTTTGCAGTTTGGATTGGGTGATTGAGCTAACCTTATGATTGAAGGCGGCCTTGTCAATATCGGCACAGAGCATGTAGCGGATGAGAAGATCGAGGGTTTCGCGGGGAAGTTGGATCATCAATGCTTCGTCCCAGACCGGATCATCGAGGAGTTTGTTGATGCGCTCCGCTTTCATCACACGCAACGTCATGATGCCGGACGGGGTGCCGCGGATGGCGTCG
>JAYSPI010000105.1:0-10949 GCA_043722215.1 Prosthecobacter sp.
GTTCCTTGAGACCGCCTACATCCTCATCAACGAGAAGAAGATTTCGTCCCTCAAGGACATGCTTCCGCTCCTTGAAAAGGTTGCTAAGACCGGCCGCCCGCTGCTCATCATCGCAGAAGACGTCGAAGGTGAAGCCCTCGCGACCCTCGTGGTGAACAAGCTCCGCGGCATCCTCAACATTGCTGCCGTCAAGGCTCCAGGTTTCGGCGACCGCCGCAAGGCCATGCTCGAAGACCTCGCCATCCTCACCGGTGGCCGCGTCATCACCGACGACCTCGGCATCAAGCTCGAAGGGGTGGAACTCAGCGACCTCGGCTCCGCCAAGCGCATCACCATCACCAAGGAAAACACCACCATCGTTGAAGGTGGCGGCACCTCCGAAGCCATCACCGGCCGAGTCAACCAAATCCGCCGTCAGATCGAAGACACCACCAGCGATTACGACCGCGAGAAGCTCCAAGAGCGCCTCGCCAAGCTCGCCGGCGGCGTCGCCGTCATCAACGTCGGTGCGGCCACCGAAACCGAGATGAAGGAAAAGAAAGCTCGCGTCGAAGACGCCCTCCACGCGACCCGTGCGGCCGTTGAAGAAGGCATCGTTCCAGGCGGTGGCACGGCCCTCATTCGCGCCCTCGCTGCCGCTTGCGCAGCCAAGTGCTGTGAAGCCGCCACCAACGCCGACGAAAAGACCGGCATGGGCATCGTCGCCCGCGCCGTCGAAGCACCGCTTCGCCAACTCGTCGCCAACGCCGGTCGCGAAGCCGCCCTCATCGTTGAAAACGTCAAGACCAACAAGGACGGCTTCGGCTACAACGTGGCAACCGACAAATTCGAAGACCTCATCGCCTCCGGTGTGGTCGATCCGACCAAGGTGACCCGCACCGCTCTGCAAAATGCAGCGTCGATTTCGGGCCTCCTGCTCACCACCGAGTGTGTCATCACCGACCTCCCAAGCAAGGAGGCTCCTGCGGCTGGCGGCGGTGGTCACGACCACGGCATGGGCGGCATGGGCGGCATGATGTAATCCATGATCGCGGGCGAATCTCGATTCGCCCGCGTCTTCTGCTAGTTATTCAACAAGCCGGCCAGGGAAACCTGTCCGGCTTGTTCGATTTGAGGGAGCGGTGGCGGCGCTTCGCGATAAATCCGATTGTCAGCAGGGATTTGCGTTGCTAAGGGTTGCCTATCTCCGTGCCCAATCCACCTCAGATGGCTTCCTGGTTGTTCTCCTTGGTGCGCCGCACTGTGGCGGTCACCTTGCTGTCGGCAGCGGCCATCCCCTCAGCGATAGGAGCAACTCCTGCCGCTGGCTGGGATATCGCTAAAATCGACGGCCGCGACTACGTCTCGGCCGAGAGCATGAAGCGGTTCTACAACTTCACGCAACTGACACGCAGCGGCACTGCCGTGGTCCTTGAAAACCCGAAAGTGGAAATGCGCCTCAATATCGGTAGCAACGAGTGCCTCATGAATGGCGTCAAATTCGTCTTCACTTATCCGGTCAGCGCGCTGGGTGACAAAGCCTACATCTCGCGGATGGATCTGGCGAAGCTCATTGATCCGGTGCTTCGGCCGACGTTCATCAAGAACGCGGGGAATTTTCACACGGTGATCTTGGATGCGGGCCATGGCGGAAAGGACGTCGGAGCCACCAACGCGCTCGGCACTGAGGCCGCCTACAACCTGAAAATGGCCCAGCTAGTAAAATCCTTGCTCGATGCACAAGGGTTCAAGGTCCTCATGACCCGTGACAGCGACCGATTCCTCACCCTGCAGGAGCGGGTTGATTTTGCCAATGCCGTGCATGACAACGCGGTTTTTATCTGCATCCACTTCAATTCCGGCGGCAACGCCGCCCGCGGCATCGAAACCTTCACCCTCTCCCCTCCCGGCGTCTCCCACTACGGCCGCGACGCCATCGCCGCCGACAACCAATCACACGCCGGCAACGAACACGACTCCGCCAACATCGCCCTCGCCACCTCGGTCCACGGGTCAGTCTTGCGCCGCCTCCAAAAAAACTCCTTTGACCGCGGCATCAAGCATGCGCGCTTCAGCGTGCTCTCCGGCGTACACCATCCTGCAATCCTACTTGAGGGCGGGTTTCTCAGCCATCCCTACGAAGCGCGCCTCATCGATAACCCAAAATACCAGGATGCCTTGGCCGCCGGCATCGTCGAGGCCATCGCAAAATATCGCTTCGCCGTCGGCGCCACCCCTGTGGCTAAGCCGTCAAACTGAACGGCGCATCACCGGGCGGGCGGTTCGTCACCGAGAATCTTGTCCAGATCCGCGACGCGCTCCCACGGACACCGCTTACGCTGGTATTTTTTCCAAACGATGTCGCGCAGTTCCCGCCAAATCGGCTCGGTCACCGGAGTGATGTCAGTCCAGGTCGGGTCACGCTTCTGGGTAGTGGTCATGATCGTCCACTTGCTACCGAGGTAATTCGCCCGGTAATAGACCTTTCCTTCATCGGTATTTTCAAACCACTCGTGACTTTCCATGGCCGGAGGGTGGGGCGCTGCCCCCTGCGAGACAAGCGGCGAATCGCCGATTCGCGCGAGAGCCGGCGCGCGGTGCCTCGGCATGAAGGCAAGGACGCGGCAGGATGCCTCCGCAATGGCCACGTGCCAATTGGCATCGGCCTTGCGCCACAGCACCGAAACGACTAGTCCTCAAGCATGATGTTCGACGCTCTCCGCCAACCCCAGCGCAACCCCCGCTGGTCGCGTACCTTGGTGCGTGTCCTCATGATCTGCGGCGGCGCCGTCGCCATCCTGCTACCCGCCTGGCTACCTAACCGACCCTCCGTGCCCATCGAGCGCGGCTCCGTCGAGTTGCTCCAAGCTCTCCTGTTAGCCGCAGCGGCGGCGGTGATGTTAGGAGCGGCCCCTCATGCCGGCAGCTACCGCCCCGTCTGCCGAATATTAGCGCTGGCGTTGATCGCGGCGTTTGTCGGTGAAATCGAAGATTTTGTGTCAGGGATTCTTGGCTGGCACTTCCCGGAAGCTTGGGTGGTCGGAGCTATCTTGCTAGTCACCCTGATCACCACCTTACGCCACCGGCGCGTCATGCTCCATTTCCTCGCCCACCTCGGCAATCACGCCGGCTCCGGCCTGATCGGTGCCGCGCTCCTGATCATCTACGTCTTCAACCGAGTCATCGGTCGTGACGCCTTTTGGAAAGCCGCGTTAGGGCCAGTCTTCGCGCCCAATATCCCCCGCATCTGCAAAAGCTACTTAGAACTGTTAGCTTGTTATTTCTTATTCCTTGGTGCGCTAGGTCTCTCGATCACACTGGCCCGCCGCGACAATCCGCCCTGACCCCACGCGCATGTTTCACATCGTCCTCATTGAACCGGAGATCCCCCACAACGCGGGTGCCGCCGGTCGCCTCGCACTGGCCACCGGTGCCACCCTCCACTTGGTCGAGCCCCTCGGGTTTTCCCTAGATGACAAACACGTCCGCCGCACCGGCCTGGATTATTGGCACAACGTCCAACTGCGCGTCTGGCCATCCTTCTCTGCCTTACGCCACGCCGCCGATCCCGCCGCCGGATTCTGGTTCCTCAGCACCAAAGCCGCCGCCTCTCCCTGGCAAGCCGCCTTCCAACCCGGTGACTACCTCGTCTTTGGCCGCGAAACCCGCGGCCTGCCCGACGACCTCGTCACCACCGCCGCCGACCACGCCCTGCGCATCCCCATGGCCCCGGGCGGCACCCGCAGCCTCAACCTCTCGACCGCCGTGGCGATCGTCCTCTACGAAGCGCTCCGCCAGCAAAATGTGGATTGGTAGCAGCTAACATCACGAGCGCCGTCACTCATCGGATAACGGAAAAAATTTCTTTTATGTTTGACGCTCATGAGCAATTTGTTTGCTGTCTGGATGTTATCTATGAAATGTGGAAACCAAGCAATGCGGCTCTGTGCGGTTGGTCCCGGGCATCTCAGAGCATGATATCACATTGATCGTCACCACCAACCCAGCGCTCCAGTCGCATGACTCGAGCCTCCCTAAAAAACCCAAGCTATGAAAACCCATCATTTCAGCAAGCTCCTCCGATTTAGCCATCACTCCCTATCCCTCGCCGCGGCACTAGGGGCGAGCGCGCTCTGTGGCACCACCGCCCACGCGTCCCTCACATATACCTTCACGGATGTCGGCGATCCCGTCGCCAGCATGCAAGGCTGGACCTCGGTATTCCCTCAGAACGGCACGTCGTGGGCGAAATATGATTGGTGGGGGGCCGACGGTAACCTGGGTGACGGCTGGGATATCAGGGAGACTCAGTTGATTCATTCCCCCGAATTCACCCTGGATGGCTCAGGTGATTTGACTTATCAAATACTTGGAACCGCCTCGCCTCTCACTGCGCCGGCACTCCATTCGGGCGACATTGGGGAGATCGCCATCCCTGGCGCTGGATTCATGGGCATGGCCCTACGTGATGTCGCCACCGATACCTATGTATTATGGAATGCACATCCCGGGACTGATTTTGCCACGCTGACAACTCCTTGGCCGGACCAAGGATTTACAGCGGCGCAATTGGCACCCTATGCCAATGATGGCAAATCCTACACGCTCGACTTTATTGATAATGATAAAACGCCCACCGTCGATGACCACTGGGTCACCTTGGACGGGGCCACCATTCCCGGCGCGCTGGCCGTTTCGATCCCAGAACCCACTCCGGCGGTGCTCGGCGGACTCGGGTTGCTCGCTCTCATGCGTCGACGGCAGCGCGGGTGAGAGTGATGTCCTGCGCTCCCTCGCCCCGGGGGAGAGCCGGGGCCACAGGACTACTTAAGCTCGCGACGGAGTTCGACGATCCCCTCGCGAATCGCAAACGCCGAACAACGTAAATGAGCAAGCGCGGCTAGGTGATCCGGATCGTTTTCCTCCGCCATCAACTGCTGGCAGGCTCCCACCGCTTCATTGAGCCAGTTGAGGCAGCGTTTCAAAATCGCCAATACGTAGCCTGATTCCGACTCTGACTCATGAGAGTCGCCGTTGAGCGCCCCTTCCAGCTTGCCGCTGACTTGTAGCAGGCATGAAACTAACTGATAGGCTGGAGTGCCAGGTTTGGAATTCTGTTGGACGACATCCATCGCGCGCATTGCTAGTTCCTGGGCCTCAACTTGCAGTGGGTGGTCCTCCAGGAATTCGTCGCCACTGTCATCCAGGTCCAGCGCGCTGGGATACGAGACGTCGGACTCGTCACGATCGGCAAGAGCATCAAGCAGGCCATCCCACCCCATGACGAACGCCTCTTTGCGCTCGCTGTCGGAGTCATCGATGTATTTCTCTAGCACTTCCTGATAAGCATCAGTTAGGCGATCGGATTCCTGCAGGCGCTCCTCCCAGGCAAACTCGTCGAGTTCGGCGGGGGGGGCACCGCGGGTGGCTTCAGGACGGCGGATCAACTGAGCCATGAAGTCACGCATGGCGTGGAGGTTGGCAAGTTTTTGAGCTTCCTCGGCATCCTCGTCCATCGACCATTCGTAGGGGGAGATCGTCATCAGGAAGGATGAGGATTCGATAATGACCCTGCCATTGGTATCGCTAAACCATTCGAGATAGAGCGTGTTGCGCCACTCATGTAGGATCTCGGATGGTTTGTGATAGGATCGGTGACTCACCGCCTCGTCCACCGTGACAACCTTGGATTTGCGCGACGCCGTCATATCGCCAACTAGACCCGTCTGCTCAGCACGAAGGGCCGCCAAGTCCGGCATCGCCTGCGCGCCCCGGTTTTCAAACCGCAGTCGCGTCCCAGCGAGGTCGCGCCAGCAGTCGCCCACCAGCTTGAGGGTCAGCGGCTCAGCGCGGTCGGCCAGCCAGATCTGGCCCGTGGTGCAGCCCTCGATCGAGTTGTCGATTTCTCCGCGGGTCACCGCTTGATCAATACGCCATGCCATAGCTGGGATAATCCGCTGCACATGGGCAAGCCGTCAAGTCCGCAAGATACACGCAGATTATTCTCCAGGTGAACGCAAACTCGCCAACCGCAGTGCCCGCTGCGGCCGCAGGGTGAATTCCGGAGCGTCCAATGCACCGCAATTTCTCGCAACATCCATCCTTGCGTCGCGGTAATCTCTAGCCAAGATTCACTCATCATGACCTTGGATGACACCCTCACCGCTCAGGTGATAGTCAGTGGATTGCTAGTCATCCTGACGGTGGCGGTCGTTGCGTGGTTCTATCGCAAACGCATCAGCGAGAACGCTCGGAAAACCGAAACCCGCTTTCGTGCTATCATCGACGCCTCCCCAGTGCCGATGGCGGGCAATGATACGCAAATGAACGTCACGTTCTGCAACGCCGCCTTCGAACGATTATTTGGCTACTCAAGCGCGGCAATCCCCACGCTGGCCGACTGGTGGCGGCTAGCCTATCCCGCCCCTGAATACCGGCAATGGGTCATGGAGACTTGGCAGGCGGAGGTTGAGCGCACGCAGCGGAGCGTCTCGCCGTTCTCGCCGCTTGAGGTAAAAGTGACGTGCCACAATGGGGATGATAAAACGGTGCTGGTTCACATGGCCCCGTTATCGACATCCCCCGCGGGGGAACAAGTGGTGGTGTTTATTGACATCACCGAGCGCAAGGCCGCCGAGGCGCGCATCGTCCGCTTGTCGATGCTCTACGCCGCCCTCAGCGAATGCAGCCAAGCCATCGTTCACTCAACTAGCACCCACGAGATGCTACCCAAAATCTGCCACAAGGTAGTGGAACTCGGCGGCATGAAACTGGCATGGATCGGACTGCTAGATACAGCGGACGGCCAGGTGCGCCCGGTGGCTGTACACGGCACCGGCACCGAGTACGTGTCAGTCATCTCGATTTCAGCAAACGCGAACGATCCGGCCGGGGGCGGGCCGATTGGGATTTCGATTCGCGAGAACCAGCCGGTCTGGTGCCAGGACTTTCAAAACGACCCGCGCACGGTGCCGTGGCACGAACGCGGCGCAAATTATGGTTGGCAAGCCTGCGCGTCGCTGCCCTTGCACCTGAAAGGCAAGGCGGTGGGTGCCCTGGCCATCTACAGCGATCAGACTCATGCCTTTGATGAGGAGTCTCAAGAACTATTGTTAGATATGGCTGAAAACATCAGCTTTGGCATCGAGCACTTCGCGGACGAGGCGCAACGCCAACAAGGGGAGGAGGAACGGCAGGCGCTGCGGACTGCCGTCGAGCAAACCGCCAATACCATTGTGATCACCAACCCCTCGGGGGTCATCGAATATGCGAATCCGGCTTTTGAACAATCCACGGGCTATACCGTTGCCGAAGCGCTTGGAAAAAAACCGAGCATCATCAATTCCGGTGAGCAAGGAGCGATCTATTACCAACAACTCTGGAAGACCATCCAGAGCGGTCGCATTTGGCGGGGAGAGTTCCACAACCGCCGTAAGGACGGCTCACTCTATTGGGAATCAGCCATCATCACGCCAGTCCACAATGACCGTGGGGACATCGTGCGATTTATCGCCATCAAGGAGGATGTCACTGCGCGCAAGGCCATGGAAGATAGCCTGCTAAATGCGCTGGAACACGCCGAGGCAGGCAATCGGGCCAAAAACGAATTTCTCGCAGTGATGAGTCATGAGTTGCGGACCCCTCTCAATGGAGTCCTCGGTTGCGCCGCGCTGCTAGCGGAGACGCCGCTCGACGAGGAGCAACGCAACTATGCCCGCATGATCCGAGACAGCGGCAACCACCTGCTCGTCGTCGTCAACGATCTCCTGGATTTTTCTAGCATTAAACGAGGCACGATGGCTCTCAAGAGCACGCCGGTGGTGATTGCCGAACTCGTCGAGTCGTGCTGTCAACCATGGCGGCAACCCAGTGCCAATAAACGGCTGAAATTCAGCGGTGAGATCGCAGATGGAGTGCCGGACATCATCCTCGGAGATGCCCAGCGAATTCGCCAGATTCTCCTCAATATTCTTGGCAACGCGGTTAAATTCACGTCCCAGGGAGCGGTGACCCTGCGCGTCACATCAGCAACCCTGGCGGGCCAACCGGCGGTGGATTTCACGGTCCAGGACACCGGCATCGGAATATTAGACGAGAACATCAGCCTGCTTTTCAACCCATTCGCGCAAGCCGACTCAACACTCAGTCGGCCGTTTGATGGCACCGGCCTGGGCCTCGCAATCTCGCACCGTCTAGCAGAAGCAATGGGTGGAACGATCACCGTGACCTCCACCCTCGGCCAAGGCAGCACTTTCACCGTCCGCCTGCCGATTGTGACCGGGCCGCGGCACGACCGCGCCTGAATTCGGAACAATCAACCGCGACAGATTATCGTCAAGGGGGGCATTCCCTCTCGATGCAGGATTTCATCTAGCAGAGGTCAAACTTCGCGGCGGCGATCGCTTGGAGAGTGGGGACTTGCGAGCGGTCGGGTGCTGCGCCGCGCGCTTGATCGGGTTTGCCGCCGCCCTTGCCGCCGGCGATGGCGGCGAGTTCGCGGAGCAGGTCGCCGGCCTTGATTCCGGCGGCTAGAGCGGTTGCGCCGCAGTGGGTGGCGAGGTGAAGTTTTTCGCCGTCGTCCACGATGAGCAGTGCCGGGCCGGCGAAGTTCTTCTTTTTGAGACCGTTTTGCAGCTCCTGAAGAAGCGAGGCGTCCGCCTCAAAGGTGGCAATGATCGGCTTGCCCACCGCGATGAGATCGGCCAGCGCTTCGTCGGCGAGCTTGGCCGCGGCGGAGGCTTGGAGTTTTTTCAAGTATTTTTCGGCATCGATGGCCGCCGACTGGGTTTCCTCCAGCGTGCGTTGGCCGTGGGCAAAGATGGCATTGAGCTGGGCGATATCAACGCGCTCAACGAGCATGGCCCCCATGATGTGCGGGAACTCGTTAACCGTCACGGGCGACTCGCCAATGGCGGCGAGTTTTTCGTTAGCCGCCTGGAGTTTGGCGGTGGCGGCATTGAGGTCGTGGTGCCACTTTGCGACGGTTTCATGGAGGTGGGCCCATGCGGCCTCACCGCAGACCGCCTCGATCCGACGGACCCCCGATGCGATGGCGCCTTCGGATTTGATTTTGAACAAGCCGATTTCGCCGGTGCGGTGGACGTGGGATCCGCCGCAAAGTTCCTGGGAATAACCGTTGAGCTGGTGAGGGTCGCCCCCGATTTGGACCACACGCACGGTGTCACCGTATTTATCGCCGAAGAACTGCATGATGTCGGCGCGGGATTTGATCGAGGCATGGGCGACGTCGCTCCAGCTAACCGGTTGGTTTGCTTGGATGGCAGTGTTGACTTTTTCCTCCATGGCTGCGACCTGCGCCGGGGTGACGGCGGTGCTGTTGAAGTCGAAGCGTAGGCGGAATTCATCGACCGAGGACCCTTGTTGAGCGGCATCCTTCGACACCACCTCGTGCAAGGCCCAGTGGAGCAGGTGAGTGGCCGTGTGGTGCGCTTCGATCGGTCGCCGGCGGGCGCTGTCCAGGCGCAAAACTACTGGATCGCCCACGGCAATTTGAGATTTAAGATTTGAGATTTCAGATTGCGGGAGGATGTGGGCACGCGCTTGGCCGATCTGTTGGGTGCCGGAGATGGTAATTTCGTTGCCGTTAACGACGAGAGTTCCCGCATCACCGGCTTGGCCGCCCATCTCGGCGTAGAAAACCGTCTGGTCGGTGATGACAAACAACGCGTCGTGCTGCGGGTGAATTTCCAAAATAGTGGCCGTCACTTCGTCTAACTCAAACCCAAGAAATTCGGTAACCGCTTCGGTGGAGATGTCGAGCGCGCGGACCACGGTGGATTTTTGGGCGGCGCGCGAGCGTTCTTGTTGTTGCTCCATGAGTTTCTCGAAGCGCGGCATGTCAACCGTTAGACCACGCTCGGCGCACAGCAACTCGGTAAGATCAGCGGGAAAGCCGAACGTGTCATAGAGCTCGAAGGCGACGTCACCCGACAATTGCCTCGGGCCACGGGGGGCTCTGGACGAGTGCGGCATTTCTAGAAGATGGGTTTCACAGGATGGGTGCGCCACCCTGTGATGATCTGCCACAGATTCCTCAAAACGCTTGAGTCCGCGGTCGAGCGTCTGGTTAAAGCTAGCTTCTTCTTGTTCGAGGGTTGTGCGAACGATCTCTTGGCGGGCTAACAGCTCCGGGAAGACACCACCCATTTGATCGACCAAAGTCGCCACCAGCGCGCCGAAGAACGGTCGGTCGCCGGAGAATCCTAGCTGGCGACCATAGCGCACGGCGCGGCGCAGGATGCGACGCAGCACGTAGTTCCGGCCGGTATTCCCGGGCATGATCCCGTCAGCAATCGAGAACGACAGCGTGCGCAGATGGTCGGCGATGACGCGAAACGCGATGGCCGTCTTGAGTTCGTCGGCGAACAAGGCGCGGTTGGCACCGGGTTCGGGATAGACATTAGTGTATGTTGTACCGCTCAACTCCTCTAACTTGCGGAACAATGGCGTGAATACGTCGGTCGCGTAGTTACTAGGTTTAATCGAAAAATCGGTGAAACCCTTGGTGTTTTGGATAATTGAGCACGCGCGCTCGAAGCCCATGCCGGTATCGACATGCTTGGCGGGCAGCTCACGGAATGTGCCGTCGGCCTCGGCATTGTATTGGATGAAGACGAGGTTCCAGATTTCGATGCAGAGATCGGAATCGTTGTTGACGAGGTTACGGCCGGTGACGGGGTTACCCTCTGGGGTGAGATCGACATGAAGTTCCGAGCACGGACCGCAGGGGCCGGTTTCGCCCATCATCCAGAAGTTATCTTTGACATTGCCGTGGACGATTTGGATGGCAGGGTCGCAGCCTTTGGAGAGGAACAATGCGGCCCACAAATCGTAGGCTTCCTGGTCAAACTCGCCGGGATCGCCTGGCTTGGGCGCATAAACCGATGCATACAAGCGATGGGCCGGCAGCCCCCAACGCTCGACAACGAGTTCCCACGCCCAGGTGATGG
>JAYSPI010000106.1:0-9715 GCA_043722215.1 Prosthecobacter sp.
TGTGACCATTCTGGCTGACGGTCAGGTGCACCCCTGAGTCCCGCCGCTCGACGACCACGTCGAAGGTCCGGTTGAATGCGCGCACCGAGCGCAGCGCCATGCGGGGCCAGCCGTCAGGCAGGCGTGGGGTACACTTGAACCGGTCGAGACCACTGGGCCGAAGGCCAAACAACCCCTCGGTGAAGATCCGACAATAGAGCGCACTCTCCGACGAGAGGTGGCGCTGGTCACCCTCGGGCCACGCCTCAACTGGATAGGGGACGTGATCACCTAACAATCAACGGTTGCTGTAGCAATACGGCAGTGGCGCCTATCAACTTCTCCTGAGCCAGGCAGGGATACGCCAGAGCCTATCGGCCCAGGCCAACCCCTCTCACAACGCCTGGAGCGAATTATTCATGGGCACCCTGAAATCCGGAATCGACTCTCTAAAATAAGCAAAAATAGTCCAGCAATCCATTGCATCTCAGGGTCCTGATCGGGAATGGGGGTGATGATTTTACTTGTGGAGGAGTGGGTTGGCTGCAATTGTCCCGCCGCAAGACATAGCCGCCTAAGCATTCCTCATTGTGGGGGATGCGCGGGGGAACCGAACTCCCTAGGGCAACCTAGGGACGGGGCGCACGCAGCGGGAGACCGCTGGCAGGGAGCACTTCCATGCTCTAGCCCGTCAGCTAACCTCGTAGGCATGAATGGAAGGGCAACAGTTCCCACTCGTTATGAGTGGTGGCGGTTTCCCGAAAACCGACCCGCTCGCGTCCCGTCGCAAGGACGCGGGTGGTCACCTCCCACCACACATGAGTTCAACACACAAGCAGGGTCACTGGTTTAAAAATCTCTTTATTGGCAAAGCGCGCGACATCTCGGACCAAGGGATCTTCCACAAAATGTCGCTGGTCGCGGTGCTGGCTTGGGTGGGACTGGGGTCTGACGGGCTGTCATCCTCCTGTTATGGTCCGGAGGAATCGGTGCGGGCCTTGGGTGCCCATATGGCGTTGGCTCCATTTGTGGCGATGGCGACGATTTTGACTATCGTGATCATTTGCGCGAGCTATTCGCAGATTATCGCCTGCTTTCCGGGCGGGGGCGGCGGGTATCTGGTGGCCAGTAAGTTGCTTTCACCGACGGCTGGGGTGGTTTCAGGGTGCGCCTTGCTGGTGGATTATGTGTTGACGATTGCCTTATCGGTCTCGAGCGGGGCGGACCAGTTGTTTTCGGTTTTGCCCGAGGGTTGGCTGCCATGGAAAATGCATGTGGCGCTGGCGGCCACGGTGGTGCTGACGGTGTTGAATTTGCGGGGAGTGAAGGAATCGGTGATGGTCTGGGCCCCGGTGTTTTTCCTGTTTCTGGCGACGCATTGTTACGCGATTCTTCACGGTTTTTTCACCCATCTTGGCCAGGTGCCGGAGATCGCAGCGGGCACGGTGCAGGAGTTGGGTCAGTCTCACTCATTGCTAGGGACGGGAGGAATCCTGTTGTTGTTGCTCAAATCGTACAGTCTGGGAGCGGGCAGCTACACCGGGATTGAGGCGGTGAGCAATGGCTTGCCGATTTTGCGTGAGCCGCGGGTGGCGACTGGGCGGCGCACGATGTTGTACATGGGGGTATCGCTGGCGCTGATGGTAGGGGGCTTGCTGTTTTCCTACATGTTATTTCGGAGCGTGCCGCAAGATGGCAAGACCTTGAATGCGGTTTTGTTTGAGCAGATTGTCGCGCCGTGGCCGCATGGTGTGGGGGTGACCTTTGTCGCGGTGTCGATGGGTTCAGCGGCGGCCTTGTTGTTTATCGCAGCGCAGACCGGGTTTTTGGATGGGCCGCGAGTCCTAGCCAATATGGCGTTGGACCGTTGGTTTCCGACGCGATTTGCCAGCCTGAGCGACCGATTCGTCGCCCATAATGGCATTTTGCTGATGGGGGGGGCTGCCTTTATCTTGATCCTCGCAACCCGTGGGGCGGTCGCCTTCTTGGTGGTGCTCTACAGCATCAACGTGTTTGTTACGTTTTCGCTCAGCCAGCTCGGTATGATCCGCCATTGGTGGCAAGTCCGTCACGATGAGGCGGGTTGGAAACACAAGCTAGCGATCAACACGATCGGTTTTATCCTTACGGCGACGATTCTGGCGGCGCTGAGCATCATCAAGTTTCATGAGGGTGGCTGGGTGACAATTGTGGTGACCGGGTTGCTGATTGGGTTGGCGTTTTTCATCCGCAGTCATTACCGAAAAACGCGCCACGAATTGGCGCGCCTGGATGATTTGGTGGAAGCGTTTCAAGCGCGTGAGAGTTCGTCCCACGATCCGGTGTTGGCGTGTCAACCGGGGGCGAAAACAGCGGTGATTTTTGTCAATGGCTTCAATGGGCTGGGAGTGCATACGACGTTGGGGGTGTTGCGGATGTTTCCCAAGGTCTATCGCAATATTGTGTTTGTGGAGATTGGGGTGGTGGACGCCGGTAACTTCAAGGGTGCCGAGGACATTGAGCACCTCGAGCACGATGTCGGCGATGAGGTGCAACGCTATGCAAGGTGCATGAATGCGCGCGGGTTCAACGCGGAGTCGCGCAGCGTCATCGGGCCTGAAATCATCAGCACTGCGAGCTCAATCGGGCGTCAGTTGGTGGAGATGTACCCGGATTCCACATTTTTTGGCGGGCAGTTGGTGTTTGAGCATGAGACATATATCACGCGGATGTTGCACAACTTCACGGTGTTCGGGTTACAGCGTGAGTTTTTCCGCAACGGGATGCCGTTTTTCGTGTTGCCCATCCGGGTGTGACGGATTTTGGTCGCTAAAATCTGCCGAGTCTTGACGTGGCCCATGGATCAGCGGGATGCTGGGCTCGCGATGAATGACACCCCACGCCCATTTTCCAGTCCGATGCTTGATGGCCCGGACCGCGCCCCGAGCCGCGCCATGCTCTACGCCGTTGGATTTAAAAAAGAGGATTTTTCCAAACCACAGATTGGAATCGCCTCGACCTGGAGCGAGGTGACCCCGTGCAACGTCCACATCGACAAGTTGGCGCGGGAGAGTTGCAATGGGGCGAATGCCGCCGGCGGCAAGGGAGTGATTTTTAACACGATCACCATTTCAGACGGGATTTCAATGGGCACCGAGGGGATGAAATACTCGCTCGTTTCCCGCGAGGTCATCGCCGACTCCATCGAAACGGTGGTCGGCTGCGAGGGGATGGACGGGTTTGTGGCCATCGGCGGCTGCGACAAAAACATGCCCGGCTGCGTGATGGCCATGGCTCGCCTGAACCGTCCCGCCGTGTTCGTCTATGGCGGGACGATTCTAGCCGGCTGCGCATCGATCAAGGGTGAGCAGAAGGACCTCGACATCGTGTCCGTGTTTGAAGCGGTCGGCAAACACGCCAATGGCGAATACTCTGATGCCGAGTTAGAAACCGTCGAGTCCTGCGCCATTCCCGGGGCCGGATCGTGTGGCGGTATGTACACCGCCAACACCATGGCCAGCGCAATCGAGGCGTTGGGGATGTCGCTGCCTAATAGCTCGGCCCAAGCCGCCATCTCCGATGACAAGATGCGCGATTGTTTCGATGCCGGCGTCGCAGTGGTCAACTTGATGCAACTCGGGATCAAACCGCGCGACATCATGACCAAGGAGGCGTTTGAGAATGCCATCACCGTACTCATCGCCCTAGGTGGCTCCACCAATGCGGCGCTGCACATCCCCGCGATGGCGCACACCGCAGGCGTGGATATTACTCTGGACGATTTCGAGCGCATCGGTAAGCGCGTGCCGGTGCTTGCCGACCTCAAGCCATCGGGCAAATTCGTCATGGCCGATCTGGTTAACATCGGCGGCACCCTGCCCTTGATGAAGATATTGTTAGATGGTGGCTTGCTGCATGGCGAGTGCATGACGGTGACCGGGCGCACACTGCGCGAAAATATCGAAAAGTTTGCCCAGCCGTATCCGGTGGGTCAGCAGATTATTCGTTCGTTAGACAATCCGCTCAAGAAGGACAGTCACTTGCGCGTGCTTTACGGGAATCTAGCCGAAGGCGGGGCGGTGGCCAAAATCTCCGGGAAGGAAGGGGAGGTCTTCACCGGCAAGGCGCGCGTGTTTGACTCGGAGGACGCCGCGATGAAGGCGATCCTCGGAAAACAGATCCAGAAGGGCGAGGTCATCGTCATCCGCATGGAAGGACCGAAAGGTGGCCCTGGTATGCGTGAGATGTTAGGGCCGACCAGCGCCATCATGGGCCTGGGTCTGGGTAAAGAGGTCGCTCTCATCACCGATGGTCGCTTCTCCGGCGGTAGCCACGGCTTTGTTGTCGGCCATATCACTCCGGAGGCATTCCTCGGCGGCACCATCGGCCTGCTCAACGAGGGCGATGAAATCACCATCGACGCCGTGAATAACCGCATCGATGTCAATCTATCGGATGTGGAAATCACTGCCCGAAAGACCGTCTGGGTCCAGCCCGCACCGCGCTATACCCGCGGCGTGCTAGCCAAATACGCAAAACTGGTGTCCACCGCCAGCGAGGGTGCGGTGACCGACAAATACTTGTGAGAGCAGCCCGGCCATCGTCGTTAGACTTGCGTGGGCGGCGGTTCCGGGCAGACTCCACCGGTGCGCTTGCTCACGCTGCAAATCGACGAACCGGTACCCGGCCGGGTACTGCCGCTCATGGCCGCACAACACGGCCCTGACGAGGCAGTCCGCCGGTATCGGGCCATTGTGCTTACCACGCTGCGCCAGTTGCGGGGATTGTCTAACACGCGGCTGCGGCTCATGCCTGAGCCGGTAGATGCGGCGGAGGCGCTTCGGTTCTGGTTGTTGCCGCAGTTGGCAGACCGCTGGCAATCCACCGCCACGGTTTTCCGTAGCGACGGTTGGGAAATCGACTTCGGCGATGAGTCCATAATCTATCAGATTGAGGCTATTGGCGAAATCCTCTGCCCGATGCTCAGCGCGCGCTGGGTCCACACCGCGCTGCTCGGATTGGAGCGCGGGACTCACCGGGTGCGTGGTCCGGCCTGCGGCGGCGGCGACTATTTTAGGGCTCACCCGCGGGTGGCGCCCGGTGTGCTAGGCGAGCGGTTGTTGCCGGAGTTGCCCGTCATTCGCTCTAACGACCATTGGTTGCAGGCGTTAGCCAGTCCGTTAGGTCCGGCGTTGAGGAAGGCCTGGGACGCTTCTGACCACTAAACTCCGCCTATTCCACTGTGACGCTTTTAGCGAGGTTGCGTGGTTGGTCGATTTCGCAACCACGGATGCGGGCAACGTGATAGGCAAAGAGTTGTAGTGCGACCACGGTGGGGATCGTCGCCACTAATGGATGGCAGCGGGGGATGGTGATGAAGTCGTCCATGGAGGCGGCGGCTTCGGCATCGCCCTCGGTGACGATGCCGAGGATGCGAGCGCCGCGGGCGCGGCATTCCTCGATGTTGCCGAGGATTTTATCCTTGCCGGGGACGTCGCAGGCCATGGCGATGACTGGGGTGCCTTGAACTAACAATGCGATTGGGCCATGCTTCAACTCAGCGGCATGATAGCCTTCCGCGTGGATGTATGATATCTCCTTGAGTTTGAGCGCGCCCTCCAAGGCGACGGGATACATCGGTCCGCGGCCGATGTAGAACGCGTGTTCGTGGTGGGCGTAGTCGCGAGCGATGGCCTCGATGCGGGCGTCGTGAGTGATGACGCGGGCGGCGAGGGCGGGGATTTGTTGGATTTCACGGATGAATGATAGCCCTTGATCGCGGGAAAATCTGCGCCCGCGACCGAGCTTCAGTGCCATCATTAATAGCACCGCCACCTGACAGGTGAAGGCCTTGGTCGATGCTACCGAGATTTCCGGTCCTGCGTGTAGATAGACGCCGCAGCCAGTTTCGCGCGCAATGGTGGATCCCACCACATTGCACAGGCCCATCACAAAGGCTCCCTTCTGGTTGGCTTCTCGTACCGCTGCTAGAGTGTCGGCAGTTTCCCCGGATTGGGAAATCGCCACGACCAAATCGCGGCTGCCGACGATCGGGTTGCGGTATCGGAACTCCGCCGCCTGTTGGACTTCGGCGTGGATGTCGGCTAGATCTTCGAACGCGTATGCCCCAACTAGGCTGGCATGCAAGGAGGTGCCGCAGCCGATGAGGACCACCCGGTTGAGTTCGGCGAGATCGCGTGGTGAGGTGCCCATGCCGGCTAGGACGGACGAGCCGAGGGTAAAGTCGAGGCGTCCGCGGATGGCGTTGGCCAGCGACTCGGGTTGCTCGTGGATTTCCTTGAGCATAAAATGGTCGAAGCTGCCCTTCTCGGCGGCGGATGCGTCGCAGTGCAGCTCGGCAATCTCGCGGGTAACCGGCATGTTGTGTAGGTCGCGGATGTCGATCGAGCTAGCGGTGATGACAGCGATGTCATTGTCGTTCAGATAGATCACGCGCTGGGTGTGGGCGAGAATGGCGGCGGCATCCGAGGCAATGATAGTTTCGCCATCGCCCACGCCGATGACAATCGGGCTGCCGCGGCGTGCGGTGATGATCTGATTGGGCGCTCGCGACGAGATTACGGCGATGCCAAAGGTGCCTTCTACCTGATGGAGTGCATCACAAACCGCCTGCAACAAATTGCCCTGGTTGCACTCGCCGATGAGATGGGCTAGCACCTCGGTGTCGGTCTCCGAGTCGAAATGGTGGCCCTTGCCCACTAGGCGGGCGCGCAGTGCCCGATAGTTTTCAATGATGCCATTGTGAACCAGTGCGATCTCCCCGGTCGCATCGAGATGCGGGTGGGCGTTGACCTCGGTGGGTGGCCCGTGCGTCGCCCAGCGGGTGTGGGCAATGCCCTGGGTGACGCGTGCAAACTTCTCCGGCGACCAATCGGCGCGGGCGCGTTCTCTCAGGGCGGAGACCTTGCCAGGCGCTTTGATCAACGCGATACGGCCGTGGTCGAGCACGGCCATGCCTGCGGAATCATACCCCCGGTATTCGAGACGGCGTAGGCCGTTGAGGAGCGCCGTGGGTGCATCTGCTTGACCGATATATCCGACGATGCCGCACATGATAGGGGGAAGTTGAGAGTAAATAGATGTTAGGATTCGACGTCGCGCGCGACGATTTCCCCCGGGCGGGTGGTGGTGTTGGGCCAGAGTTTGCGGCCTGGATAGATTGAGGTATTGATGCCGGTGTGGACGTAGTCGCCGACGATGGTGCCGAATTTTCGGCGGCCGGTATCGACGAGAGTGCCGTTGACGGACGAGCGGTGGGAGTGGCCGTCGTGGCGGAGGTTGGAGGTGGTGGTTCCGGCGCCGAAGTTGACATGGGTTCCGAGCACCGAATCCCCCACATACGACAGGTGGCCGACGCAGGTTTTGGATAGGATCAGACAATTTTTGATTTCGACGGATTGGCCGATGTGGCAGTGATCGCCGATGCTGGTGTTGCCGCGGAGATAGCAATTTGGGCCGATCCTGCAGTTGCGGCCAATGACCACGTTGCCTTCGATGAAAACCCCGGGTAAAATCCGTGTGTTGGCACCTACGTGCAGGACACCCTCGATCACCGCCGAGTGATGGACTTCACCATCTATCAGATTTCCAGCTAGAGAAGCGAGCCATTGTTCATTGGCACGGAGTAAATCCCATGGATAGCGGATGATGAACGAGGAGGAGGCGGTAAAAACGCGGTGGGTATCCGGCGTGGTCCCACGCCAGGCGAGCGCGGTGTGTTGTGCATCGACGAGCACCGCGTGGTCGCTGGCTAGGAACGCGGCGACATCGGCGGGTGTGAGCCAGGCGTGTGGGTGGGCGTTTAGATCGGTCGCGCCGAGGGATTGGCGCTGGTGGTGGGCGATTGGCAGATTGGCGATGGGGAAATCGCCGATGCTCCACGTCAGCGAGAGCGGTTCCCAGTCGGCGGGTGTGGGGGCATTCATGACCATGGGATCAGCCGATTTCCTTGCGGATCGCAGCGGTAAAGTGATTCACCCAGACCTGGCAGGCATCGGCGTCGCGGTGCTCGACGAGGACGCGGATTTTATTTTCGGTGCCGGAGTAGCGGATCAGGTGGCGGCCGTGGTTGCCGAACTCGCAGTTTGCCTTGGCCATGAGTTGTTGGAGTTGGGGTAGAGATTCGAGCGGGGGTTTGGAGGCCACTGGCATGTTGGCGAGTTGGGTTGGGTACTCGTGGAAGGTGCACGAGAGCTCGGCGAGGGTGGAGTTGCGTTCGCGCATCATGCGCAGCACTTGGAGGGCGCTGAGGATGCCGTCGCCGGTGGTCGCGTGTTCTGCGAATATCAGGTGGCCGGAGTTTTCGCCGCCGAAGGAATAGTCATGTTCCCGGATGCAGTCGATCACGCTGCGGTCTCCTACGGCGGTGGTTTCCAGGTGGATGTCGTTTTGGTGCATGGCCTCTTTGAGTCCGAGGTTGCTCATGACGGTGGCAACGAGCGTGTTTTTGCGGAGTCGGCCCTGTTCTTTCAGGCCGATGGCGCAGAGAGCAAGGATGCGATCCCCGCTGACCACCTGCCCATCGGCATCGGTGAAGATCACCCGGTCGGCATCGCCATCGAAGGAGATGCCAATGTCGGCGTGGAAGCGGCGGACCAGTTTGCCGGCATGCTCGGGATGGAGAGCGCCGCAGCCGCTGTTGATATTGACGCCGTCAGGTTGGACGCCGGTGGTGATGACTTCTGCGCCGAGCTCTTTGAAAATCAATGGAGCAATGAAATACGCCGCGCCGTGCCCGCAATCGACGACCACCTTCATGCCATGCAGCGCGACGTGATCCGCCGTGTGCTTGGCAAATTCGATGTAGCGGCCGCGGGCATCGTCGATCCGCTGGGCTTTGCCAATCTCGCGGGGTGGCACGGGTGGGGGCTCTGGTTCCACGCCAAGAATATGGCGCTCAATCAAGCTTTCCAGATCGTCGGACAACTTGTAGCCATCCGGGCCGAAGATTTTCATGCCGTTATCTTCGTAGGGATTGTGGGATGCGGTGATCATGATGCCAGCGGTGGCCCCCATTGATTTGGTCAAGTGTGCCACGGCCGGGGTGGGCAGCGGGCCAACGAGGAACACCTCCATGCCCATCGAAACCAAGCCGCTGGTCAACGCGGTTTCGAGCATGTAGCCGGATATCCGGGTGTCCTTCCCGATCAGGACCCGGTTGCTGTGCCGCCCTGACGAGCGCAGCACGGTGGCCACCGCCTTGCCCGTCTGTAGCGCAACTTCCGCCGTAATCGGAAATTCATTCACACGGCCGCGAATTCCGTCGGTTCCAAATAATTTCGGTGGGGGATTCATGTGGGGTGGGGGTCTTGATCGTCAATGAGGAGGAACTAGTGCGGGTGCCGGGTGGGAGGCGGTGAACCCAGCGGGAATCACCCTTGAGTCATGCCCGGATTCCATGCGCTGAGCAAGTCACAATTTATTTCGGGCTATGCTGCAGGCCGGTGGTGCCGTGCCCGGCCGCGGCCACTGGTTGGTCCGTCAAACGTCATGCCAAAACCTGAGTCGTGGCGGCTTGATGAGAGGGGGGAGAAAACAGAATCCTCCGACTTCACGATTGGGTCCATTCTCACTGACTCTCACTCGGGCGAAACGCTTGCTGGTGGGCGCGCTATCTGTGACGATTCCTGCTCCAGTCAGAGTGAGGGAGTTTCCGGCAACTATGGCAGGTGAGGTGGTCCCTCTGGCGGATCCAGGGGCAAACAGATTTGAGCTATGGGTCGTGGGAGGCCGGGGA
>JAYSPI010000107.1:0-15199 GCA_043722215.1 Prosthecobacter sp.
GCGCGACCTTTCAGCCAACCCGGCCTGGCAGGATCAGGATCTGGGGCAACCGCTGCCGGATTCCGCCCACGCGTGCTCGGTTTGCCTGCCAACCTGGGAGGCCATCGTCGGGTACGAGGAGGGTCGGGAAAAGGTGATAAAGCGACTTCGCACTGGCTACCCGAGGTTTTTCAAGCACCCGACGGTCGAACGATTGTTCAACAATGCCAAGGCCGAAGTCGCCAGCGAGCACGAAGAAGTGCTCGTGCTACCCACCCGAGTGGCGGTGCAACGCGCCCACCGCTGGGTCGAACGACGTGCCGAAACCGCTGTGCGCAGCACCAGCTACCATGGGTTGCAGGTCCTCATCGTGCCTGCCAAGGCCAAATCCGAAGCCAACGAATACTGGCGCTTCGCCGGCGAGGTGGTCAGTAGCCGCCAAGCTCAGGATTTTCTGGATGGCACGCCGCGTGACGGGTCGAAGTCGCATTTGGTAGCGCGGGCGCTCTCGAAGTTCACCGGCAGCACCCCGGAGAACACGTTGGTATTTGCCAGCGGCATGGCTGCCGTGACCTCGGTTCTGCGCGCACTGCCTGGCGTGCTTATTGGTAAAAAAACGCTCCAACTCGAATTCGCATATGTCGATTGCCTCAAGGTGCAGGAGCTTTTTGGCCACGGCGTGGTCTATCTGAACGAGGCCAGTGGCGAGTCGTTCGATGAAGCGTTGATGCGCATCCGCCAGGGCGAGTTTGCCGGCGTGTTCACGGAAATGCCGAGCAACCCACTGCTGCGCTGCGTGGATCTGACGCGCGTGGCACGCGCTTGCGCCGAGGGTGCTACGCCCCTCATCGTGGATGATTCTGCGGCCGGCCCGTTCAACGTGGACGCCTTGCGTTTCGCCGATGTTGTCACCAGCAGCCTCACCAAGTGGGTGTCCGGGGTGGGCGATGTGATGGCTGGAATGACGGCCGTGCGGGCGGATTCGCCGTTTTGCGCCACTCTGCGCGAGTCGTTGGCGATCGATGCGGCGGACAGCGCGCCGTTGTATATTGGCGATGCCGAGATCCTACTCTCCAATCTCAAAGGTTACCCTCAACGCATGGTCACCGTGAATGCCAATGGCTTGGAACTCGCCGCCTGGCTGGCCAACCATCCCGCCGTGGCGCAGGTGTGGCACCCGTCGCTTACCACCCGCGATCACTACGACGTCGTTCGACGGAAGGACGGCGGCTATGGTGGCCTGCTTTCGTTCGTGCTGAAATCGCCGAAGAAAACCCCGAAGGTTTACGACGCCCTGCGCTTGAGCAAGGGGCCCAGCTTCGGTACTCCCTTCACTCTGGTTTGCCCCTATATGATGCTCGCTCACTATCACGAACTCGAGTGGGCTGAAGCTTGCGGCGTGCCAGCCCACCTCCTGCGCGTGTCGTGTGGGCTGGAACCCATCTCTACCGTCATGGCCGCCTTTGATGAGGCCCTCGCCTACGCGTGACCTGCCGCAATGGCGAAACCGAGCACGGTGCCGATCGCCTATATGATGCCGGCTAAAACCCGCAATACGACGTAGGCATGGCTCTAGCAATAGTGATGCACCGGTGGTGTCCCCTCCCCGAGCGCGATCCTCTGGGGGGGGGGGCTCTGCTCTCGTTCTGTCAGACGCCATCTCGGGGGTTGCGATCCCCGCCGTCTACTAATGGGCGTTAGCGAGATATGCGTAGAGGTGCTATTTCCAGCCGGTGATGGCGCGCGCGAGGGCCAGATAGACTTGTGAGCGTGGGATTTTAATACGAGTTTGGAGGTAGGTCCAGGATGCGCCGCGCAGGAGGTTGAGGGTTTTTTCGGCGAGCATGGCGGGTAGCACGGTGGCGGCCTGCAGGCGCCGGGTTCGCAGGGTCGAGGCGTAGGCGAAGCCATTGGCCAGCGACGCTTGGGCGCGTTCGAGCCAAGCGGCGTGAGATGCGAGCAGGGCCGAGGAGTCGAGCGGATTGGCGACCGGGAGATAACAGCGGCCGGTGGCGAGATCACGCGGTAGATCGCGCAGAATGTTCACCAGTTGCAGGCTTTTGCCATAGGCAATGCCGCGTTCTAGCAGCCAAGCGGAGGGGGCGTGAGAGAACCGCTCGCCCAGTGTGAGGATGCCAAGCTGGGTCCAAAATCCACCGACGCAGCCGGCGACGCGCCAGGTGTAGTCGTCGAGTTCGGCGTCATCGGCGAGAGCGACCGGATGGGTAGGAGTCGCCTGGGTGAAGCGCTCGAGGTCGAATTGTTGGCCGCTGATGATGGTGGTGACGACGTCGCGCACTAGGTGCGCTTCGGTGGGTGGCAACGAGTCGAGCCAGCTGAATAGCTCGCGGGTTTCTAGCAATAACCGCCGTTCTAGCGGATCTGGGACCGCGGCGAGCAGGGTGTCCGGCCAGCGCGGCGGTGGAGCGGCGCCTGCGATGGCCTGGCGGAAGGGATCCAGGCAGGCGATGCGCATGGCAGTGGAGGCGGCGTGGGTATCGGTCAGGGTGTCGCTGGTGCGGGCCAATAGATAGGCAAGGCTAGCGGCGTTGCGCATGGGAGTGGGGAGGAGTCGCAGGGTCAGGTAGAACGAGCGGGAAACCCCGTGGAGTAGATGGTTTCTCGCAGGGGTACTCACGGACGCAAGGCAAGCAGCCTGCGGCGTGACCGACAAGACTGGTCGCGTAAAAAATTCCAACTCGTTCTTGCCGCCACAGGGTCTTGCCACCAATCTGACTGAGCATGAATGATGACCGGGATGCTTTTCAGGATCGAGAGGCCGTTAAACTCGAACGCCTTGAACTGGCGCTCAAAGCGTCTAACGAAGGGATCTGGGACTGGTGGATCGATCGCCAAGACATTTACTATTCGCGGCGAGTTCTGGAATTTTTGGAATGCGGAAAGCAGCACGCGCCGAATTTGTTTTTACCGCCATACGCATGCATTCATCCGGATGATCGTGAGGGGTTTGAGCGGGTTCTTGCCAGTGCGCTGGAGGATTGCGGTCCGCAAACGCTGGCGGTGGACGCCCGCGTCCAAGCCGGCGGTGGTGAGTGGCGCTGGTTGAGTATCTGTGGCACGGTGGTCAGGTCTCGCAGCGGTAAGGCGTACCGCCTTGCGGGGTCGATGAACGACATCAGTCGGCGAAAGAACGCGGAGGCGCAGGTCGAGGAGGAACGGTTTCTTCTGAGTCAATTGCTCGATCACATTCCGGTGCAAGTCTATTTCAAGGACTTGTCGTCCCACTTTGTCATGGCCAACAAGGGGATGGCCGAATGGATGGGCCTGGCCGAAGGGGCGGATCTCATCGGCAAGCATGACCGCGATTTTTTTGCCGAAAACCATTGGCAACCCGCTGAGCAGGATGAGCGCCGGATCATTTCGACCGGTCAGCCGATGACAGGCCAAATTGAGCGGGAAACGTGGCGTCAAGGGGACGAAACCTGGGTGATGAGCGCAAAGTTTCCGTGGCGGGGCCGCCACGGCCAGATCAAAGGCACTTTTGGTGTTTCCAGCGATGTCACCAAACTCGTCAACGCCCAGCGTGAGGCGATTCGCCTGGCGCGCCAACTGCAACAGAAAAACCAGGCTTACGAGGAAGAGCTCCACCTAGCGCGTGAAATCCAACAGGCGCTCACTGGCAGCCACTTTCCAGCGGTGGCCAATACCCAGCATCAAGTGAGCTTTAGCTCGCGCTACATTCCGATCACTGGCCTGGCGGGTGATTTTTTTGAGGTGATTCATGTTCGCGATGACTGCGTAGGTCTTTTGATCTGCGATGTGATGGGGCATGGCGTACGATCCGCGCTGATCGTGGCGATGCTGCGCGGCCTGCTTGAAAAGCAACGCTCGCAGGCGGCCGAGCCTGATGCGTTCCTGCAAGGCCTCAATGACGGGCTCACCGCCATCCTTGAACGAGCCAGCGCGACCATGTTTGCAACCGCCTTCTATGGGGTGATCGACCTAGCGGCCGCGACCTTCAGTTATGCTTGCGCCGGCCACCCCGGCCCGATCATCGACGGCCCAGAAGGAGTCCGCCAGCTTGCGACCGAACGGCGTGAGAAAGGTCCGGGATTGGGGTTGCTGGGGGGAGCGACGTTCCCTGTGACGAGCATCCCCTTGGCCTCGGTGCAGCGGGTCATCCTGTTTACCGATGGGGTCATTGAAGCGGAAAATCCGCATGGTGAGCCGTTCCTGGAGCAACGACTGATGTCCATCATCGCTGCCAATTCACATCAACCGATCCGCGACGCCCTCGACGCCATTCTGACGAAGGTGCTCTCCTTTTCGGCGATTCGCCACTTTGATGATGACGTTTGTCTGCTCGGGGTTGAGATCTCCGAAGCGATTGAATCCGTTGGTGAGCTGGCGGGCTAGGATTTCGCATATTTTGCGAATCATGGTGCGGGGCTGCGCTTTTTGCACGCCCGGTTTGACAAACCGTGTGCCGCGCCCCTAGGTTCCCCGTCCCGACTGCTGACGTCGGTCTTATTATGAACATCGTTGTCGAGAAGCTGCCCAAATGTGTCGCCACCCTGCGTGTTGAAATCCCTGCGGAAAAAGTCCGCCTCCTGCGCGATCAAATTGTCCGCAAATTCAGCAGCAAGGCCAGTCTGCCAGGGTTCCGGCCCGGCAAAGCGCCGACCGCGGTCATCGCCAAGCGATTCGATAAGGAGATCACGGAAGAGCTTCACGACAAGCTCATCAACGAAGCATACGACACCGCGCTCGAGCAGAACGACCTCAAGGTGCTCGACTTTGGCAGCCCTGAGGACCTTACCGCCCAAGCCGATGGCAGCATCACTTTTGGTGCCAAAATCACCCTCGCCCCGGATGTCCAACTGCCGGAATACAAAGGCGTCACGGTGACCGTGCCACTGCTCGCCGTGCCCGACGAGGAGATCCAAGCACAACTCACGTCGCTGCAAGAACGTTTTGCCGATTTCAAGGATATCGCAGACCGCTCGGCCGCGATGACCGATTTTGCCGTCATCGACTACTCATCGACTGTTGGCGGGAAGTCCACCGAGGAATTTCTTGGCAAGGCGGCTGGCTATCTGGCTGGGCGGGAAGGATTCTGGGTCCGATTGGACGAGAAGGCCTTTTTGCCGGGGTTTGCTGTGCAGTTGGTGGGTATGGCGGTTGAGGAAACCCGTGAGATCACGGTGACGCTGCCCGAGGATTTTCCAGTTGAAGAGCTTCAGAACCAGGAGTTGGTGTTCACCACCACCCTCAAGGGGCTTAAAGAGGCCATTCTGCCCGAGATCAACGACGAGTTGGCGGCGCGCCTTGCGCCAGGCAAGACGATCGCCGAGATTACCGAAATTGTCCGCGACAACATGCAGACTGAGCGCAAGCGCAAGATCGAGGATATGAAGGTGAATCAAATCGTCGCCCATTTCAACACCCTGGTCGATTTCGAACTGCCCGAGGAACTCGTCACTCAGGAAACCCAAAGCCAGGCCGATGCGATGGTCCAACGTGGCGTGCAAGCCGGCATGAGCGAGGATGAAATTCAATCGCAGCAAAGCGAGATCTTTGCCAATGCGGGTGAGCAAGCGGTCTCGAATTTGCGCACCAACTTCATTCTTCAGGAGATTGCCCGCGTTGAAAAGATCGGCGTGAGCGATAGCGAGTTGGTCAATCATTTGATTCAAATCGCCCAATCGCGCAAAGTGGCACCCAAGAAATTCATCAAGGAGATGCAACGCGCTGGGCGTCTGCCCTCGGTCCGCAGTTCGATCACGATTGGCAAGGCGATTGACTTCATTGTCGCGCACGCAGAAGTTGTCGAGCAAGAAGACGCCGTTCTCACCGCAGACTAACATGACCGTTAATTCCATGACTTCCAGCACCCCCCGTAACAGTTACTACGTCCCCATCGTCATCGAGCAGGACGGTCGCGGCGAGCGTTCGTTCGACATTTATTCGCGTCTTCTCAAGGATCGGATCATCTTCATCGGCACGCCGATCGATGATTTTGTCGCCAACTCGGTCATTGCGCAGTTGTTGTTCCTGCAAATGCAGGACCCCAAGAAGGACATCCACATTTATATCAACTCGCCTGGCGGGTCGGTCACTGCGGGGTTAGCGATTTATGACACGATGCAGTTTCTCACCTGCGATGTGAACACCTATTGCATCGGCATCGCCGCATCCATGGGCTCGGTGCTGCTCACCGCCGGTACCAACGGCAAGCGCTACTGTCTGCCCAACTCGCACGTGATGATCCATCAGGTGTCGGGCGGCGCCCAAGGCACCGCATCCGATATCGAGCGCACCATTGGCTTCATGTTCAACCTCAAGAAACGCCTCAACGGGATCTTGGCCAAACATACGGGTAAACCGATTGAGACGGTCGAACACGACTCGGACCGAGATAACTATATGACGGCGGAGGAATCCGTTGCATATGGCTTGGTTGATAAGGTTCTTGAAAGCCGCAAGCAACTGCCGGACGTCGTTGCCGCTCTAACGGACACAGCCAAGATCGACGGCTGATCCGCCCACCCCATTTCCCCCCAATCACCCAAGCTTCCACTGTCATGGCCCGCGCTTCTAATTTAACGATGTGTTCTTTCTGCGGAAAGAGTCACTCGGAGGTCAAAAAACTTATCGCCGGTCCCGGCGTCTATATCTGCAACGAGTGCATCGACGTCTGCGCTAACATCCTTGAAAAGGAATTGGCTGGCCAACCGATCAAGGGGAAGCCGCTGGTAGAAAAATCTGACATCAAGACGCCGTTGCCTGCGGCGCTGCTGGCGAACCTCAATGAATTTGTCATTGGGCAGGAAAACGCCAAGAAGGTGCTGGCGGTGGCGGTTTACAACCACTATCAGCGCCTGCGCCAGGACCAACCGAATCTCGATGCGGAGTTTGCGAATGTGGAAATTGAGAAGTCGAACGTGTTGTTGTTAGGGCCAACTGGCTCCGGCAAAACGCTGCTGGCCCGAACGCTCGCGCGAGTGCTCGATGTGCCATTTTGCATCGTGGATGCGACGACCCTCACCGAGGCCGGCTACGTCGGCGAGGATGTGGAGAATATCATATTGCGACTTTTGCAAGCCGCCGACTTCGATGTGGCACGGGCGGAACGCGGGATCATCTATGTGGATGAAATCGACAAGATCGGTCGTAAGACGGAGAATGTTTCGATCACTCGCGATGTCTCGGGCGAAGGAGTACAGCAAGCGCTGCTCAAGATCCTTGAAGGCACGGTCTGTAATGTGCCGCCCCAGGGCGGCCGTAAGCACCCGCAACAAGAATATATCCAGGTCAACACCGAGAAAATCCTCTTCATCGTCGGCGGCGCGTTCGTCGGACTGGAGGACTTGGTGCGCCGCCGCTTGGGAAGCAACACGCTCGGGTTTCACGCCGGAGCAAATCCGGAAAACCTCGACGATCCATCAGTCAATGTGCTCGAGCGGGTGCAACCCGAGGATCTGCTGCATTTTGGGTTGATTCCGGAGTTCATCGGGCGTTTGCCGGTGATTTCCTCGTTGCGCAAGCTCACCGAGGACGAATTGATGTCGATTCTCACTGAGCCCAAAAATGCACTCGTCAAACAATACGGCAAGCAACTCGCGATGAACGGGGTGAAGCTCCGCGTCACACGCGACGCCCTGCGCGCGCTGGCCGAAGAGGCCGTATGCCGCGGCACGGGCGCCCGCGCCCTGCGCTCGATTTTTGAGCGCATGATGCTGGACGTCATGTTCGATCTTCCGTCGCGTGATGACGTCGAGGCGGTCACCATCAACCGTCAAGTCGTGCTGGGCGAGCGCCCACCGAGCATGCGCCGCAAGCGTGCTGACCAGGACGCCGCGTAAGCGAATCATGCGGGTTGATCGGTCGATTGCCGCGCCCGTGGTGGGCGTCAGGGGGTCATTGTTCCAGGCGGATGGCGGTCGAGCGGCCGTGAGCGTCGAGCCCCTCGATGCGGGCAAATTCCTCGACCACGGCCAGCGATGCCCGGATGGATGTGGGGTCGAGTCGCACGATGCTCGTCCGGCGTTGGAATTGGTCGGCTCGTAGGCCGGAAAACGATCGACCGGCGCCGCCGGTGGGGAGCGTGTGGCTGGGACCGGCGAGGAAATCGCCGACCGCCACCGGCGAGTATGGGCCCAGATAGATGGCCCCGGCGGTGCGGATTTGTGTTAGCCAGCGGGTTTCATCGGTGGTGATGAGCGAGAGGTGCTCTGGGCAAAATGCATTGGAAATCGCCACACCATCCTCAAAGGATTTGAGGTGCAGCAGGAAGGTGCCCGTTTTCAAAACATCGCGAATGATGGTGCCGCGGCTCAGCGTCGGCAGTTGCTTGGCGATGGATTTGATCACTTGATTGAGCAGGGCTTTCGAGTCGGTGGCAAAGCCGACGACGCTGTCGCCACCGTGCTCCGCCTGGGCGAGCATATCTGCGGCGATGAAGTCCGGGTTGCCCGATTGATCCGATAAAATGAGGATCTCACTGGGGCCAGGCAGTAGATCAATGGAAACGGCGCCGACGAGTTGGCGTTTGGCTTCGACGACGAAGCGGTTGCCGGGGCCAAAGATCCGGTCTACTGGGCGAATCGTCTTGGTGCCCAGCGCGAGCGCGGCGATCGCCTGAGCGCCGCCGACTTTAATCACCTCGGTGACGCCCGCCGCCTGCAAGGCATATAGCAACGCGGGGTTGACCGTGCCGTCGGGGCCGCACGGGGTGGCGGCGATGATCTCTGGCACACCCGCCGCTTGGCCGAAGCCCGCCGTCATCAGCGCGGTGGAGACTAGCGGTGCTTTCCCGCCTGGCACATAGACGCCGACGCGGTCGAATGGGGTGAATCGTTCGCCGACAGTGGCACCTTCGGCATTTTTACCTGACCAATCTTGGCGCAGGCCATGCTTGGCGAATGCGTGAATGTTGGCCAAACTCCGCTCCACCGCATGGCGCGTGGCTGAAGTCACCGATTTTTCTGCCGCCGCAAACTCCGCCGCCGTGACAAAAAGCGTTTTGGGCGTGAGCGCCGCGCCGTCATATTTCTGGGTGAAGGCGACCAAGGCCTTATTTCCATGGGCTGCGACTTGCGCGATGATTTCTTCCACCAATTCGCGCACCCCCGCCTCGGGTAGGGCGCGGCGGTTGAGGCGGCGAACAAAGGATGCATATCTGGAATCGAGATGGCTTAGAACTTTCATACCGGTTGGGAGTGGCGGAAGGTGATCGCTGATGGACTGTTCGCCAAGCCTGATTCATGCAGGCCGATGGATGATGGGTAAAAAATTCCACAAAAAACCCCTCAGCCATTGACGCCTCAGAGGGCGGCCTCTAGGTTCCGCCAATTCCAATGCTACCGAATTCCTCGACCCCATCCACCACTGGTTTCCGCGAGATGCAATCCGTGGTTGTCCGCTTTGCCGGTGATTCCGGTGACGGCATGCAAATCGTTGGCGAACGGTTTACCGACACCAGCGTCACCGTCCCGAATGCCATTGCTACGTTTCCGGATTACCCGTCCGAGATCCGTGCTCCGATCGGCACGATTGCCGGTGTTTCGGCATTCCAAGTCCACTTTGGAAGTCAAGTCGTGCTCACTCCGGGTGACGAACCCGACGCCCTGGTCGCCATGAACCCAGCCGCCCTGAGCGTCCACCTCCCGGACCTCGTCGAAGGCGGTATCCTCATCGTGAACTCAGGTGCCTTTACTGCCGAGAATCTGGCCATGGCTGGATACACGGCGAATCCTCTCGATGATCCGGCGATCCAGCAAAAATATGAAGTCATCGCGCTTGATATCACGGCGCTGTCGGTCGCGGCCCTCAAGGAGAGCACGCTCACCCAGCGCGAAAAACTCCGCACCAAGAACTTCTTCGCGCTAGGATTTAGCTACTGGATCTATAGTCGACCGATCCAACCGACCATCGACTACATCAATGCCAAGTGGGCGGTGAAAGCGCCCCATCTGGCAGAAGCGAACATCCGGGTTCTCAAAGCCGGGTATTTTCTGGGAGAAACGGCGGAAGTGACCCGCAACCGCTACATGGTCGCCAAAGCTGACGTTGCGTCCGGCACCTACCGCAAAATCAATGGCAACGACGCATTGGCCCTCGGGCTGATCGCCGGTGCGAAAAAATCGGGGCGTGAGCTCCTGTTTTCAGGTTATCCGATCACTCCGGCGACCTCGGTCCTCGAAGCGTTGGCGACTTACCCGCACTTCGGCGTGAAAACCGTCCAAGCCGAGGACGAGCTCGCCGCCATCGGTGTGGCGCTCGGTGCTAGCTTTGCAGGTCAAATTGGAGCGACCGCCACCAGCGGTCCAGGGATGTGCTTGAAAAGTGAGTTCATGGGGCTGGCCATCACCGCGGAGCTGCCACTGGTCATCATCAACGTGCAGCGCGGCGGCCCGAGTACCGGCTTGCCGACCAAAACCGAACAATCGGATTTGCTGCAAGCGCTCTACGGTCGTCACGGAGAAAGCCCGATGCCCGTCATTGCAGCCAATTCGCCTTCCGATTGTTTTCGAGCGGCCTTCGAGGCGGTGCAAATTGCGCTCAAATTTTCGATGCCTGTGATTCTGTTGAGTGACGGATATCTGGCGAATGGGTCGGAGCCGTGGAAGCTGCCGGATGAGGCCGATTTACCGGAGTTGTCGGTACCCTTTGCCGCGCTTGACCAGCCGTACGTTTCGTTCTCCCGCAACCCCGAAACACTCGCCCGCACCCAGGCAATTCCCGGCCAGCCCGGACTCGAACACCGGATCGGTGGACTCGAAAAAGACAACAAGGGCTGCATTAGCTACGACGCAGAAAATCATTCCCAAATGACCCTCATGCGAGCCGCCAAGGTGGATGCCGTGGCCAAGTGCCTGCCGCCACTTGAAGTTACCGGCCCCCGCAAGGGCAAACTCCTCGTCCTCGGGTGGGGTGGCACTTACGGTGCAATCACCTCCGCCGTCGAATCGCTCATCGCCGAAGGCGTCGATGTCAGCAGCACACACCTGCGATACTTGAACCCCATGCCATCCGACCTCGGCGACCTAATTAAAAACTTCGACCAAGTCCTCGTCCCCGAACTCAATGCGGGACAACTCAGCATGCTCGTCCGGGCCCGCTTTCTCGTCGATGCCCTGCCGCTCTCGAAAGTGAAGGGACGTCCATTTAAAGTGAGCGAAATCCGCGAACGCATCCTTCAACTCCTCAACGACTGATCCGCATGGCCACTGCAATTCAAAACGTTCCCACCATCCCGCAATTGACCCGCAAAGACTTTGTTACCAGTAACGACGTCCGCTGGTGCCCGGGTTGTGGTGATTACGCAATTCTCAATTCACTCCAACGCACGCTCGCAGAACTCGACGTGCCGCGCGAAAACTACGTCATGGTCAGCGGAATCGGATGCTCCAGCCGTTTCCCGTTCTACATGGACACCTACGGGTTCCATACCATTCACGGACGTGCACCAACCGTGGCCACCGGCATCAAGGTGGCCAACCCAGATCTGTCGGTCTGGGTCATCACCGGCGACGGTGACGGACTGAGTATCGGCGGCAATCACATGCTCCACCTGTTGCGGCGCAACCTCAATATCAACGTCTTGTTGTTCAACAACCGAATCTATGGCCTGACCAAGGGCCAGTACAGCCCGACCTCGCCATTTGGCAGCAAAACGAAAACCTCGCCGACCGGGTCGCTGGACAATCCGCTCAATCCGTTGCTCTTTGCGCTTGGCGCGGAAGCTACGTTTATCGCCCGCACCGTCGATAATAATCCGAAGCACATGGTGGAAACCTTCAAGGCCGCCCACGCTCATCAGGGGGTCTCGTTCGTCGAAATCTTCCAAAACTGTGTGATCTTCAACGATGCCGCCTGGGATCCGGTTTATAGCAAGGAGCACCGTGCTCAGCAGATGCTTTTCCTCGAAGCTGGAAAACCCTTGCTCTTCGGCCAAAATAAGGAAAAAGGGATCCGCCTCAATGGATTCACTCCCGAAATCGTCGATGCCGCCACCGCCGCTCCCGGCGAAATCCTGATCCATCAACCGAATCAAGCGAGTCCGTTGTATTCGCAGATGCTCGCCACCTTAGGGCTACCGGACTTCCCCACTCCCATGGGGGTGATCCGTCAGATCGAACGACCGACCTACGAATCACTCATCACCGGCCAGATGGATGCCGCCGCCAAAACGCGCGGTCCCGGCACTTGGAATGAACTCTTGCACGGGAAATCAACCTGGACGGTAGCCTGAGCCGCTAGATGGCTGGCCACATGGATGCTTTGATTGACCACCTGGCTGAACGCCAGGACCTAGCTCCACATGATGTGGAGCTAGCGGCTGCTAGGCTGCTGGATCCCAGAATCGCCGATATCGATAAGGCGCGCCTGCTAGAAGCTCTGGCAACCAAAGGGGAAACCCCGGTGGAAATCGCCGGCTTCGTAGAAGCATTCCTCGACCATGCTGTGGACCCGTGCCTCGACCCGCTCGTTCTCGACGGGCCTACTTTGGACGTCTGCGGCACGGGTGGCGACCAGTTGGATTTATTCAATGTTTCGACGACGGCGATGTTTGTCGCGGCGGCTGCAGGGGCGGTGATGGTCAAACACGGCAACCGCGGCATCACCTCGAAAAGCGGTGGAGCGGACGTGCTTGAGGCGCTTGGAGTACGCATCGACTTGCCGCCGGAAGGTTTTCGCCGTTGCCTCGAACAGGCTGGGGTCGGGTTCATGTTTGCGCCGACTTATCATCCCGCATTCCAAGCCGTCGCGGGCGCGCGCAAAGCTCTCGCCCTCCGCGGAGTGCGAACGATTTTCAATCTGATTGGGCCGTTGCTCAATCCCGCCAAGCCGCTGTGCCAGCTGGTGGGGGTGTTTTCCCGCGAATTGTGTCCGGTGTTTGCCGAAATCCTCGAGCGCCTCGGCCGCCACCGCGGGTGGGCCGTTCACGGCTCAACCGCCGATGGCCGCTCAGTGGACGAAGTCAGCCTGATGGGTGCCACCCGCATCTGCAAGGCCGGTCGCGCTCACGACCGCTCCGACGAGATCGTTCATCCAGGCGATTTCGGGCTGCAAACCGCCACGGTGGAAAGTCTGCAAGGAGGCGACTCGCTCACCAACGCTGCCATTCTCGAAGCGATCCTAGCGGGCCGCGAGCGCGGCCCAAAACGCGATATGGTGGCTCTCAATTCTGGGGCGGCGCTGGCCTGCGCCGGCCTCGCCAATGATGTGACGCATGGGATTGAAATCTCCTTGGAGATGATGGCAAGCGGCGCTGCCATGGAACGCCTCCGCCTGCTCCGCATCGCCGCTCGCTGATACCGGACCCGCGAAATCCTGCAGTTTGCTTGACATTTGCCAATTATTTCGGGTTTCTTGGCGTCGAGGTGGCAAGACAACACATAGATCTGGTGAAGTCAACGCGCCTGGAGTCCCGGATGCGGGCGATCCAGTGGGTTGGCAGGCTGGCGCTCATGGGATGTTGCATGGCGATCGGGTTTGTGGTGGTGGCGACCGCCTTTCCACAGCGCCGGATGCTCGAGAAGCTGGAGGTCAGCCTGAAGCTTGCTCAAGAACGTGAACGCTTGGTGGTGGCAGAGCGTGATAGTCGGCGCATCGAATTGCGTGCCCTGCGAGAAGACCCGGCATTTTTGGAGATTCACGCGCGTGACCGTCTCGACTATTTTCGTGAAGGTGAGCGGGTGTTACGATTTCGGCGTGATCGCTAGCGCTGGCGTTGCATTCAGTCATCCCCCGGGGAGGTGGACCTGGGCTGGCGTGCGATGCCTCGCCGATCAGAAAGATGCCACTGCCCGCCGACCTCAGTAGGTCATCTAACCAATTAAATCGCTGATGGAGCCGAAGTCCGGCGAGAACAAGCGCTTGTATGTTCGGGCGGCGTAGCCGTCGGTCATGCCAGCCAAAAAGTCGCACACAAGGCGGGCGCGGGTGGTTTCATCGGGGGCGGCGGAGATTTCTGCAGCGGCATCGGCGGGCAGTAGTTGGAACTCCTGGCCATCGATTGCTTGGCCGCTGACATAGCGTTGGGCGAGGACCTGCCATAACTGGCCGAGCATCCGGCTGCCCTTGTATTCCAGTTGCTTGAGCTGGGGCGACAGGAATACCACTTCAAACGCAAGACGCTTGAAGAGCGCGGACTCCTGCCTCACGTCCTCCTCAATCACTAGCCGAAACCCGTAGCGATGCGTCGTCGCACTCAGCGCATTGACCGATGGCTCCATGCGCGTGGACTGGATGTAACGCCCGATGCGCTTGCCGATGAACGGGTCCACCCGCTTGCGCCGGATGGCAGCCATTAACTCGGCTAGTGGGCTGCCCTCGCCACATGGGTGGCCGTGCTGATCCGCCCAGGCCGCGATTTTTTCGACATGCAAAAACCCGGCGCGCACGCTATCAGATAGATCGTTAAGCGAGTAGGCGGTGTCATCTGCCCAGTCCATGATCTGGCACTCGATGGATTTGCAGTGGTCGCGGGCGGGGCCGGGCGCTTGATCGGCTTGGAATGGGTGGCTGCCCATGGTCCAGTCGAGGTGCTGGTGTTGATCATCGTAGATGAAATGATGGTCAGGCGGCTGGCCGGTTGGAGCGATCAGATCGGACCAACAAGATTTATATTTGAGGACACCGTCGAGAAATGCGCGGGTCGGATTCATGCCGCTACGTTTGGCGGAGAAGATGCGCTCGGTGAGCAGGCGCAGGGTTTGGGCATTGCCCTCGAATCCACCGTGCGCACGCATCAGGTGGTTGAGCGCACGCTCACCGGCATGCCCGAACGGCGGGTGGCCAAGGTCGTGGGACAGGCAAACCGCTTCAATGAGATCTGGGTCGATAAAGAACTCGTCGTTCAAGGGGCCCGCCGGACGGGATTTGAGCCAGTGGCAGATGGCTTTGCCAATTTGGGCGACCTCCAAGGAATGAGTGAGGCGAGTACGATAAAAATCGTATTCGCCACTCCAGAAAACCTGGGTCTTGTTTTGCAGGCGGCGGAATGTCGGGGTATGCAGAACGCGATCGCGGTCAATTTGAAAGGGCGTTCGGTAGTCGGATGAGTCATCCGTGCCAGTTCGACGTTGGGTGTCAAATTCCCCGTAAAAGCGGTTCATCGTCGCGCGATATTGATCCGCACATGCGTCGTGACGGGCCGCGCAAATTTTTTTCTGTAAAAGTGGCTGATGAATTTTTCTGAAGGTGTTTGGTTTTGTTATTTCCGTTTAATTTCTATTAGCTGGGAGTGAGG
>JAYSPI010000108.1:0-2765 GCA_043722215.1 Prosthecobacter sp.
CCCCACCAACCCACCCCCCGCCTCGCGACCGACGCAACCCGCTGCCATCCCGCTCTACGACGCAGCCCGCGATGCGGGCACGCTAGTGCTCAGCAATCTACCCCCCGCCGACGACGGCCTGGTTTATAATCTCTGGGTGACGACCGAGGCCGGACCACACCCAATCTACGTCGGAACCCTACCCGCCGACAACGCCGCCGGCACCACAACCTTCGATTTTAGCCTCGGCTCAACTATGGTGCTGCCGTCGGGATTTCTGCTCACCAAGGACCCGCAGGACGCTCCTGCCACCCCCACCGCAACCAATACCATCCTACAAGGACCGCCCACGCCATCCCATTGAGCGCCGCGACAAGACTCGACTCGCGATGCATGGGTTACTGCGAACCTGAATATTTGTAGTCCTGAAAGTTGATCGAGCCGAGCTTGCCGCTGGCATCCTCATAGATCACTGCCACTAGGTTGCCAGACGCCACCACCGACACTGGGGCAAATTCCTGATCGTGGCAGCGCACCGGCAAGTACCCGCGAGCCTGCCGAATCGCGGTGCGGGTGACTCCCAAGCGTTTGACCTGAATCGATTCCCAATGGCCCGTGACTTGGCGGATCTGCACCGTAAGCTCGGGATCGCTCGCCACCGAGACGAACGAGACCGTCCGTTGCCCATCCGCGGCGTGTTGTTTGAGCCTCAAGATGCGCATCTGCCAGTGCACCGGTTGATCCTCAGTGGCTGGCACGCGCTGCGCAAAAGGAATCACGATGACCGTCTCGTTGGCCACCACGGTGAGTTGGGTCTGACCGTCCTCTACTCCCGCTCGCCGCAACCTCACCTGATAGACGCGCGGCTCCAGCGCAATCCCGCCAGTCACATTCCCTAATTGATAACCCTGCGGGCGAATAGCCTGACCATCGATCAGAAACTCTAACATGCCAGAACCGGGGGCCACTGCATCTAGCAAGCGGATAAACCCACAAGGGCCCGGTGGGCTGTCCTGGCCGGATGCATGCGTGCCTAGCCAAGCAGACCACCACATGATGGCAGCAATCAATAAGCACGATGAACGCTTAGAAGTCATTGCTTGATGTAATCCTGGTGTGGCATTTCCCGGCAACAATTGCCCCGTCCGCCGCACGCTCGCCGGGGTCGGCAAATACCGTGTAAACCTTCCTAACTTCTGCCCGCACCAATGCGGGTGTACCCGCCTGGGATGATGGAGCTAGCGCCTGAGCGACGATCCACACCCGGAAGTTCCTTGAACGCACGGTGGCCCCCTCATAGACCCGGGCGAAGGTTTCTTCTGCTGCGGCATCACTCCACTCGATACGCTTCGCATCTGGATAGACCTCCCGATTACCAAAAACATATTTTCCATCGGCATCCTTGGCGCGGGCCAAGCCTGCTGTGCTACCTAACGGCCGACTGCGCACAATCGCATCGGCAATCTGATCGGCCTCACGCGCGACCGTCGGAGCAGTTAGAACCAGCGCCGTCGTCGGAGGAGCCATCACCGGTGCCCCCTGGTGACTCGCGCTCGATCGTCGCGCGAGCGCCGGATCCATAACCAGCGCCCCCGCAGCTAGGGCACGGAGTGCGTCGTGGGTGGCCGTGTTGAGGTTCACATGGCCGTCGATGCGGACCACCGGACCCTCTCGGGCGGCGGCATCATCGGATCGCGAGACCCCGGCATGAAACAAGTCTAGCAGATTTGCTGCATGCATGCCAGGTGAGTTACTCTGATCGAAGGCTGGGTGTTCCGGGCGACCGATGCGCAACGTATTGCCGCCGCCATAGAACCGACTGGGCGCGCTGGTCACAACATCCGGCCACGCATCGCACGTTGGCGGCATTTTCCCCTTACTCAGTAGGGCGGTGGTATCAGAACTGCTAGGAAATGACGGAGTGTGCATGATTGGATCAAACACGTGCCCAAGTTCCGTTGCGCTGTAAAACCGCCCGGCATTGGTGATCCACTGCGGGGCCGCGAGGCGCATCGACTCGTCGTAGGGAAAATCGAATTTGGGGGCCGTCATCTCGGTCTTGTCATCGGAGCCAGGCGACCAGGATCCGACGGCAGCATTATGGCCGCCATCCGGCCATTCGGAGGGCAGCACGCGCGCATAAACCTTGGGCTTCTGATCCGTATCATCCTTGTAGATATCAAGGCGAACATTCCGGCGGTTAGGACTGCAATTTTCCGGATAGGCGCTTTCATCGAGACGTGCGTCGCGCAGATAATGAGTGATCCTCGGATCGCCCATATTGTAATACATGTTCGGATGGTCGTCATAAACCCATCCCGGCAGGGCCGCCTTCGTCAGTGTGTCTGGATGACCCACCTTGAAGCCGCTCTCGATTGCGCCGTTCTTGTTTTGATAATAGATCAGCCCTTGCTGGCGCAGGATGTGTGCTACCCGATCGACAACCGCTCCATTCCACATCAAGGACAGCCCCGAGGCCCCGGCGCCTTCATTCAAGCTGAACGGGGTGCCAGGGGGTATGATATCAGAAGATGCTCCGACATCCACTTGATATCTAACATCAGAAAAAAGATAACATTGGTATTGGTTAGGATGCAGCGCAATACCGACAGGGTGACTCCAATAGCGACCATCCAGGAGAGTTAAGTCATGCGTTGCAATCGCTGGATTATCGAGCCATGAAGGTGAATCAAACGGTTCACCCCCAACCCCAGCCCCGACACCATCCATCGGAAGAGACACCTCATAACTCAACCTGGCATCACCCGCCACCTCTTGGTTCGTCG
>JAYSPI010000109.1:0-8486 GCA_043722215.1 Prosthecobacter sp.
CTGCGGCCACCGCCGCCGCGCTGGATTGCCCGAAGGTCCGCGAACACACCGACGGAAAAACCATCCGTAAAATCATCTTCATCCCCGGCAAACTCCTCAATATCGTCGCTAACTGATACAACACGCGACTCCCGCCCACTTGGCATCTCGTCTCGTTTCCCCAATGCCGCTAAAATCCGCCCTCACCCAGGCTGCCCGCCAGGTGCGTGATATCTATGCCGCCTGGCAGCAACGACCCATCGACCGCCAGTGTACCGGCGTGGCCGCATGCTGTCAGTTCCGCCTAACCGGTCGGACCCCCTATCTGACCCGCGGCGAGGCGTGGGTGGCGGCCCGCGCGTGGCGCGCCGCCGGCCGCAAAGAGGTCGTCGCAACCGCCGATGGCAGTTGCCCGTTTCTCCACCTCCACACCGGCCAATGCCGGATCTACGACGGCCGACCATTTGGCTGCCGCACCCACTTCTGCACCGCCGCTGGCGGCCCAGCTGCTAGAGGCGACGTGCGCGATTTGATCCAACAGTTAGAATCCATAGACACCCACCTGGGTGGGCGGGGTGCGATTAACCTGCTGACCGCCGTGCAAGACGCTCTGAGCTGGCATGGGTAATGCCCGCCTCACTTGGCTGGGATATCCTGAAAGTCCTCGGGGACTTTCGAGATGATATAAGAAACCACTTCGGCGATTTGTTTCGGGCTAAGTTGTTGGCCCCAGACCTGCATTTTAGCGCCGTTGTTGCCGGTGCTTTCAGGTGGCGACCCTTCATTGATCAGCTTGAAGAGTCGCATCGGGCTGTGCCCGAATTTCCAAATGTGGTCATTTAGAGGCAAGCCCGGCAAATTCACCTTGGTCGTGCCAGCGGTCATGGTGGCGCTCAGATCAACCCCGTGACAGGCGGTGCAATTCGTTAGAAACGTCGCCTCTCCCGCGGCGATCACTTCCGGCTTTTTCGCCCACTCGTGGACTAGGGTGGCATCGTCGAGACTCGCGACGGTTTTTTCCAGTTCTGCGGATTTGACGATTTGCACTGCGATGACCTTTTCCTTGACATCCTGGTGAGCGTCCTTCAGCAAGGTCGTATGGTAGTAAAGCGTCCAATAAACGACAAACCAGACGACTGCCGCATAAAACGTGAATAACCACCAGTTAGGCAGCTTCTGGTCGTATTCTTGGATGCCGTCAAATTCATGCTCCCGGAGAATGATTTCACCCTTTTTCTTGGCGAAGCTTCCGCGTTTCGGTTCGTCATTCATGGCAGTTTCACTAGTTCAGCAGGTGATGGGCGAGGAGATTCATCCAGCGGCAGCGCCGCCAGATAGTTGCGCTTGGTCTCGCTGAGGCGCAGCGCCCGCCATGAGACGATCGCAAACACAACAGCAAATATGCAAAATGATAGGAAGGGCAGGCAATATGCCCAATCCTCGACGTGCATCCTTTGAAACATGGCAGTAGTAGTTAGATGAAGGATGGGCCAACTCACGGGGCATCGGCTGCTTGGCGGTGTGAATCTGGATTAAAGATCGATGGCTCGCCAGGGTGATCCTTCTTCACCTCGTGGTAGGCACCGAGTTTTTGCAGGTAGGCGATCACCGCGACCGCCTGGGATTTGGCAAGGTGATTGCGCAGCGCGTCACCCTGGAGATCGGGCTTGCTCGGTAGATAGACCTTGGCGTCCACCAACGACTTGGCGATTTCCTGCGCTTGGGTTTCCACCATGTCGGTGATTTCGTGCTGGTTGAGGGCCGGCCATGGGATGCCTAGCTTGACTTGCACCGCAATCTTGTTAGGCAGCGCTTTGACATCGGTGTCGGTATCAAACAACCACGGAAAGGCTGGCATATTTGAGCCAGGCGACGGGCCGCGCGGATTGAGGAAATGGTTGAAGTGCCAATCGTTGCCGCGCTTGCCCACCCGCATGAATTTATAGAGGTTGCCTTGCGCATCTTTCTTAGCGATCGGGCCGCCTTCGCGCGCCAAATCGGGACCGGTACGCTTAGACCCCCATTGATAGGGGTGGTCGAAGATCGATTCACCGAGGTGCGAGTAGTCATCGACCACGCCGGCACGGCCGTAACGCATGACATCGGGGACGAGGGTGCGGATCATCTGCGAGTGGCAGTTATAACAACCCTCGGAGATATACACATCGCGCCCGGCGAGTTCCAGCGGCGTGTAGATGTCCTGCAGGCGCCCTTCGATATTCTTTTCGCGGTTGACCAACAACGTCGGGATAATCTGCACCGAACCACCAATCGCCACCGCGATGAATACCAGCACCGTGAAGGGTAGATAGTTTTCAATGATCCGCTCATGCCAATTCGTCCACTTCTCGGCGGACGCCTTGAACGCCGTGAACGCCTTAATCCCTAGCAGCACTGCAACTAACAATGCTGCCTTGTCGGCGTGGTGCGGTAGGAAAAACCACAAAATCACGAAGGCCATCGCCAGGAAAATATGCGCTAATGGATCATTGAAGAGCGACTCCCCCCAGCTCATGCCGTCCTTTTGTTGCTTGTCTAGCAGCGTGACCTCTACCGTTTCATCATACGCCTGCCCGGAGCGGGCGGTCTTCCAGATGTTGATGGCGAGCAGGCCGAACCCGGTCAGATAGAGAGCCCCGCCGATCGAACGGGCGATAAAGAAGATCTGGATATCGCCGAGCGTTTCCAAAAACTCGTATTTGAGGGTCGTGCCACCCTCGGCAAGCTGGCTGAGCATCAACCCCTGGGTGATGCCCGCACACCACAGCGCGGAGATGTAGAGCAGGATGCCGACCATCGCGAGCCAGAAGTGCATGTTGGCCAACGCCTTCGACCACAGTTGGGTTTTCCACAGCCGTGGCGCGAGCCAATAGAACATGCCCGCCGCCATCATGCCATTCCAGCCTAGAGTCCCGGAGTGGACGTGGCCGACCGTCCAGTCGGTGTAGTGGGAAATCGCGTTGACCGAGCGGATCGCAAGCAGCGGCCCCTCAAAGGTGGCCATGCCATAGAACGTCACGCCAGCGGCGAAAAACTTAATAACGGGATCAGTGCGCAAGGTATCCCAGGCACCGCGCAAGGTGAGCAAGCCGTTGAGCATACCGCCCCACGAGGGAGCCCACAGCATCAGAGAGAACGTCATACCGAGCATTTGCAGCCAGCGCGGCAAGTCGGTGTTGAGCAGGTGGTGGGGACCCGCCCAAATATATATGAACACCAACGACCAAAAGTGGATGATCGATAGCCGATACGAATAGACCGGCCGATTAGCCGCCTTCGGCAGGTAATAATACATGATCCCCAGAATCGGTGTGGTTAGAAAAAATGCCACCGCATTGTGACCATACCACCACTGGACCAGGCCGTCCTGCACCCCGCCAAATATCGGATAGGAGTGGGTCCACGATGTGGGGATCGACAGGTGATTTACGATGTAGAGCATCGCCACCGTGATGATCGTGGCGATGTAGAACCACAGTGCGACGTAGAGGCTTGGTTCATTGCGTTTGGCCAAGGTCCAAAAGAAGTTGATCCCGAAGATCACCCAGATGATGACCACGGCGATGTTGATTGGCCAGATGAGCTCGGCGTATTCCTTGCCGCGGGTGAAGCCCATCGGCAGGGTGATGGCGGCGGCCACGATGATGAGCTGCCACCCCCAAAAATGCAGGGTGGACAGGAGATCCGAGGCGGTGCGCGCCTTGCACAGGCGCTGGGTCGAGTAATAGATTCCGGCAAACATCATGTTCCCGACAAAGGCAAAGATCACCGCGTTGGTATGCAGCGGACGCAAGCGGCCAAACGTCAGAAATGAGATTCCATCCGCCTTGATCGCCCCCCCGGTCAGCCATTCCAGGTAATGGCCGTTCATTTGCCACCACGACAGCTGGGTGGCAATCAGCACGCCCACGAGCATGCCGATGATTCCCCAGGCGATCGAAGCAATCATGAAACGGCGGACCGACTTGTCGTCGTAGGTGATGGTGGTGGTCATAGGTGATTGAGATGATTCGTGGCACCCGTCCGGCTCGCGGCCATCGCGGGACGGTTTTCGGGTGGCTCAAGATCCAAAGGCAGAAGGGAATCCCGCTCCGGGCTGGTGCGCCGTGCGCGGTGAATCTCCACCGCAAAACAAACGATGAAAATCCCTGCAAGGCATGACGAGACGAGGATGGTGAGCGCAAGCACATTCATGAGTCACAATGGGCGGGCGAGCCGAAAACCCGCTGGGGATCGGTGCCGGGAGATTCAATGCTATCAAGGGAGTCAGCGGATTTCATGGAGCTTGCTGCTCCGCCGCAGGTCGCCGTGGAGCCACTCCAGAAAAACATCTCCGATCACATGCGCAATGCAATTTTGCCCCATCAACCGGAAATTAAGAAATAAATGGCATTTTTCCAGGATTTCACCCGAGCAGCCGATGGCGGCATGGAATGAATGGCTGAGTTGCAGGTCGTGGGCGGGATCGGCGGGGGCGGAAATCACGACGTGTCCGCGCTGGCCCAGGCGGGTGAGCGTTTGGCGGTCCTCAGCGAGCCAATCGCATGGCTCGGCGGGCGGAGCCGCCATCCCTAGCAGGCGGCGGTGATTGACACCCCGCGAGATCTTGCTCACCAGTTGCGGGCAGGCTGGCAGCCAACTGCCATCGCTCTCGTCGTCATATTCATTGAGGTAATCGGCAATATCCTGGATGAGGCGCGAGCATGGCACGGCGGCGTCGCAGTGGAGGATGATCGCGCAGGCTGCGGTCATGCTGGCGGCATCCGCCAGCAGCCATTGGTGAAAAACGGAGATGGATGGGCTGGGGGTCATGCAGGCTGTGAGTTGCAGCCTGCAACGTGCCGGGATCGGCGGGCCGACGCTCCGCATCCTTTCTGGAAGGATCCGCGAATTTTCCGGCCCCCGCACAATCGCGGCCTCCCGCAGGGGAATCCGTGCGAGGGGCCGCCTGTGAGGACGCACCGTGGGCGCGGTATGGAGGAATCGGGGGGGTGGCGCACCATTGCCGTTGACCGCAGGGGCGGAGGCGGCAAGGCTGGTGCATGTTCATTGACCACATACGGATTTTCGCCAAGGCAGGCGACGGCGGCAACGGCGTTGTCTCATGGCGGCGCGAAAAATACGTACCGCAGGGCGGACCCGACGGCGGCGACGGCGGCGGCGGTGGTGATGTGGTGCTCATCGTCGATGCCTCCACCGATAATCTCCGCCAATATCACTACGATCCCAAACTCATCGCTGATGACGGCAAAAACGGCGCCGGCGTCAGAAAAACCGGCAAAAGCGGTAAACGCGTCATCGGTCGCGTCCCGCCGGGCACCGTCGTCTATCGCGCGAATGCAGCGACCGTCCAGGAAGCGGTGGAATTCGAGCGCAGCGACGAGGGGATCGACATGGAGCCGATTGCAGACCTCACCGAGATTGGCCAGGAATTCGTGTTGTGCAAGGGCGGCGACCCTGGCGAAGGGAACTGGCGGTTCAAGACCGCGACCAACCGCACACCCGTGGAACACACACTGGGCACGCCCGGCGAACTCGGAGTTTTCTATCTCGAGCTGCGCCGCATCGCCGATGTCGGCTTGGTCGGCTTCCCCAACGCCGGAAAATCCACCCTCCTCGGACAAGTATCCGCCGCCAAACCAAAAGTCGCGTCCTATCCATTCACCACCCTACAACCCGTGGTTGGCGTCGTGGATTTCGGGGGCTTCCGGCGCTGCACAATCGCCGACATTCCTGGCTTAATCGAAGGGGCGCACGAGAACCGCGGTCTGGGTCATGAATTTTTGCGACACATCACCCGTTGTCGGGTGCTCTTGTTCGTGCTCGACATGGCCGGCAGCGAAGGACGTGACCCAATCTCTGACCTCGAAATCCTCCGCCGCGAAATCAAGGAATACGACGATGAACTCGCCCGCTTCCCGTGGAAAGTCGTCGCCAATAAAATGGACCTCGAGGGTGCCGCCGATCACCTCGAACAATTCCGCCTGCGGTTCCCGAAAGTCGAAGTCATCCCAATTTCCGCAGAACACGGCCAGGGACTGGATGACCTCAAACAACTCCTCGATAACGAAGTCGGCCACCGCCTCGCCCACTGAGGCCGCCCACTCGAACGACACTCCCCTACCCGCCTATCGGGCTCTGCCAGATGAATGTCGAAACCTTATCGCGGCTCCAGTTCGCCTTCACCGTATCGTTTCACTACCTGTACCCGCCGCTGACCATCGGTCTGGGGATGATACTCGTCATGTTGGAAGGCATGTGGCTGCGGACGCGCAACCCGCTCTATCATAACATGGCGCGCTTCTGGACCAAGGTCTTTGGACTCATCTTCGGTCTGGGCGTCGCCACCGGCATCGTTCTTGAGTTCGAGTTCGGAACGAACTGGGCGACCTACTCGCGGTTCGTCGGCGATATCTTCGGCAGTGCCCTGGCCGCCGAGGGGATCTTCGCGTTTTTCTTGGAATCGGGGTTTTTGGCCATTCTGCTCTTCGGCTGGGATAAGGTCGGCCCAAAACTCCACTTCTTTGCCACCTGCATGGTCGCACTCGGTGCCCATTTCAGCGCGGTCTGGATCATCGTCGCCAATTCCTGGCAGCAAACACCCGCAGGCTCGCACCTCGAAATCGGCGGCCTCGCCGTGCCCCTCGGCCATCTATTTGAACCCGCCGATTTGTGGCGCTCACGCATGGTCATCGACGATTTCTGGGCCGTCGTGTTCAACCCCTCGTCGATCGACCGGCTCAGCCACACCCTGGTGGCCGCATGGTCGGCCGGGGCCTTCCTCGTCATCAGCGTGGGCGCCTATTACCTGCTTCGTGGGCGCCATCGGGTATTCGCCACCGCCTCGCTCAAGTTCGGGCTGGTGCTCGCCCTAGCAGCTTCCTTGTTGTCCTTGGTCACCGGCCACAGCTCGGCGGTCGGCGTCGCCCACAACCAACCGTCGAAACTCGCCGCCATGGAGGGAATTTGGCAAACCGCAGCGGCAGCCCCGCTCCACCCGTTTGGCTGGGTGGACAGCGGACACGCCCGCACGGCCGGGCCGGCTATCCCGGGCGCGCTCAGCGTGTTAGTGAGCGGCCGCACCGACCACGTCATCACCGGCTTGAACGACATTGCGCCCGACCTACGGCCGCCGATCCAGGCGACGTTCCAATGTTTTCACGTCATGGTGACCCTCGGGTTTTGCCTGATCGGTCTGGCGCTGTGGGGTGCTTGGCTATGGTGGCGCGGCGACCTCGCCAACCCCGAGGTGGCCGCCACCCGCGGGTTCCTGCGCCTGGCCGTGCCCTCGGTGCTCCTCCCTCAAATCGCCAATCAAGTCGGTTGGTTCACTGCGGAAATCGGCCGCCAACCATGGATCGTCTGGGGCTACCTGCGCACCAGCCAGGGGCTCTCGGCGGTGGTCAAAGCCAATCAGGTGGTCGCCTCACTCATCGGCTTTGGCGCAATCTATCTGTTATTGTTCATTCTATTCATTTTTCTCCTCAATCGTAAGATCCACCACGGGCCGGAGCCGCTGGAGGAATCCGCCGAACGTCCGGACAATTGGCTCAAGCAGAGCCGTGCCTAACCGCAGCGCGCCATGGATTACAATCTTCTCTGGTTTGTGTTAGTGGGAGTGCTGTTTTCCGGCTACGCGATGCTCGATGGTTTCGACCTAGGTGTTGGCGCGCTGATCCTGGGCGTCCAGGACGACGACGAGCGGCGCTTGTTTTACAATGCGATTGGCCCGGTCTGGGACGGCAACGAAGTTTGGTTAGTTACTGGCGGCGGGGCGTTGTTTGCGGCCTTTCCGGCGGTCTATGCCACCGTGTTTTCGGGGTTTTATCTGGCGTTCATGCTCTTGTTGTTTGCGCTGATTTTTCGAGCGGTGGCCATTGAGTTTCGAAGTAAAGAACCATGGCGGTGGTGGCGCCGCTGGTGGGATCGAGGGTTTTTTGCAGGCAGCACCACCGCTGCCCTCCTCATCGGCGTGGCCATGGGCAATATCGTCTGGGGAATCCCACTCGACTCCCACGGTGAATTCGCCGGCTCATTCGTCAGCCTGCTGCACCCCTACGCCCTGCTCATGGGTATCACGACCGTCACGCTGTTCATGATGCATGGCGCGATCTATCTGCACATGAAAACCGAGGGATCCCTGCAAGCCCGCGTTCGCACCTGGATCAACCCACTCATCATTGCGTTCATCGTCTGTTATGCCCTCACCACCCTGGCCACCCTGCTCTATGTACCACGCATGACCGAGATCCTGCGCCACCAACCGGCACTCTTCGCGGTGGTCATCCTGCTCGTGCTCGCCATCGCCAACCTCCCCCGGGAAATCCACCGTGGGCGCGACGGAGCGGCCTTCCTGAGTTCATGCGCCACGATGTTGTTACTCATGGCGTTGTTTGGACTCGGGATGTTCCCGCACATGGTTTTCTCTGTGCCCAACGCCGCCCATTCACTCACCGCCTATAACTCGGCCTCCAGCGCGCGCACCCTGCGCATCATGACGATCATCG
>JAYSPI010000110.1:0-3439 GCA_043722215.1 Prosthecobacter sp.
TTCGTTCTGATAGGCAACGGCCAGGTTGGCGAAATAATCGTCGTCGAGTCCGGCGGGGTCGAGGCCCATGTTTTTGGCCTTGGAGATGGCACCGAGCACGGTGTCCGGTTTGACCTTCTCAGCGGAGCCGCCCTGACGCACTAAAAGTTGCTTCATCAGCCCGATCTGATCGGAATACGAGCAAATCGAAAAATTCGGTTTGTAGCCGAGTTTGTCGATGCCGCCGCGCAACAGGCGCACGCACAGCGAGTGGAAGGTGCAGACGGTCATCGCGGAGGCAGCCTTTTTGGCAACCATGCCGCCGATGCGTTCACGCATTTCGCTGGCGGCCTTGTTGGTGAAGGTGACCGCCAGAATTTCGGATGCCGGGATTTTTTTTTCCAGCATGTGGACGATCCGGCAGGTGACGGTGCGGGTCTTGCCGGTGCCTGCCCCGGCGAGGATCATGACCGGTCCATCCAAAGCCGCCACGGCCTGGCGTTGGGCATGGTTCAGGGAGTCGAAGGAAAACGAGGTGGCCATCGGCGGGCGGATCCAAGCGGACCGACGGCTGGGTGGCGAGAACGGATATTGGGGAATGCACGGAGGGCGGAATCCGCCCGTATTTAGGGGGAGGCAATCTTGACTAATTCAAGATTCATTGAGATTCTGCTTGGCAATCCGGCGCGGATCTTGCAATTTCCGCGCCCGCCCGTATTCCGGGCGAACGCAATCGAGCTTCACCATGTCTGTATCCATCCGACTCAACCGCAAGGGCACCAAAGACCGCCCGTATTACAAAATCGTCGCCGTTGACAGCCGTAAGCGTCGCGACGGTCGTTATATCGAGCAACTTGGCACCTATGACCCACTTAAGGAAGGGGTCAATTACACGATCGATCTGGCGATCGCCGATAAATGGCTCGCCGTTGGCGCGAAACCATCCGAAACAGTCAACAGCATGATCCGCAAGGCTCGCACCGCTGCCGCCTCCGTGACCGCCTGACGGTGATCTCTTAAAAAACTTTCCACACCCGCGATCCGCAAGGACCGCGGGTGTTTTTTTGCAGCGTGAATACCCACGGCCCCATTCCCTTTGAGGAATTGATGCGCCGCGCCCTCTATGATCCGCAGCGCGGGTACTACGCCCGCCAAATTACTGGCGTCGGCCGACACGGCGATTTTACCACCGCTCCAATGCTCTCAGGGGCACTCGCCAAAGCCATCGCCGCTTGGGCCACTCGCTCGCTTACGACATCTCACTGCCGCGATCTAATCGAAATCGGACCCGGCGATGGCACCCTCGCCACCGCCGTGTGGGCCAGCGTGCCGTGGCACGTCCGCTGGCGAACCCGCCTCCACCTAGTCGAGTCATCTGCGCCGCTTGCCGCTCTGCAGCGCAAGGCCCTAGGCAAACATGCACGCTGGCACACCACGGCTGTGGCCGCGCTGGCGGCCTGCGGCGGACGGGCAGTCATATTTTCCAATGAACTCGTCGATGCCTTTCCGGTCCGGCGGTTCCAGCACACGCCTGGCGCTTGGCGCGAGCTGGCGGTGGCCATCGATGCCACCGGCACCGTCGCCGAATCGCTGCTGCCACCGGCACCGCTGCCAGAATCCAGCGGATTTTTCCACCCCCACCGACCCGGCCAATGGATCGAAGTCCACCAGTCGTACCACCGGTGGCTGGCCGATTGGCTACCGCTGTGGCGAGCGGGTCGCCTGCTGACCATCGACTATGGCGCACCCGCCGCCACCCTCTACCAGCGACAACCGCAGGGCAGCGTGCGCGCCTATCTTTTCCAACAACGGCTCAACGGCCCACTGATCTATCAGAATCTAGGTCGCCAGGACCTCACCGCCGATGTCAACTTCACCGATCTCATCGAGTGGAGCCGACCGTGGACCACCGCCAATCACCTCCAATCGCTCGCCGCATTCCTCCGGCAATCCTGCGATCCGGCCGACCCCACCGACCACGCTCTCACCGATGAAGCCGGCCCGGGCGGGGCATTCATGGTCCTCGACCAGCAGTGCGCCGCCCAACCCACACCGAAGTAAAATCCCCCATCACCTCAACGACCGCCGAAGCCGTGCCCGCTCAAAATCCGTTGCTTCGCGTTATCGGATAGGATCGTCGATTGCTGGATGTAGGGCTTGGCCGACTCTGGGTCCTCGCGCATCCAGCGTGCGGTAGCGACCCCCAGCGTGCGCGCTCGCTCATCCGCGTTGGTGAGGCTCACCGCAACTTGCACTAAATCGGTAGGGGCGGACGTGTTATTGTTAAAAACGTATGCTTGGAGCGCGCTGTCTCTCACCGACCCCGCCGCAAATGAATTGCCATACGCCAGCGCCGCTGCTGGGTTTTTCGCAACCCAGACGGACATCAATGACCGCATCGAATTCTGCTGCGCTTGCTCACTCGATTGTTGCTTCACAAAATCCGCCGCAGCTTGCGGGTCGAGCCGCGCCAAGTTGCCAGTGACGATCGCCACCGCCCCATCTTTGGCCTCGCCCGCAGCCATCAACGCCACCTGCCCGGCTGCCGAGGCCGCATCCAAACTTGCCAATCCGCCGATCGCTGACGCCATCGCAGCCGACTGCTCCTCAGCGGGCAGCGTTCTCACCCACGCTTGGGCAGCGCTGAAATCGATCGCACCGTACTTGGCGGCGACCGCGCGATAGCTCTCGCCCTTGTCGGTGCCCGGCATCGCCGCCAACATGCTCGCTGCCTTTTGAGGGTCAGATTGTGCGACCGCGCTGATCACCGAGTTCATCGCCTGCGCTTGATCGGTAGTCTGCGCGCTGGCCCACGCCATGGCTGCTGCGGGGTCCTGGCGCGCCCACTCGCCCGCGATAATTGAGGCAGGCCCTTGGCCACCCATCGGTCCGCGCCCGCCACCCATCATCCCCATCATCGCAAACTCCCGCGGATTGGCCGCGTAATACTGCGCCGCGTTCGCCGGGTCCGTACTTGCCCAACTCTGGAGAATCGTCGGCCGCACAAATCCACCGGTAAACCCCATCGTGTTCGAAAACGCCATCGCTGCCGTCGGGTCAGATTCCGCCCAGCGCCCGAACAACAACATCGAGGCCATCATCCGTTCGCTCAACGGCAGCCCTTCAAGCTTGCGCGCCTCCTCCGCTAACTGACTGGTCGTTAGACTGGCGTAAAAATCCATCAGCGCCTTGACCCGATCGTTGTTGCCCGGGAGGTGCGAGATCTCCTCCAAACTCTTGGGCCGACTCACTCGCTTGCCCGCTTGCTCACCTACCGACCCGTCCCCGCGACTCGATGAATGCGTCCGAATCACCGGCACCTCCACCCCGCCCGCTTCCGTCCCGGTGACACTACCGGCCAAAAACCCGCCGATCGCCCCTACCACAAGTGCCGCTGCCACTATGAACCATGGGATTTTCATACCGCTGGCTTACCAGACACCCCCACCACCCGCAACCC
>JAYSPI010000111.1:0-4631 GCA_043722215.1 Prosthecobacter sp.
GAGATTGAGCTGTCGATTCAGAAGCATGTGCCACACCACCGGTCGCAGGAGCAGTGAGTGGCAATGCGACGGAGCCAGCGGGAATCAATGGGGGAAATAGACAAGCTCAAACGCGTTTCTTTGCGACGCATTGACTCACGACAGAAGGGTCGTGAGTCCACTCGGCAGTGAGCGTCACCTATTCTACCAAGATACCAAGGTCAATGAATTGGCCGTTGCCGCTTTCTTTGGAATGAACGGCGAGGGTGTTGCTGCCTTTTTTGAGTGCCTTGTTCATGGCTTCGGTGGTCATGATCATGTAATAGCCCTTGGGGCCGGTGACTGCGGCGATTTTTTCGCCATTGATGTAAACTTCGGTGTTGTCGTTGTGACGGATGACTAGAGCGCCGTTTTTCAAGGTTCCGCCGCCGTATTCAAAGGTTTTCCGGAAGTAGATATCGGGAGTTTTCCAGGGCGTGTTCGGCTTGTCCTTGTTGCCAAACGGCGAAAGTCCGGTTGGCCAAGCGGTGTCATCAAATTTCTCCTTCATCCAGTCTCCCGCAGGTTTTTCGGTGGAATACCGATAAGGCGTATTGAGCGGTCCGTCCGGCTTGGCTCCCACCAGCACTTTCCAACGGATACCATCGGGTTTGGGCGCGGGGATGGCAGCCTGCTTCTCACCACGCTCGTAGGCGGCGGCGCGGGAGGTGATTTCAAACAGCTTCTTCGGGTCGAACTTCGGCTTGCGGTCGTAGAAATACAGGCCGTTGCGCTCTTGCTCGATGTCAGTGAGTTGGGTGTAGCAGAAACCAAACAAATTTGGGTTGTCGAGCAAGGCATCGACGGTTCCCTTGTAGCGGGTATAGAATTCATCCAAAGTTTTCGGGCCATTGCCGTAGCTCCAACCGCCTTCGGTTGCCCAGCCGATCCCGCCAATTTCGCTGATCATGTAGGGAACTCCGCAATCAGCGTTGAACGCGTCTCTATTGCCGTAGCGTGCCGGCACGGTCGGACCTGCGGGCGCAGCGGCGAAATAATCCATCCATTTCTTCTCCAAGCGCTTGGGATCGCTGGTGTAATCGTGCGCATCTCTGACTTCAGGATTGGGCAGCGTGTGGTTCCATCCGCTGGCTTCGAGGGCGGGGCGGGTTGGATCGATGGTCTTGGTGACGTTCCAGACCATTTGCTGAAGCTCGCCCGAGTCCTCGAAGTTTTCATTGAAGGCACACCAGCCGATGATCGATGGATGATTCCGGTCGCGCATGAGAATCGCGGTCCATTCGTTGACCACTGCCGAGAAACCTTCCCGCTGATTGTTGTAACCGGCGTTGGGATACTCGCCCCAAACGAGGTATCCAAGGCGGTCGGCCCAGTAGAGGAAGCGCGGCTCAAAGACTTTTTGGTGCAACCGCGCACCGTTGTAGCCACACGCCATGCTGAGTTCGATGTCCTTCTTCAACGCCTCATCCGACGGCGCAGTCCACAACCCATCCGGATAAAACCCCTGATCCAGAATGAGCCGCTGGAAAATCGGCTTGCCGTTGATCAGGAAATTCCGCCCTTCAATCGTGACCTTGCGAAGGCCGAAATAGCTCGTCAGCTCGTCGATTTTTTTCGTCCCGCTCACCAGCGTGAGTTTCAAGTTGTAGAGAAAGGGCGTGCCTGGACTCCATAACTTCTTTTCTTTGAGATCGATGACCAGCACGTTTTGGCCGGGGCCGGAGGCGATGTCCGAGCCAACCGATTTGCCATCGGCAAAGGCTTCCGCCTTGAGCTTTAAATCTTTATCCGCGCCATTGATCTTAGCCGTGATGACAACCCGCGAGTGATCGGGATCCGGCACCACGGAAATCGTCTCGACGAATGACGAGCCAACGGCTTCCAACCACACCGATTGCCAGATCCCGGTGGTCCGGGTGTAGAAACAACCGGAACTTTTATCGCTCCCTGACTGTTTCCCTCTGGGCTGTAAGTCTGACGAAAAATCATCGAACACCTTTAGCACCACTTCATTGCTGCCATCTTTCAGATACCGGGTGATGTCGAAATTGAAGTCCACATTTTCGCCAAGGTGGGTTCCGGCAAGCTGGCCATTGATGTAAACCCAAGAGTAGTAATCCACGCCGCCGAAATGCAGCCGAATCCGCTTGTCCTTCATCGCTGCGGGAACCTGAAACGTGCGGCGATACCAGACGTTTTTGATGTGATCCGTCATCGGAATTGTTAAGCCCGACAGCTTGCTCTCCGGGCAGAACGGGACGAGAATTTTTGAATTCAGGTCGGTTCCAGAAGTCAGGCCGCGCGATTCGCCGTCCGCCGTCTTATCCACCTCAAATTGCCATGGTCCGTTGAGTGACATCCAGTTGTCTCGGAACAAGTCCGGGCGTGGGTGCTCCGGACGGGGGATTTCCGTTGAGGTGGCACGTGTGCCGCCGAGCAAGAGCGTCATCGCGATAAAGACGGGGGTAATTTGACCAATAATTTTCATAAATGGATAAGAATCCCATTCCCTACGCGAGTTTCCGCCGGAGTCTTTCCATCTAAAATCCGGTTTTTCCGCAGATTCAGGGACGGCCACAGATTTTTTGAAGAGTGGGTCGGTCGCGATGGGACGGGCATTTCAGTGTGCTCCCCGTGGATGCTTCGCCGCTTTCCCATCCGTTATTTGAAATCTGACAGACCACTGGCAACCTGAATAGTCACCGCGAATGACCGCCAATCCTCAGCATTCCACCACGCTCACCGCCAGTCCGCCGCGCGAGGTTTCCTTGTATTTGGATTTCATGTCGCGCCCGGTGTCGCGCATCGTTTGAATCACTTTATCGAGGGAAACAAAATGGGAGCCATCGCCTGAGAGGGCGAGTCGCGAGGCATTGATTGCTTTCACAGCCCCCATGGCATTGCGCTCGATGCAGGGGATCTGGACTAGGCCGCCGATCGGATCGCAGGTCAGTCCGAGGTTGTGTTCCATGCCGATTTCTGCGGCATTTTCCACCTGTTTCGGTGTCCCGCCGAGGAACTCGACCAGTCCGGCGGCGGCCATTGAGCAGGCAACGCCAACCTCGCCCTGGCAACCGGCCTCCGCGCCGGAGATCGAGGCATTGCGCTTGTAGAGCATGCCGATGGCGGCGGCGGTGAGTAAAAACCGGTGCACGCCGTCGGCATGGGGCGAGTGACGGAATCTAACGGCATAGTGGAGGACGGCAGGGATGATCCCTGCAGCACCGTTGGTAGGGGCGGTGACGACGCGCCCGCCGGCGGCATTTTCTTCGTTCACGGCTAGGGCGTAGAGATTGACCCAATCGAGGATGGTGAGCGGATCGGCGAGCGCGGCTTCCGGGAAATCGCGGAGGCGTTCGTGGATGGCCCGCGCACGGCGTTTGACGAGGAGGCCGCCGGGCAGCACGCCTTCTTGGCCACACCCGCGCTTCACGCACGCCTGCATCGCCGACCAAATCGCGTCGAGGCGGGCGCGGGTTTCTGAGACCGGGCGAAATGCAACTTCGTTGGCGAGCATCAAGTCGCCCACCGAGAGTGAAAGCGACTCACAATGGCGCATGAGTTCGACGGCGCTGGTGAAGGGGTGGGGCAATTCGACGCCGTGGGATTCGGGTTTGAGCATCTCCGCCTCGGTGGCGATGAAGCCCCCGCCCAGAGAATAATACACTTGTTCGAGCACTGGCACATCGTCGGCATCCAGCGCCATGAAGTGCATGCCATTCGGGTGGAGCGGCAGCGGTTTGAGGCGTTTAAAGTCGATATCTTGCTGAGCATTGAACGGGATGACCGCGCCCCATGGGGTACTCAGGCGGCATGTACTACGGATGGTTTCCAGTCGCTGGGCGATGCCATCGACATCGATGGATTCGGGTTCCTCGCCCAGAAACCCCATGATCAGTGCGCCATCGGTCCCGTGGCCCTTGCCAGTCGCGGCCAGTGATCCGTAAAGATCGCAGCGCAACCGGACCACCCGCGATGCCAGACCGGCGGTCGCAAGAGAGCGGACAAAGTGACAGGCGGCACGCATCGGCCCCACGGTGTGGGATGACGATGGACCGACTCCAATGGTGAACAAATCCAGCGCAGAAAGAGACATAGCGAAGGCGTGCATCAAAGGGGCATGACGATAGATTTGCAAGCTGACGAATTCTTTACCCAGCGCCCCGACAGCGTAAGCCCACTCCGCAAAAGGGGATAATCACACCGCAAAATGGCAGTCGCATCGATTCTCCCCGCTCTGCCATTCTACCATCATTCAATTGACGCCGATGCCTAATCACCACCCCATCCCACCCTCCTTATCTGCCATAATCACGCGCCGCCTTCACCGGGCCTGGCATGGTGCCCCAACCCCTCACCACCTCGCTGGTTTTACGGCAGCCATCATCGCTCTGGCACCATTGGCAGTGAGCCAAGCCACGGCCGAGAACATCCGGCTATCGTCATTGGATCTCGGGCGCATCCAGCAAGGTCAAGGCAAACCGGGATTGGATCGCTCGACGGACGGCAAGGCGCTACGGATCGCGGGCAAGGATTACACTCATGGCTGCGGCACGATGGCACCGAGCGTGGTGCATTTGGACCTGCAAGGTGGCTGTTCACGTTTCACCGCGCAGGTTGGCATCAATGATGATGGTCCAGGCACCAAAACC
>JAYSPI010000112.1:0-5668 GCA_043722215.1 Prosthecobacter sp.
CCGGCGGCAGATGATGGAGGCAGGGTGGTGGGTGTCATAATTGAGCAGTGTTAAGTCGTGGGACGAGTCAGGGCCGGAAGAGTCGGGCTTAGGGTTGCGGGAGGGCGGTGGGTTTCGGGTGCCAGCCGGATTTTTCACCAGTTTCGGTTAGAAGGAGGCCCTCCCCGGCATGCAGGAAGCTGGACTCAGATTTACCATCTGCAGTGGCGGTGGTGATTTTCAGGCGGCTACCCGAGTTCGATGGCATGATCTGCTCGACGGTGACGGTTGCGCCAGCGACGCTCCATGATTGCCCTTGGGTTGGCAGGCTCGGCAGATAAAGCGGCGGGGTGGTAGTGGCTTTTGCTTCAAAAACAACGACCCCACCTCTAACAATTTTCAAGACCCTCACATCGTCTGCTGCGTCGAATGCGATCCAGAGATCTTCGACTGCGGCGGTGGGCGAGTCGTCGACTTGGTGGCGTTTGATAGTTTTCACTCCGGCGACCAGACCGCCGGAGGAATAGGTGAGGGTGCGAGTGTAGCCAGCATTGGTTCCGAACCCTTCAAAGACCAGCGCATGATCCATGGGCATCGGTTCATACCACGTGGCATCTGTATCCGCGCTCGCGGAGTTGAAGAGCGCATCGCCCAGGCCGACGTCTTGCGCGTGGATGGAGCCGGTCAGCATCAGAGCGATCGACAGGATCACTTTCGGTAGTATTTTCATGGATAGGTGCGTTGTTAGGTTGATTTTTCTAGGAATCAGATTGCGAGCGACGTAGCAGGGGAGTCGATATTTAGGCCGTACGCTTTAATCCATCAGGTGACTCGTTGAAATTGTGATTCGGAAGCGGCGACTATGCACAATCGCCACTCGATCGGCATCAGGCCAGCCCCCTGATTTGCAGATGGGGGAATCCCCCATGGCCAGCAACCTCGCTGGCGGACGCCTACCCACCGCCACCGATCTGAAAAAATCCCACTTTCACAAATCAGATCGTACGCTAGAGTACGCAGTCACGCTGGAGGCACGCTACGCCCCCAGCGATCCAATCACACGTCTGCCATGTCCGATATCCCGACCCGCCCTGGAAAATTAATGGCCGCCAATCGCGGCGAAATCGCCATTCGCATCTTTCGCGCAGCGAATGAACTCGGGCTGCGCACCGTCTCGATCTTCGCCGAGGAGGACCGGTTTTCGATTCACCGGTTCAAAGCAGATGAAGCGTACCCGCTAGACGCCTCCAAAGGCCCGGTCGGCGCCTATCTAGACATCGAGGGGATCGTCGCCCTGGCCAAACGCAAGGGCGTCACCATGATCCACCCGGGGTATGGATTTCTATCTGAAAACGCGGAGTTTGCCCGGGCTTGCGCGCGCGAAGGCATCACGTTCATCGGGCCGTCACCCGAGCTATTAGATCACATGGGTGATAAAACCGCTGCCCGCGCGCTGGCCCATCAGTTCAATATCCCCACGCTTCCCGGCACCCAAAACCCCATCACCGACCTCGACGAGGCACTCCACGTCGCCCATGAAATCGGGTTTCCACTCATCATCAAAGCAGCCTTCGGTGGCGGTGGGCGCGGCATGCGCGTTGTCGAAAAACCCTCGCAACTCGCCGACTTGCTCGTCGAGGCACGCAACGAGGCACTCAATGCCTTCGGCAATTCAGCGGTGTTTTTGGAGCGGTATATTTCACACGCCAAGCACATTGAGGTGCAGATCCTCGGTGACCAGCACGGCAACGTAGTCCACCTTCACGAACGCGATTGCTCGGTGCAGCGCCGCTATCAGAAAGTCGTAGAGGTCGCCCCTGCGATGAGCCTAGACCCACAGGTCCGCAAGGAATTGTGCGCGGCGGCCGTCCAGCTTGCCTCCGGGATCGGTTATAACAATGCCGGCACCGTTGAGTTCCTCTATGATATGGACCGCAACGATTGGTTCTTCATCGAGATGAACCCACGCATCCAAGTCGAGCACACCGTGACCGAGTGCGTGACGGGCATTGACCTGGTGCGTTCGCAGATCCTCATAGCGCAAGGGCATCCATTGTTTGGCGAAGAGCTCGCCATCCCACCCCAAGACAAAATCCCATGCATCGGCTTCGCCATCCAGTGCCGCGTCACCACCGAAGACCCTCAACGCAATTTCGCCCCTGACTACGGCAGAATCCTCAACTACCGGTCGGCCGCGGGATTTGGAATTCGCTTGGATGCCGCCTCAGGCGACGCCGGCTCGGTGGTGACGCCATACTACGACTCGATGCTCGTGAAAATCACCGCCATGGGCCGCGATTTCCCAATGGCCTGCCAGCGGATGGACCGCGCACTGCGCGAGTTTCGCATTCGTGGGGTAAAAACCAACATTCCGTTTCTCGAGAACGTCATCGCCAATGCCACCTTCCGCGCCGGTCAAGCGCACACCAAACTCATCGACACCCAGGCGGAGTTATTCCAATTTGAGCCGCGGCGTGACCGGGCAACCCGCACCCTCGCGTATCTATCGGATATCACGCTCAATGGCAACCCCACCGCCAAAGGCTGGAAACCTGCCGCCGCCCTACCCAAGGCCCCCGTGCCCAATTCCTTGGTCACCGAGCATCACGCGCAGGTCCCGGCAGGCAGTCGCGACCTGCTGCGCACCCTCGGGCCGGAGCAATTTGCGCGCTGGGTTCTCGATCAAAAGCGCCTGCTCGTCACCGATACCACTCTGCGCGACGCTCACCAATCGCTCATCGCCACGCGCATGCGCACCCATGACATGCTGCGCGTGGCAGAAGTCATCGCCCACCGCCTGCCACAGTTATTGTCACTAGAAATGTGGGGAGGAGCCACCTTCGACACCGCCATGCGGTTTCTCAGTGAGTGCCCGTGGGATCGCCTCGTGCGGCTGCGCGAGCAGATCCCGAATCTCTGTTTTCAGATGCTCTTCCGCGGCTCCAACGCCGTCGGCTACTCAAACTACCCGGACAACGTGGTCGCCGGATTCATCCACCACGCTGCCGACTCCGGAATGGATATCTTCCGGATTTTCGACTCACTGAACTATCTACCTAACATGCAAGTGGCGATGGAAGCCGCCCGCAACCACGGCAAGGTGCTGTGCGAGGCCGCAATCTGTTATACCGGCGATATCAATGACGCGAAGCGCGACAAGTATTCGCTGCAATACTACATCGCCAAAGCCCGTGAAGTTGAGCGGATGGGAGCACATATCTTGGCCATCAAGGACATGGCTGGGCTGTGTAAGCCGCTCGCCGCCCACAAGCTCGTCACCGCACTCAAGCAGGAAATCGGCATCCCGATCCACTTTCATACCCACGACACGTCGGGCATCAACGCCGCCTCCGTGCTTGCCGCCGCCAATGCCGGCGTCGATATCGTTGACCTCGCCATCGCCTCAATGTCCGGGTCAACCTCCCAACCTAACCTCAACTCGGTGACCGCCGCCCTCGCCTTGACCGAGCGCGACCCTGGCCTCGATTTGGAGGCTCTCAACGAGCTCTCAGATTATTGGGAGGGCGTGCTCGCATTCTATCAGCCATTTGATTCCGCCCCGCGCGCGGGCACGGCGGAGGTTTACGACCACGAAATGCCCGGCGGCCAATACACCAACCTGCGCGAACAGGCGAACGCCATGGGCCTCGGCCATCGTTGGCGCGAAATCTCGCGCACCTACGCCGAGGTCAACCAGCTCTTCGGGGATATCGTCAAGGTCACCCCGTCGTCCAAAGTCGTCGGTGACATGTGCATGTTCCTCGTCACCCGCGGCATCCAAGCCGCCGCCGTACCATCGCTCACCCCCGGGGCAATCGACTTCCCGGAATCCGTCATCGACATGCTCGCCGGCGGCCTCGGCCAACCCGATGGCGGCTGGCCCGCCGACGTCCAACGCGTCGTACTCGGCAACCGCAAAGCCACCACCAAACGCCCCGGAGAACTCGCCGAACCCGTCGATTTGGAAGCGACCCGCGCGGCTCTAACGACCCAACTGGGACGCCCGGCAACCGATAACGACTTATACTCGCATTTGATGTATCCACAGGTGTTTGCGGATTTCACCGCCTTCCAATCAAAATATGATGACCTCAGCGGACTGCCCACCCCTGCGTTTTTCTATGGCCTCCACCTCGGCGAGGAGATCGAGATCGAGATCGACCCCGGTAAAATCCTCATCATCAAGCTCATCTCGATCGGCGAGGCGGACACCGCCGGTCGGCGCGCGTTGTTCTACGAACTCAATGGCATGCCCCGCGAATCGGTGGTTTTTGATCACTCACTCCAAACCACCTCGATCGCCCGCCGCATCACGGGAGAAATCGCAAACCCCACCCACGCCTGCGCGCCCATGCCCGGAATGGTCACCGAGGTCGCCGTCTCAATCGGCCAGCACGTCTCCGCCGGCGATCCACTCGTCGTCCTCGAAGCCATGAAAATGCTCACCACCGTCAGCGCCAGCACCGAGGGCACCATCCGCGAAATCCTCGTCAAAAAGGGCGACCCCGTGGATAGCGATGATCTGCTAGTCAGACTCACCCCGAACTAACAGACGCATGCCCTGACCTCATCCGTGGAAAACTATCGAGGAATCATTGCTACTGCCGGCATGCACCAAGAGCCGTAATTCATGAATTTCACAGCCATCCCACAGGCTGCGCATGGAAGCGCTGCAGCACATAGACCAGCAAGCCCGCATACCCCCTCGATCTCCAGCCGCGCTGGCCATGAGGCTCCCACACTGGGCGCGGGCTTCACGCGAGGTTTGGGGCCCGCCTCAGTCCAGCTCCACGGCTTGTTGGCCGATTTTGGCGTGGAGTCGGCCGCGTTCGTGCTCGGAGTCCTCTGCCTCGGCATTTCGAAAAAACATCCAGTTGCGCGCACCGAGTTTCGCCGGACGAACCCTGTTTTCTGCTAGATTGTTGTCGGTTTCCAGCCGTCCGTTTTCCAGGCAGACGATGAACTTGTCCCATTGATTGATGGCGTAGGTGAGTGCCATGCCCAACGGGCCGTGGGGCAGTTGGGATGACCTGGCACATCGTCCCCTTAATCAGTGTGCGTCCGCTCTTGATAGGTTTGGGTGAGCTCAATAATCTTTTTGAGTTTATCCGAACCTTTCGTCCAAACGAACGGCCCGCAGGATTTGTGATATTGATTCACGAAGTCTTTCAGAAATCGAACAAGCTCTCGATTTGACCGGTGGACAGATTGCTGGAGTCCCTTTCGCGTCAGAATCGAGAAGCCGTATTCTGCCAGATTGACCCAGCTTGCATGGGTCGGGGTGTAGTGGGAGGCCGGGGAGCGTGGTTGTTTATGTTGTGAGTGGCGTATTCCGCTCTTGGAGGAAAGTGGGTCACAGGGTCCCGCCGCGTGAATCGGCCGTGGCCGAGCTCGTCGGAGCGGAGGGTTTCTGTGGTCAACTTTCCGGAGGTTGTTTTCATGGTTTCAAGCCGCCTCCTCAAAAACCTCTAAACAAAAGCCCGTGTCGAGGGTGTTCGAAATCCGCCAGGACAGCACAGCCCCGGTGTGCCAACCCATCCAGCCGCGGTCACGCAACTCCAGGCGCAGCTTGCCTTGCCCGTAAAACGGCCAGCGCATCCAGGTCCTTCAGGATCGCCAGATCCTCACACGGTGGCGGTTCCGCCCGCTCTGAATCTTTGGGCAAGCGGTTGCGGTTGACCCCTAGCCG